>JAETOX010000312.1 GCA_021771575.1 Bacteroides sp. | reverse complement strand
TAGGATAGACGGGAAAGCCGGCAAGGAGAAATTTCTATAAATACAAACTTATATAATAATTGATTTTGAGGGGGTAAAATTTTTTACCCCCGGGGAGGTAAAAAATTTTACCCCCCCGATTTTGCATATATTTACCTATCTTGTCGCTCCGAATCAAGCGAACTGCCCAATCAACTCCAAGAATTCCTCCTGGCTGTAGCCTCTTACGGCAAGGTTATAGTAAATACCTTCTATGTTTCCGGTTATAGCCTGATAGTAGCCGGTATCAACATCGCCCCAAAGGCGCATTATATTTCCACCGATTCTACTGTCTTTGACATCTGACAGCCCGTATTCTGCATTTATCCATTCCTCACCGTCATCGGTAACGTAAAGGCTTAACTCTTTATCTCCGTCTTCGGCAACAAACTCCTCACGTTTAAGCTTGAGCGCACCGTCTCCGGCCTCAAAAAAATAATAATTGTGTTCAGAAGCGGTAACTTCTTCAGGCCTGTAATTACTTTTAAACCCTTCAAAATCGGGATTATCTGCAACATATTCCTCTGCTGAAAAAGAAATATATTCAGTGTCAAATCCGTTCTTTTCAATGACTCGGTTTTTAAGATGCATGCCATAATCCCGAATCTCCATAATATTTATCTCATTATATTTAGAAGGCGATATTCCTCTGTTACAAGTTACAATTAGCAAAGCCATAATTATTACTATCGATAAAATGATAATAATTTTAATGACCAAATTTCTTTTCATAGGCTTTATTTCCTTTTGTATTAAATATACTTCTTAAAACAATAATACACGAAAAAACACCCTTCGGCCACGTTCATAACATTGCTCCGAAGGGTGTTTAATTCAAATAAAAAACCGGCAACGACCTACTTTCCCAGGCAGCTTCCCACCAAGTATCATCGGCGCAAGAGAGCTTAACTACTGTGTTCGAGATGGGAACAGGTGTATCCTCTCCGCTATAGTCACCGGATTTCCTCTTTAACTGAATGAGTACCAATTACTCGAGCCTCTTTCTTGAAAAACCATTGGTTAAGCGTTCGACCTATTAGTATCGGTCAGCTGAACATATTACTATGCTTACACCTCCGACCTATCAACGTGATAGTCTCTCACGGGTCTTACCTTTAAAGGAGGAAATCTTTTCTTGTGGGGGGCTTCGCACTTAGATGCTTTCAGCGCTTATCCCGTCCGTAGGTAGCTACCCAGCTATGCTCTTGGCAGAACAACTGGTGCACCAGAGCTACGTCCATCCCGGTCCTCTCGTACTAGGGACAGCTCCACGCAAATTTCCAACGCCCACAGCGGATAGGGACCGAACTGTCTCACGACGTTCTGAACCCAGCTCGCGTACCTCTTTAATGGGCGAACAGCCCAACCCTTGGGACCTACTTCAGCCCC
>JAETOX010000311.1 GCA_021771575.1 Bacteroides sp. | reverse complement strand
GAGCTTTGGAAGATACTTATTCGGATCGCATTTTATCCCGCATTATCAGTAGCTACACAATTTTACAATTTCCCGAAACCGATATCCGGGTAAAAAAGAAATTACACGAAAATGTTTAAGTTTATCACAAATAACGGAGGATATCATTATGTTACAACGCAGTCAGCGCGTACTGGAAACCATTCCCGTAGGCTCACTGGGCCTGATTCCACTGAAAAGCTGTCAGCAGCTTGGACAGCAGGTAAACGATTATCTGGTAAAATGGCGCCATTCCAGCGAATTGGAACACAAATCCAATATTGCTTTTACAGGGTATGAACGGGATTCCTATTTGATTGAAGCCAAGACTCCCCGGTTTGGCTCCGGTGAAGCAAAGGGAACTCTGGCGGATTCTGTGCGGGGAAACGATCTCTATCTAATGGTGGATGTCTGCAATTATAGTCTGACCTACAATCTCTATGGATACACCAATCACATGTCACCGGACGATCATTTTCAGGACCTGAAGCGCGTGATCGCTGCCATCGGGGGAAAGGCCCGCCGGATCACCGTGATTATGCCTTATCTTTACGAAAGCCGTCAGCATAAACGGACTTCCCGGGAATCTCTGGATTGCGCACTTGCCCTTCAGGAATTAGTTGAAATGGGTGTTGAAAATATTTTGACCTTTGAAGCCCATGATCCCCGTGTGCAGAATGCGATTCCCCTTCACGGATTTGAAACTGTCACTTCCGCTTACCAGATGGTAAAAGGGCTTTTGGGAAATATGCCTGACCTGCAGTTAGACAGCGAACATATGCTGGTAATCAGTCCCGATGAAGGCGGAATGTCCCGAGCCGTTTACCTAGCTAATGTTCTGGGATTAGATATGGGTATGTTCTACAAAAGAAGGGACTATACAAAGGTTGTAAAGGGTCGGAATCCTATTATTGCTCATGAATTTTTAGGCTCCGATATTGAAGGAAAAGATATGATTATCGTGGATGACATGATTTCTTCCGGGGATAGTGTATTGGAAGTTGCACGTGAGCTGAAAAAACGCAAAGCCCGCCGGATTTTCATTTTCTCAACCTTCGGCCTTTTCACCAATGGTTTGGACGGCTTTGATAAAGCCTATGAGGACGGTACTATTTCCCGTTTGTTAACTACTAATCTCATCTATCAAACGCCCGAATTGCTGGCGCGTCCTTATTATGTCAATTGTGATATGAGTAAATATATCGCTCTGCTTATTGATACTTTGAACCATGATGTATCCATCAGTGAACTTCTGGACCCCTATGAGCGTATTCAGGCATTGGTTAAAAAATATCAGGAAGGCCAGCCAATTCTTTCATAATGAACAAGGGAGCTTCCATTGGCAGGAACAAATGCCTTGGAGGCTCCCTTTTTTGCAGGGCTTACTGTTTTTTTACACCTTAAA
>JAETOX010000310.1 GCA_021771575.1 Bacteroides sp. | reverse complement strand
GGGTAGAGCTTGCATAGCTCGGCTTCACATCACCTATTAACCTTTCTTCCACGCGCCAGGCGCGGAGCCTACGAGGTTTACGAGTTGCACCGTTTCCCCGGACGGTTTTAAGGTTTTCACATTAAAAGCCAGTAAAACTTGTTGAACAGCACGCAGGCCGGGAAGCCTTGTTTATACATAGCACCCATCACCGCAGGCCGGGGAGCCTGCCTTACTTCTTCCCCCTGGACTTTGGACCAGGCGTCGGCGGTTTAGTGCCGGGGCAGCAGCTACGCCGCCCCTTTTGATTTTTTCAGCTTAAAAATATGATAAGCAAAGTTTCCATTAGCATCTTGAACGGTCTCGACTTCGGTAAGATTTTCAAGAGCCTGGCTCATTGGAGAGCCGTAAGTGCCGCGTACCCATAAGCCCGACCTTTCAGCCATATCCCAGAAGCACCCAGTATAGATACCGCCGCCATTTGGAACCTTTTTCTTAAAAATTGCTCTTATAAAATTTTCGCACCATTCAACTTTAATTTCCTTCATACTTTATAACCCCCTTACCATTCATTAAGCGTTACTTGCTTCGTTTCGTGATTTATTTCTACCTTATAACCGTTTCCACTCTCGTCCCAGTACAGATCGCCGGTATTGAAGTTAAACCAGTTTATACAGCTTCTTTTATCTTTCAGACTTTCCGATACGTCCGCCAGAGCTTCCGGGCTTCCTTCTACTTCGTAACCATATGCCAACATTTATTTTTACCGCCTTTCTTGTTATTAGCGAGGCCAGGTAGACTCGTCGTTTCGGTCAATTCCCATCCGAGGATCATGCGGAGGAGTTTGGACCTTGTACGTTTCGCGGTCGTAGCACCCTCCAGGACGCCCGCAAGTATAGTAACCGCAGCCACGGTGATCATAGGTTTCCCTTCCATAAGGACAGCACTTACAATCTTTTATAGCGACATCTTCTAAACTTTGTTCTTGATAATTGTTTGAAACTTTGTTTTCCATTCCCCATAATTCCTGGATATTGCAGCCATAAAATTTTAAACAAGATTTTTCCATAATTTTTTTAAAAAAGGCTTGTTCCTTTTTGGTCAACTTTTTTTCGTTTTCCGTTTCGCCGCCCTCAAATTCACCCCAGTAATGCAAGGAAATTTCACCGGTTATCATATTCAGATCGGATGAAAAACAAAGGTAAGCATTTCCGTCCGGCTTGTTAATTTCAGTTTTAAAATATTCATCCGGATTAAAGTCATATTCATATACGGCAGAAATAATATTTCTTTCCTTGATTACACACAAATTTTCTTTTTCATACACATATAAATTTTGAGTTGTA
The DNA here is from genome assembly GCA_021771575.1 of Bacteroides sp. Lineage (GTDB taxonomy): Bacteria > Bacteroidota > Bacteroidia > Bacteroidales > Marinifilaceae > Odoribacter. Next base: position 100 of record JAETOX010000310.1, on the reverse strand, counting down.
ATATCAAATTTTTTCATTTTTTACCGCCTTTCTTACTTCCGTTTTGTTTCCGTTCCCTTAAGGTGTGTGTATGGTAACTCTGAAAAGACGGTACGTCAAG
>JAETOX010000309.1 GCA_021771575.1 Bacteroides sp. | reverse complement strand
GGAATCGTTGCTGCGAATGATTGACGAAAGAGGAATGAGTGATCCGCAAGTTTATAAAAGAGCGAATCTTGACCGGAAATTGTTTTCCAAGATTCGGATTCAGAAGGATTACCGGCCGAGTAAAACGACGGCGCTGGCGCTGGCAATTGCGCTGGAGCTGAATCTGGATGAACTGAAGGTTTTGATCGGGCGGGCCGGCTACGCCCTGACCCATGCCAGCAAGCTGGATATTATCGTTGAATATTTCATTGGTCAGGGAATTTATGATTTGTTTCAGATCAACGAGGTGTTGTTCGCTTTTGATCAGCCGCTTTTGGGCGGTCGTTCATTTTAATTTGTTTTGTCGCCTGCCAAGCGACCTCCACTGATGGCTTTCAGTTTAAACTGGAAGTACAGAGGAGGCAAAGGCAATGAAGAAAATCATGAAGGAAACAATGGAAATCGTATTTATTTTGGATCGCAGCGGCAGTATGGCGGGTTTGGAACAGGACACGATCGGCGGATTTAACGGCTTGATTGAAAAACAGAAGCGGGAAGCAAGCTCGGCGCGGGTATCGTTGGTTTTATTTGATGATCAGACCGAGGTGATTTTGGACCGTGTTCCGATTGAGGACATCGGGAGTCTGAGCGAAGAAGAATATTATGTCCGGGGCAGCACAGCGTTATGGGATGCGGTCGGTCGTTCAGTATTGCATATCGCGCGGGTGCATCAAAAGATGAAAGCGGAAAACCGACCGGAAAAGACGTTGTTCATCATCACGACGGACGGTATGGAAAATTCCAGCGTTGAATATTCTCTGGATCAGGTGAAGCAGTTGATCGAACGGCAGAAAGAACGGGATCATTGGGAATTTTTATTTCTGGGCGCGAATATCGACGCGGTGCAGACTGCGGGCAGTATGGGAATCGGGGCGAGCCGGGCTGTGAATTTCCATGCGGATAAACCAGGAATGCGGAAGAACTTCGGAATTTTGGCAAAAGCGATGAAATTATATGAAGAATCTGAAGAACTGGACGAAAACTGGGCTGAGGATATCCGGAAAGATTTTGAAAGTCGGGAACAAGAAGATCGTTTTTCGAAGTAAGAAAAAATAGAAAAATCATAATGAGCAGAGTTTTGAATTGGGTATCCATGGATGGTTCTGCATTGATCGATATCAGAAAAGTGGCAGTCAGATCTGCCCTTTTTATTTTGATTTTTATGGATAAGAAAAGTCGTTGAGAAATAAGAAAGCTAAATTGAAATCAAGACGTTTCTGAGTTATAATGAGGATGTAAAATTAACTCAAGAAAGTATTTTTTAGTTTTTTTAATTATTTTAGGGGGCTTTTTTCGATTTTCCGCAATATTAATGATAGGAGGTATCCTATTATGCAGAGAATCGACCGGCTCAGAACTTTAACCAAACAGGAAATTCAAAAAGTCAGATTT
>JAETOX010000308.1 GCA_021771575.1 Bacteroides sp. | reverse complement strand
GTTGGAAGCCATTAAATCGAAAAGAACTTTACCAACTGTTGGAGAACTATCCGGTCTTTCTTCGGGATAAGAAAAAACTCCCCGCTGGTCTTTACGAATCCCAATAATTACAACTCTCGGACGAAGCTGCGGAACACCAAAATCAGAAGAGTTTAACAACTTAATTTGAGTGATATAGCCGAGTTGCCTGATTGATGAGAGAATATGCTCTCGATACTCGTCAAAATCGGGGTCTAAAAATCCACGGACATTTTCTAGCATTACAGCGCGGGGTTTTATTTCATTAACAAGCCTAATTGCCTCTGGGAATAAATCCCTATCATCTTCTCTCCCCAACTGTTTTCCTGCTTTAGAAAATGGGGGACACGGTACACCCCCTGCTAATAAATCAACTCCTGAAAAGGGCCGCCCATCAAAATCGCGGACATCTGCGCAGATAACATTCCACTCTGGACGGTTTGTTTTCAATATTTTACAATAATCGGGTTCATATTCTACTAAAGCTACATGAACAAAACCAGCCATAGCTAATCCTAAAGCCTGACCGCCTGCTCCTGCACATATTTCAACACAAGTTAATGGCCTCTGCATAATTCGTCCTCTCGAATTTATTAGATTTTATTATACAATATACGCGCTAGTTTTACAATCGGGTTTCACTTATAAAGCATTATATTATCCCGGCAACAGCTTACACACCACTGCCGGGACGAATCACTTTGCTGTATTTTTTGTTACTTCAACAGCTCCTCTTTGCCCTGAATCAGTTCCGCCATAAGCTGCGCGCCGAGATGGAACGCATACCGGAACCGGTCAAAGTGTATCATGCCCTCAATTTTGGTGTCGGCGTCGAAATAGGCTTCCATCAGTTGCTTTTGCTCGTCCGTCATACTTTCGTTAAGCATTTCAAGATTTTCGTTCTTGATACGCGCCGTTCTTACAAAAGGCGAATCCTGTCCGCTCGGAATCCCGTGCCAGTCGCCCGGCTGGTCGTAAAATAGCTCCAAGATGTTCTTCATCTATTCAACCTCCCCGCCGGTAACAATTTCGTCGCTCGTGCGAAAAACTTCCATTGTCATCAGAACCCCCAAGCGATACCCATAGATGAATTTATCCGTCCTGCTTAAATAAGCGGCTTCATCTTGCGCCTTTGTGTAATCGGCCAGCAACCTTTTTTCCGATTCATTCAGCGCGGCACACAAGGCGCTTTCTGTATCGGCAACTTTTTTCGTCGCAAGGTCAAAAGCGGTATTTCGTCTGTAATACCGGGAATTGGGGTGGAGATTATCGTTGGCGAGTTCTTCCAAGATATTAATCATTCGGTTATCCGTCCTTTCTGCATTGATTTCACACAACACCTTGCAAGAACGCGCCGCACAGTGTATAATATTTATGCGGTTTGCCCTTGTGGTAGCTGCGTGGGGGAAGTGGC
>JAETOX010000063.1 GCA_021771575.1 Bacteroides sp. | reverse complement strand
CATTCTCCGGATTATAAAATTCTACCATCACCGGATGTTTTGACAATGTAGCCATCGTCAAAGGGGTAATGAATTGTTTGGCCAGTTCGGTCATCACAACCTTTACTTCCGCGCCTTCCTTCACCAGTAAACGCACCAGAGAAGCAGCCTTATAAGCGGCTATACTTCCGGTGACTCCCAGAATAATATGTTTTCCTTTTAGCATAATTATAATTTTTTAGCTTTTCAAAGCACGAATAAAAAATGTACCGACATATCTCTTTTTTGTTGATACATCGGTACATTGATACATTCGTAACAGGCCCATCGAATCACACTGTCCTATTTCTTTTCGGCCGTTTTTTTCTCTATTGCCGGATTACGAAAATAAATCTGTCCGTCTTCAAATTCCTGAGTGGCAATCAATACCGGTTTCGGTATGCGCTCATAAAATTTAGAAATCTCGATTTGCTCCCGATTCTCAAAAATTTCTTCCAGATTATCCGTATAAGAAGCAAATTCCTGCAATTTACGGCTCAGCTCCTCTTTCATCTCCACGGCAATCTGATTGGATCTTTTGGCAATAACGGCTACCGCTTCATAAATGTTATTATCGGCTTTTGCAGCCAAAACGGCCGGATTACGGGTAATGGTGTTATTAGGCGCCTTTACTTTTTTAAAATCTACCATATTGATTTTTTGTTTTCAATTAATCTTCGTATTTATAATCTTTCAGATATTTCTCGATATCTTCGTATTTTTTCTTCATTTCCGAAGCAAAACGACTATTGGGATACTCGTCCGTAAAATAGTAGTATTCTTCGCGGGCATTATTATACCGCTCCAGCTTTTTGTCTTCCACACTGTTCACCGCCATTTCATATTTGGAAGCAAACAACATGTACATAATTTCCTCCCTGTATTTAGATCCCGGATAGTCTTTCAGGCAATTCTGCAAACTGATGACGGCTGCTTTATAATATTCACGCAAATAATAATTCCGGGCACTCAGATAAGATTTATAAGAAAGTTTATCCCGCATCTCGTCCATGTATCCATTAATCTTTTCTTTACGCATACTATTGGGATAACGGTTGAGATAGAGCTGAAACTCATTGATCGCCTTTTCGGTCACCGACTGATCGAGCCGGGGCTTCGGCGAAGCTTTATAATCACAGAACCCCATCATAAACAGGCATTCTTCTGCAAATGAACTCTCCGGATAGGTCTGTATAAATTGCTTAAACAGATCGGCGGCCAGCTGATAATCCTTCATATTATAATTACAGAAAGCCCGGTAATAAGCAATATTCTGGGCTTTACTCGTTCCGGTAAAAACCGTACGGACTCCTTCCAGCAGATTCAAAGCTCTCTGATAATCTCCTTTATTATAATATTCGATTGCTTTTTTATAAATCAACTGATAGTCGTTACTTTTCAACAATTTCTGATACTCACCACACGAAGTCAACATTACGACTACCAGTAAAAATCCAAAAATTTTTTTCATAAATCCATCTATAAATCTATAACCTGCCGTCAAAATCAACGCTTCTTTTGCATCATGCAAAGATAGAGAATAAACTAAAAACTAAAAACTAAAAACTAAAAACTTTTCTGATATTGTGTAATGGTAGGGTTAAATCTTACAACTTTTTTTCTTTACCTTTCACCTTTTACCTTATTTTATTACCTTTGCCTCACTTTAGAATATAGTATCTAGAAATTTCAAATATTATCGACGTGGACATTTTCGAAAGAGTAAAAAAACAAAGAGGTAATATCGGACAATATGCAAAAGAAGCACACGGTTATTTTGCATTTCCGAAACTGGAAGGAGAAATCGGCCCCCGCATGATTTTCCGGGGCAAAGAAGTCCTGAACTGGAGTTTAAACAATTATATCGGTTTAGCTAACGATCCGGAAGTACGCAAAGCGGATGCTGAAGCTGCTGCCAAATGGGGCCTGGCCTATCCGATGGGTGCTCGAATGATGAGCGGACAGACTTCCCGGCATGAGTACCTGGAATCACAGTTAGCCGATTTTGTAGGCAAACCCGATGCTTTCTTAGTGAACTTCGGTTACCAGGGTATGATTTCTATCATCGATTCCCTGACCAATCGTTTCGATTGCATCGTATACGATGCGGAAGCACATGCCTGTATTATGGACGGCTTGCGTCTGTCACCGGCCAAACGGTATGTTTATGTTCATAACGATATGAACAGCCTTCGCAAACAGCTTGAACATGCAACAAAATATGTAGAAACAACCGGTGGCGGTATTCTCGTTATCACCGAAGGCGTTTTCGGTATGGCCGGCGACCTCGGAAAGCTGGACGAAATTACAGCTCTCAAATCAGAATTCAATTTCCGTTTACTGGTAGACGATGCTCATGGTTTCGGAACGATGGGTCCCACCGGCGCCGGTACGGGAGAACATTTCGGAGTACAGGATAAAGTAGACCTTTATTTTGGAACTTTTGCCAAAGCGATGGCTGGCTTCGGAGCTTTCGTCGCTACCGACGAGGAAGTTTGCATGTCTCTCCGTTACACCATGCGCTCGCAGATGTTTGCCAAGTCGCTCACCATGCCGATGGTGGAAGGAGCAATCAAACGTCTGGAAATGCTGAGAACCCAACCGGAAAGACGGGAAAAACTGTGGAAAATCGCCCATGCTCTTCAGGACGGATTAAAGGCCGACGGTATGAATATCGGCATTACCAACTCGATGGTGACTCCGGTCTATTTGTCCGGTAGTGTTGCCGAAGGTATGCAAGTAGTGTTCGATCTTCGTGAAAACTACAACCTGTTCTGCTCTATCGTCGTTTATCCGGTGATCCCCAAAGGCCAGTTACTGCTGCGTCTGATCCCGACAGCCGAACATACGATGGAAGACGTACAATATACGATCAAAGCATTCAAAAACGTTGCCGATAAGCTGGCTCGTGGAGAATACAATAAAGAATTACTGGTAGATGCCAGTAAGCTATAAGCAGAATCGTTTCTAAAATAAGAGAAAGTCGACTGATTAATTTTAATTAGCCGGCTTTTTCTTTAAACGGTTTATCAAACCACCGTTCAGTTTTTTTCACTTTTATTTTGATTTATCATTTCTATTGGATATATTCGCACATAAATCAGCACAGTTCAGCATAGTGGCGTTATGGTGAAAAAATTTTCCAATTCAGTATCCAAAGTCAATCAGATCATTGATTTGGTCAGCGAACAAATCACGGACGGCCGTTTGTCCATCGGAGACGACTTGCCTTCCATCAATGAAACAAGCAAGCAGTTGGGAGTTTCGAGAGATACGGTATTCAAAGCCTACACCGAACTGAAACAAAGAGGCCTCATCGAATCCACTTCCACCAAAGGCTATTTTGTTAAAGAGAAACTCTATAACATATTGCTATTACTGGACACCTACACTCCTTTCAAGGAAACACTTTTCCGTAATTTTACACAAAACCTGGGAAACAACGATTATAAAGTCGATGTATTGTTCCATCAATATAACGAACGGCTCTTTAAAACTATTTTGAGGGACAGTATTGGCCGTTATAGCTATTATCTGATCATGAATTTCAGCAACGACTGTTTTTCAGAAGAGCTGAACGAGATACCGAAAGATAAATTATTGCTGCTTGATTTCGGAAATTTCGAGAAAGGTGATTTTTCCTACATCTGCCAGGATTTCAATCAGTCTTTCTACGATTGTCTGGCAAAAGCCGACGACAGATTCCGGAAATACCGTAAAATTATACTCTTTTTCCCCAAAGAATTGATGCACCCAGCCAGTGCTATCGATTATTTTGCCCGATACTGCACCGACCGGAAATTCGATTACGAAGTGATTCACCGGGACCCGACAGAAAAGGATATTCAGATCGGCTACGCTTATATTTGCCTGAAACAACATGATCTGGTCAGTGTCGTTCGAGCATGTAACCGTTGTCATTACAAAGTTGGGGAAGATATCGGCCTACTGGTATACAACGATATGCCGGTACTGGAAATCATTCAAAAAGGTATTTCCTCTATTTCCATTGATTTTGCGGAGATGGGCCAAAAAGCAGCCGGATTCATCAAATCACACCAAAAAATACAGGAATTCCTGCCTACCCGGTTGGTATTGCGAAATTCCCTCTAAGTAAAATTCAATTTCAGCATAGTTCAGCATAGAATAACCAGATTATTTAAAATAACGATAGTATGAAACAAGCAAGATTTATCGGAGAATATCCAAAAGTCGGGATACGTCCCATCATCGATGCCCGTCAGGGAGGAGTACGTGAATCCCTGGAGGACCAAACCATGAACATGGCCAAAAGTGTGGCCGAACTGATCTCGCAAGAATTGAAATATACCGATGGCACTCCGGTGCAATGTGTGATTGCCGATTCAACCATCGGCCGGGTACCGGAAGCTGCAGCCTGTGCCGAAAAATTCCGCAAAGAAGGCGTTGGCGTAGTTATTTCGGTTACCCCCTGCTGGTGTTATGGCAGCGAAACGATCGATTATGACGGACGATTGCCACAAGCTATTTGGGGATTTAACGGCACAGAGCGCCCCGGTGCGGTATACTTGGCAGCAGCATTGGCAGGCCACAGCCAGAAAGGGATGCCGGCTTTCGGTATCTATGGACGTGATGTCCAGGATGCCGGTGACAAGACCATACCCGAAGATGTCAGGGAAAAACTGCTGCGTTTCACTAAAGCCGGTATTGCCGTAGCCACCATGAAAGGCAAAAGTTACCTTTCTATCGGTAACGTCGCCATGGGTATCGCCGGAAGTATTGTCAACGCCGATTTCTTCCAGACCTATCTGGGTATGCGCAACGAACAGGTGGATATGAGTGAGATCATCCGTCGCATCGAGGAAGGAATCTATGATAAGGAGGAATATGCCAAGGCCATGGCATGGACAAAAAAATATTGCATGACAAACGAAGGTACCGATTTTAACCCTGCCCAAAAACAGAAGAACCGGATCGAACTGGATACCGATTGGGAATATGTCGTGAAAATGTTTATCGTCTTCCGCGACCTGATGTGCGGTAATCCCAAATTAAAAGAAATGGGGTTCAAAGAAGAAGCATTGGGGCACAATGCTATCGCGGGAGGTTTCCAGGGCCAACGTCAATGGACCGACCACCTACCCAATGGCGATTTTGCCGAAGCCTTTATGAACACTTCCTTCGACTGGAACGGTATCCGCGAAGCTTTCGTATTTGCTACTGAAAACGATTCTCTGAACGGCGTTGCCATGCTGTTTGGGAAACTTTTGAGTAACAGTGCCCAGATCTTTGCCGATGTGCGTACCTACTGGAGCCCGGCTGCAGTAGAACGAGTAACTGGGAAAAAACTGACAGGAGCCGCAGCAAACGGCATTATTCACCTTATCAACTCCGGAGCAGCCAGTCTGGACGGATGTGGCGAGCAAACCAAAGATGGTCAGCCGGCCATGAAACCTTTCTGGGAAATCACCGGGGAAGAAGTAGAAAAATGCCTGAAAGCGACAACCTGGTATCCGGCTAACCGCGATTATTTTCGCGGGGGAGGCTTCTCTTCGAATTTCTTATCCAAAGGCGGAATGCCCGTAACCATGATGCGCGTAAATATCGTTAAGGGATTAGGCCCGGTTTTGCAAATAGCCGAAGGTTATACCGTAGAAATTGACCCTGAAATCCACAAAACCCTGAACGAACGTACCGATAGGACATGGCCGACCACCTGGTTCGCACCCCGCCTGACCGGAAAAGGAGCTTTCAAAGATGTCTATGCTGTCATGAATAACTGGGGAGCCAACCATGGTGCCATCAGTTACGGCCATATCGGAGCAGATTTGATTACCCTGGCCTCCATGCTACGCATTCCTGTATGTATGCACAACGTAGAATCTGACAAGATTTTCCGTCCAAGTTCCTGGAACGCTTTCGGTATGGATCCTGAAGGAGCAGACTACCGGGCCTGTAAAAATTATGGAGCACTCTATAAAATGTAAAATTTTAACCTATAAAACCTGTGTATAATGTGGACGATATAAAAATCATAACTTTTACCACATTATACACAGTAAAGACATTCTATTATCTCATATCACATCATCTTTTTATGGAAATAACAGATCAACACATAGAACAGTTCCTGGCAGCAGCACATAAAGTGGGTGACCGCAAATTAACTCGCTGTAGTAGCGGAAATCTTTCCTGGCGCATCGGAGAATTTGCACTCGTATCTGGCACAGGTTCCTGGGTGCCTGAATTAAGAAAAGAACAGGTATCCATCTGTAAAATAGCTACCGGGGAACGGATCAACGAAGTGAAACCCTCCATGGAAAGCACTTTCCACCTCACTATTATGCGAAACCGCCCGGATGTAAACGTCGTCTTGCATTGTCAGAGTATTTTTGCTACGACCATCGCCTGTATGAAAAACAAACCGGCAAACTTCAATGTAACGGCAGAACTACCTTGTCATTGTGGCAGCGAAATAGCCATCGTGCCCTATTACCGCCCGGGTTCACCCGAATTGGCCCAGGCTGTAGTCGAAGCCATGCAACATCACGATTCAGTCCTATTGGAAAAACATGGCCAGGTTTATGCAGGTAAAGATTTCAATGACGCAATCGAAAAAGCCGAGTTTCTCGAAATGGCTTGCGAAATCATTCTTCGTTCGGGAATGAATTATAATATCCTCACTCCAGCCGAAATTGACGATTTGGATAAATATATTTTAGGAAAAATCACTGAGTAAATTGGCCGGCACATCGGCATTTTACACTTTTACGTATGAAAACCATGAGATATATCGCAGCAGATTTTGGAGCCGGCAGTGGACGGATCATTGTGGGTAGTGTCCTTCCAGAAGGCATCCAATTGGATGAAGTCCATCGTTTCCCCAACCGTCAGATTCGCTTGGGAGGCACTGTATATTGGGATTTTCTTTCCTTATTTCAGGAACTGAAAACCGGTCTGAAAAAGGCATTTGCCAAATATGATGCCATCGTTAGCATAGGAGTCGACACCTGGGGAGTGGATTTCGGATTGATCGACCACCAGGGACATCTGCTGTCCAATCCTGTGTGTTACCGGGATTCGCGTACAAATGGTATATTGGAAAAGGCATTCCGGAAAATCCCCAAAAACGAATTTTATGCCCTTACCGGTAACCAGTTCATGGAAATCAATACAGCCTTCCAGCTATACAGTATGGTGCTTCAGGATGATCCGATTTTGAAAATTGCGGATAAACTACTTTTTACCCCTGATCTGTTTAATTATTTTCTCACCGGAGTCGCCGCAAATGAATACACGATTTCTTCCACTTCGCAACTGTTTCACCATGCTGGTCAAAGCTGGGCCAGGGAAATATTTGAACGCCTGGGTATACCGTTACATCTCATGCAAAAAATAGTGCCGTCAGGGACCGTTATCGGTGAATTATTGCCGGAAATTGTTGCAGAGGTCGGAGGTGCCGGAGTAAAAGTGGTGGCTGTAGGTTCACACGACACAGCCAGTGCCCTGGCTTCCATCGAACCGGAAAACGACAATTGGGCTTTTATCAGTTCAGGAACCTGGTCTCTAATGGGTATCGAAACCGAAAAACCGATCCTCACACCAGAAGCTATGGAATGTGATTTTACCAATGAAGGTACTGTCAACGGACATATCCGTTTTTTAAGAAACATTACTGGCTTATGGCTACTGCAAAACCTCATGAAAGAATGGGAAGAAGCCGGCGAAAAATGCTCTTATACGGATCTGATTGCAGCAGCCGAACAATGTCATCTGGCTTCCATTATCGATGTAGATGACCCCTGTTTCAATAAACCCGAAAATATGGGACAGGCTATCTGTCGCTATTGTACGGAAAAAGGCATGGAACCTCCAAAGACAAAAGGAGAATTCATGCGATGTGTCGTACTTTCACTAGCTACCAAATATGCCGAAGTAAAAAAATTGCTGGAAAAATGTTCAGGCCGTAAAATCGAGACCATTTACATGGTCGGTGGAGGTTCACAAAATCAGTTACTCAACCGCCTGACAGCAGAACTGACCGGAGCCCAAGTAGTATGTAAGGCTGTCGAAGCAACAGCAATAGGTAATATTAAGGTACAACAAAACAGTACCCTCATCAATCAATAATTATATCGTATGAAGTCTAAATCACAATTAGTTCCCCGCCAACTTTTGGTACCTTTTATTTTAGTAACGACCCTCTTCTTTGCATGGGGCTTTGCAAACGATATCACGAATCCCATGGTCAAAGCTTTTTCCAAAATTTTCCGGATGTCTGTCACTGATGGTGCATTAGTGCAACTGGCCTTTTATGGCGGCTATTTTGCTATGGCTTTCCCTGCAGCTCTATTTATCCGTAAATTCTCATACAAAACAGGGATTCTGCTCGGATTAGGTCTCTATGCTACCGGTGCCCTGCTTTTTATCCCGGCAAGTATGACGGGCCTCTATTATCCTTTCCTGATCGCTTATTTTATCCTGACTTGCGGTCTGTCGTTTCTCGAAACCAGTTCCAATCCTTATATTCTCACGATGGGTGATGAAAGCACAGCTACCCGACGTCTGAATCTGGCACAAGCTTTCAATCCGATCGGTTCACTCCTAGGTATGTTCACCGCCATGACTTTTATTCAGGCCAAACTGAATCCATTGAGTACGGCCGAACGGGCACAATTATCCCCCGCAGAATTTGAGGCGATAAAGGCTGCTGATTTACAGGTATTGATTGCCCCCTACGTAGCGGTTGGATTCATCGTATTCCTGCTGTTTCTCATTATCCGCTTCACTAAAATGCCTAAGAATGCCGATCAGGACCATTCTCTGCATTTAGGACACGCATTGAAAAGAATATTTTCCATCGCCCGTTACCGGGAAGGAGTTATCGCCCAATTTTTCTATGTAGGTGTTCAGATTATGTGCTGGACTTTTATCATCCAGTACGGAACCCGCATTTTTGTCAATCAGGGCATGGCCGAACAAGAGGCTGAAGTTTTATCCCAACAATACAACATGGTAGCGATGGGTATTTTCTGCGTCAGCCGTTTTGTCTGCACTTTCCTGCTGAAATATTTTTCTCCGGGAAAATTGTTGATGTCTTTGGCAATCGGTGGAGGTATTTTAACTCTTGGAGTGATCGGTTTTCAGGATATCTGGGGATTATACTGTCTGGTTGGCATTTCGGCCTGTATGTCTTTGATGTTTCCAACTATTTACGGCATCGCTTTACAAGGCCTGGGAGATGATGCAAAATTCGGCGCTGCGGGTCTGATCATGGCCATCCTGGGTGGATCCATCATGCCTCCCCTGCAAGCTGCCATTATCGATTGTCAAACGGTTTGGGGCATGCCGGCTGTAAATATCTCTTTCATCCTTCCGCTAATTTGTTTCCTGGTCATCGTTTGCTACGGTTATCGCAGTTACTCGGTTCATTTGAACAAACAGCCAAACACCTGATCGAGGGGGATAACCTTCTTACCTAGTATAGGGCCCTCCCGGAATAGGATAGAATCAAGCCAACTTATTTCGTTATGAATAAGTTGGCTTTTTGTTGTTTCTCATTTTTTATATTTCATCACTTCTGGCAATAATGCCTTGATCTGTGCAATCCGATGTGCATCGGATGGATGGGTGGACATAAACTCCGGCGGTTTTTGCCCGGAACCGACAGCAGCCATACGCGTCCAGAAAGGTATCGCCTGTTGCGGATCATACCCGGCCATAGTCATAAAAATCAAGCCCAGCCGGTCGGCCTCGAGTTCATGTTTCCGGGAAAACGGTAAAACAACCCCATAGTTGGAGCCCAGGCCGATAGCCGCTCCTAATAAAGCTTGTGTAGTCCCGGGTTTATCTTTTAAAGCATAAGCAGCGACAGCGCTACCGGCTTGCAAAACCATTTGTTGGCTCATCCGTTCATTTCCATGCCGTGCAATAGCATGGGCAATCTCATGGCCCATGACAACAGCGAGGCCATTATTATCCTGACATACAGGCAAAATCCCTTCATAAACCACCACTTTTCCTCCTGGCATACACCAGGCGTTTATTTCGGGACTTTGTACCAGATTGAATTCCCAACGGTATCCTTCGATTTGCGCTTCCAGTCCGCGCGATTTCATATAGGCTTCCACAGCCGCCGCAATTCTCGATCCCACCTCTTTCACCCGGCGGGTATTCGCGACATTGGTGGATAATTTATTTTCTTTCAGAAAATCATCGTACGAAGTAAGACTCATTTGCACCATCTCACTCTCGGGCATCAATATCAATTGCTTACGTCCGGTGATAGGCACCGAAGCACATTGTACGGTCAAAAGGACTGTACCAAACAAAATTCCTGATTTCAATCTTCTTATTATCATGGCTTTCCGATTATCTTCAAGTATTGAAACGTATAGGAACAAAAACAGGTTACAGATATAAATCCGCAACCTGTGAGATAGATTTATTTAGTTTTCCGACTGTTTAAATAATCAGGAGGGCATCACCATAGGTACCGAACTGGTATTTTTCTTTTACTGCCGCATCGTAAGCTTTCATCACCTGTTCATATCCTCCGAAAGCGGCCACCATCATCAATAAGGTGGAATAAGGCAAATGGAAATTGGAAATGAAAGCATCCGGTACACTAAAGTCATAAGGCGGAAAAATAAATTTATTCGTCCATCCCTCATATTCGGTAAGCCGGCCTTTTGTCGTGACACAACTTTCGAGGGTACGCATCACTGTTGTACCGACAGCACAAATTTTATGACGTTCGTCTTTTGCCTCGTTGACGATGTTTACGGTATCGGCACCAACGATAATTTGCTCGGAATCCATTTTATGTTTGGTCAAATCTTCGACATCTACCTCCCGAAAATTTCCCAAACCGACATGCAAAGTGATGTAAGCAAAATCGATTCCCTTGATTTCCATACGCTTCATCAGCTCCCGGCTAAAATGCAACCCGGCGGTAGGTGCTGCAACAGCTCCTTCGTGACGGGCGAAAATCGTCTGATAACGTTCGGCATCTTCCACTTCAACCTTACGTGTAATCGAACGAGGCAGCGGAGTTTCTCCCAAACCGTACAGCAACTTTTTGAATTCATCGTACTCACCGTCGAACAGGAAACGTAATGTACGGCCCCGGGAAGTGGTATTATCGATTACTTCAGCAACCAGACTATCGTCCTCTCCAAAATACAGTTTATTACCGATGCGAATTTTCCGGGCCGGATCAACCAATACGTCCCAGATCCTCAGATCCCGATTCAACTCCCGCAATAAGAATACCTCTATTTCAGCCCCGGTCTTTTCCTTATTTCCATACAAACGGGCCGGAAAGACTTTGGTATCGTTAAATACGAAGACATCTTTCTCGTCAAAATAGTCGATAATATCTTTAAATACTTTGTGCTCGACTTCCCCGGTTTTCCGATTCAATACCATTAAACGGCATTCGTCCCGATTGGCAGACGGATGCTGAGCGATCAACTCCGGCGGCAATTTATATCTGAACTTTGACAATTTCATCTCTGCACTTTATTAATTATAACGCAAATTATTGTTTTAACATCCTGGCTCTAGCCAACAAAATACCGGAACATTTCCTGCAATTTTTCCGGAAACATCCCAAGTCTAACAAACGGCGCAAGTTATGTATTTGTTTCCAAAAATGCAACCAATTCATCCATATTATTCGCATCTTCCACCCGGAAGTCTCCAATTCTCGTCCGGCGTAATCCGGCAAGATAGGCACCGCTCCCACAAGCCTGTCCAATATCGTTGGCCAGCGAACGAATATAAGTACCTTTGCTACAATTGATTCGCAACGTAAAATCTGGTAAACAGAAATCCAGGATGTCTAAAGCACTGACCACAACTTCTCTCACGGGCATTTCTACGTCGTTTCCTTTACGGGCTTTTTTATAGGCCCGGTCTCCGTCGACGCGAATGGCTGAATAGGCCGGCGGCACTTGTTGTATTGTTCCGGTAAACTGTTGTAAAACCGCTTGCAGCGAAGTGCGACTGATATGATGATAGGGAAAATTTCCTTCAGGTTCTGTCTCCAGATCGAAAGAAGGGGTGACAGCCCCCAGACGAATGGAGGCAATATATTCCTTTTCCTGTCCCATATACATTTCAATCTGTTTGGTCCACTTACCTGTACAAACAATCACCAACCCCGTAGCCAGGGGGTCCAGTGTACCGGCATGTCCAACCTTGATTTTCCCGCAGGAAGACCGCAAACACCAGCGAATTTTATTGACAACATCGAAAGAAGTCCATTTCAATGGTTTATCTACCAAAATCAATGCTCCTGCGTGAAAATTTCCTTCTTCCTGATAAATAATTTTACCCACAATGCTTGAATCAACGAATAAACAATATTACAAGTCCCACCACCAGGCAATATACGGCAAACCAGATCAGCTTTCCTTTTTTCACCAAATTGAGCATCCAGCTACAGGCCAGATATCCGGAGATAAAAGCCGACAAAAAGCCAACAATTAAAGGAAGCAGAGGAATACCGCTCCCGGGAGAAGAAAAATCACCTTTCAATATATCGAGTAAAGCTTCTCCCAATATGGGCACCAATACCATCAGGAAAGAAAATTTCGCCACTTTTTCTTTGTTATTACCCAATAAGATCCCGGTAGCGATTGTCGATCCGGAACGGGAAAGCCCCGGCAATACGGCGCACGCCTGGGCCAAACCGATGATAAAAGCATCGGGAAACGATATAGTGGTTTTTATCCGTGGCTTTGCATAGTAGGCAAACGCCAGCAAACAAGCAGTGACCACCAAAGAGATACCGACAACCGTTAATCCGGAGCCAAATAAAGCTTCTACCTGCTCCTTGAAAAATACACCGACGATACCGACCGGAATCATCGAAATAACAATTTTAGCAATATACTCCGTTTCGGGATTCCAGGCGAAACGAAATAAACCTCTCAGCAAATCCCATATTTCTTTTCTCAGTACAACAATCGTACTGCATACGGTCGCAGCATGCACAGCAATGGCAAAAGTGAGATTTTGCTCGCCCTGTATACCGAAAAACGTACTGAAAATCTGCAAATGTCCCGAACTACTAACGGGCAAAAACTCTGTCAAACCCTGAACAAGCCCCAGGATTAATGCTTCAAACCAAGACATAGCCACCATCGATTTTTAGTTATTATCTGCTTTAGGTTTCCGCATAATGGCCCAGAAAATAAAACCGAAACCGACCAAGACGACAATGGGAGCCAATGTTATACGCCGAAAGCTGAAAATATCGTAATTAAATTCATCGGGACTGCTGCTACCGCCGCCCATCATCAAGATAAACCCCAGCACCACGATACCGAATCCGATCAGGATCATTTTATAACTACTTACCGGAATCGGAAATCCTGCTTTATTCTCGCTTTCTGTTTTTTTCAAATTATTTTTTCCAGCCATAATTTAACCTTTATCTTCAATTTATGTGGTTCTTAATTATATAAATCGTTCATATCCTTATTGAGGTATCTGACCACTGACATCCAGGAAGAGACGAAAGACAACAAAATTCCGCAAAGGGTCACAAAAACGACCACTACAATGATCAATTCTTTATTTATGATGTTAACGACACTCCCGACTTCTTTTTGCAAGAAATAAATGGCAGCCAGCAAAATCACATTAGCAAACATGCTCCCGAAAAAACCGAACCATACACTGTTTTGTACGAAGGGCTTGCAGATAAAAAAAGGTTTTGCCCCTACCAATTGCATCGTTTTAATCAGAAACCGCTGGGAATATACAGCCAAATGGATGGTATTCCGGATCAGTGTAAAAGAAATCAGCATCAATGCGGCGCCGGCAATCAAGAGGATCAGACTAATTCGTCTCACATTTTCGTTAATGATATGAACCAATGATTTCTGATAGGAAACCTCCTGTACCACTTCGTTCGCCGATAAACTTTTTTCAATTACCGCCAAGGAATCGTTATTGGCATATACGGGATTCAATTTGATCTCTATAGAAGGCAATAAAGGATTGTATCCCAGCACTTCTTCAAAATCCTCCCCCAGTTCCCGTTTGAACTCCCGCGCAGCTTCTGCCTTACTGATAAATACCGAAGAAGCCACAAACGGTTTGGTATCGAGGATTTTCTGCATTTTCTTGATCTCCGCTTCATTTACATTATCCTTCACAATAATCGAAAAACCGATATTCTGTTTTACATGATCGGATACTAATTTTGCATTCAACAGGATAAATACCAGTATCCCCACCACGACCAACACCAGCGCAATACTGAGTGTCGACACGAAATAAGAACCTGCTACTCTTTTTTTTCCAGTCCCTGACATTTTGAATCTCATTTTAAAACCCGACAAATATAGCAATTATATCTAATTATTTTTTACAAATTGTTTGTAGAAACTAAAAAACGCCTTATATTTGCACTCGCAAAATGAAAAAGTTCTTTCACAAACATGCGAAAATAGCTCAGTTGGTAGAGCACGACCTTGCCAAGGTCGGGGTCGCGGGTTCGAGTCCCGTTTTTCGCTCTCTCTACGGAGGATGCTCGAGTGGTGGAATCGGTAGACACGCAGGACTTAAAATCCTGTGGCCATTGCGGCCGTGCGGGTTCAATTCCCGCCTCGAGTACCAATTAATAATCAAGGAGTTAGATCGCTTTCTAACTCCTTTTTTTATTATCTTTTGATACCTATTCAGGATACATAAGACACACTTTTATGATAAAAAAAGGATATTCCAGTAGAAAACCAGTAGAATTTTTTCAGGGTTTTTGAAACAAATCGGAAGAAATGACGTCCACTATTTCGACATTTGTGCCTCTTACAGAGGCTGAATGTTTTGTAAGAAAGTGCTATTTTTCCCACCTAAAGGTTTAGCTATTAAACGACAAAAGCCGTACTCCCAACTAAAAAAGGAATACGGCTTTTATTTATCATTCAGGTTATCAGCAATTATATAAAAATTCTGGGGCTATATCTAAACCATTAGCCCATTCAATAGTCCAACCTGTCACTTTAAAAGTGCGAAACAAATCCAAATCTTTCAAAGGAGAAAGAACCTGACCTGTCAAATGGGATTCCAAATCAACGGTTTTACTTTTACCGTCATTAAAAGTAACCGCTATTTTATATCCCCCTATATATTGGGCATCTGTAACCCAAACTAACTGCAACATGACCTTTTATTTTAATGGTTCTATTTTTTGTAAATTCTGATTGGACTCTATACGTTTCCAATTCTCCAATAATTCATTCTTATGCAAATCTAACCATTCATACACTAAATTCAGAGCACGCCGGGGTAAAGTTCCCATTACAATTCCATCTTCTATGGTTATCATTGCTTTGATGTCCCCCCTACAGTAGTTGAGAAGAAAGCGAAATACAAACGGTTTTCTTCCATCAATAAAACAAAAATCCCAAAATTTAAAACTATGTCATTAAAATTGAACATTTTAGCAGAAAACACCAAAGAACTACCAAAACCAAGAAATGTACGTTATATAGTTATGCAGATGAAGGAAGATTATAAGATTGTTTACTTTGGCAATACGACACCCCAAGTGAACGTTTGTTGAACGATTATATTTTATATATTTGTTCAGTTGTTAGAGCAATTAACAGCAAATATATTGTTTTAAATAGAAGCGTTTGGCTTTATCCTGTAACTGAAATTTGAGAAATTTTAATGGAACAGGGAACATAGGTGCTAAATAATTATTATTATGAAAAAGATTTTTGTTTTGGTTATCTGTGTGGTAGCCTTAAGTTCTTGTTACAACACAAGAATTTTAGTTGGGGATGTGAAACCCAATGAGCCTGTTGTACAAATTAATAAGACATGGAATCATCATCTTATTGTAGGTCTTGTGCCTATTGGCAATGCCAAAATGATTGCCAATGAATATGTTGGAGATAGACCCAATTATGTTGTTAAGACAAATCAAAGTTTTCTAAATCAGTTGGTGTCAGCACTCACTTTTGGCATTTATAC
>JAETOX010000062.1 GCA_021771575.1 Bacteroides sp. | reverse complement strand
CACACAATAGCCACTGTAATCCGCTCCTTTCTGACTGAAACGCATTCCCCCCACAACATTTATCATGTGTTTTTCACGGAACAATTTGCCATATGTCAAACTTAACTCACCATCGTAATTCAAATTCTGGGTATTCTGCTCCTCATACCTGCCCTTATCGGCAATTTCCTTTTTAGAATCGAACTCCGAATTGAAAGGAGATCTGAATTTTTTCATCCGTTCGTTCGATTTTGTCAAACCGAAACGTCCCCGGGCCTTCAATTCATCGATAATCCTCCAGTCTACTTCGAAATTATTCGTAAAACCGGTCATTCCCGTCTCTTCGAAATTAGTCTGGTTCATATCATATAAGGGATTATAATAAGTGGCAGCAAAATTGGAGAACAATACTTTTTTCAATTCTCCCTGCTCATCCCGTTTACGGAAATAAGGATTGGCCTTAGCAAATTCGGAAAAAGCAACGGGTTCCCGTTCGGACTTCGAATAGTTGATATTCAGATTATTGGTAAAAGCCAATCTTCCTTTCCGGTAAATCAAACGAATATTTCCATTCATCACCTCCCGGTCGGAACCTTTCATCACCCCTTCGGTCTTTCCATAGCTCAATCCGGCACCATAACGGAAAGTGGCATCTCCCCCCTCAATAGAAAAGGTATGTTTGTGCGTAACGGCAAATCGCAAAGGCTCGTTCATCCAGTAAGTATTTACTCCACGGGCCACCTCTTTCATCAGATTATTATAGATCTGATCCTGTTCTTCATCGAGGATATTTCCGTTGTTGTCGATCAACCCGTAACAGCCGGCCAAGCGTTCGAAAGCCAGTTTTTCATTAGCATTCATCAGATTATAATCCGACAGATCAGCAAACGTCAACTGCAAATTACCGTTATAATTCACCCGCAAAGCCCCCATAGCCGGTAATTTGGTTTCTACCACCACAACTCCGTTTGCAGCTTTCGATCCATAAATTGCAGTAGCAGCAGCATCTTTCAACAAAGTGATGCTCTGCACCCGGTCCATACTCAAATCACTGATAGTCTGCAAATCAGATTCGAAACCATCGAGAATAAACAAAGGCTGATTGGGATCAGTATCGTATTCCTCTGTCAGTCCTACAATACTACTTTTACCACGAATCTCGATATTCGGCAAATGGTTAGGATCGGACCCAAACTCGTTACTTTCAATGATATTGAAAGAGGGATCCAGCGTTTTTAAACTCTGCAAAACACCTTGATTTCCGACCATCTTCAGCTCTTTCGAAGTAAATGTAGTCGTCGATCCCGTAAAACTTTCTTTTTTACGGGTGAAAATACCGTTTACCACCACTTCCTCTATCTCCGTCACATCCTCCTGTAATACTATCCGCAAATTTTCCTGACCGGTGTAATTCACCTCCTGTTTTTGCATACCCACAAAAGAAAATACCAATATCATCTCTTGCTGATCAGGTACTTCAAACCGGAAATACCCCTGAGCATCCGATACACTACCGACAGTAGTTCCTTTCAGCAATACCGTTACTCCCGGTAGTTTTTCTCCTTTGGTATCCACTACAACTCCCTGAACGACTTTCACCTTTTGAGGTATTCCGGGATTCGCCGTCCGGGATGCCGTCTTTATCAAAATCACATCATCGTCCAAACGCCAAGTCAGATGAGTACCATCGAGTAAGTGCTGCATCACTTCTTCTACTCCGGCATCCTGTACTTTTAAATCCCGTTTCCCACATTTTCTGAGTTCGTCTACGCGATACAAAAACTGATAACCGGACACCTTCCTCAGTTCTTTGATAATTTCCAGCATCGACTTTTGCTTCAGATCCAGGGTCACTCTGGCGCGCTGAGAAAACCCATTAGCACTGACCGTAAACGTTGTCAGTAACATTAAATAAATCCCCAGTCTCATGATTTTCAGGAATTTTAACACACACCCCTCGGAGCGAAGGGCATACATTCGTTTTTTTTTCATAGATTTGTATATATTTAATTAACCCTGTGGACGAAAGTTCACTCAAGACGGAAGACATCCTACCTTCTTCCGTCTTTTCATTTCATCCCTATTATAACACAATTTTCCTTGATACTGATTTGGATTCCGGCCACTTCTTCGAGCATCCGGACAATTTTATCGAAATCATCGTATTTTTTCAGATTACCGCTAAAAGTGTAATGTTTCACTTCCTCGTTTGTATAAAATACATTCATTTCATACCAACGTTGCAATTGTTTCATGATCTGTTCCAGCGATTGTTCTTCGAATATAAACTTCCCTTCTTTCCAGGCTAAATGTAAATCGACATCTACTTTTTGCACCTGAAAGGAACCCTGTTCTTTATGAAAAAGTGCCTGTTCTTCCTTTTGCAACCTTACTGTTTTCTGCCCATTCCCCACTTCCACACAACCTTCCGCCAGCGTCGTCATCACTTGCTCGTCGTTGTCATACGACGTTACATTAAATTTAGTGCCCAATACGCTCACATCCACTCCCCCGGAAGTGGTCACTACAAAAGGTTTTTGTGCGTTTCGGGCAACTTCGAAATAAGCTTCTCCTTTCAAAAACACCCGTCTTTCCTTGCCTGAAAAACGTACCGGGTAGCGCAATTCCGTCTCTGAATTCAACCATACCTGACTTCCATCCGCCAATTGGATTCGGAATTCTCCCCCCTTGGGAATGATCAAGGTATTATAGATTTCTTCCCCAATCCGGTCATCGGTTTGCCGGTAATCAATCATCCCCTCTCCCAATCTCACACCAGGTAATGCCTCCCCTCGGAACAAAACGGACGAATCGTCCAGCATCATTGTCATGCCGTTCTCTAGCCTCAGCAAAGGAGTTCCCTGAGCAATTGGTATAGCCAGCAAATCCGGCCGGAGGACCTCTGGTTTCACCCCTACCTTCCATTTCAAAATCCCCGCAACTCCAACCAACAAAACAACCAATACTGCATAGCGATACCAATTTCTGAAAAACAGACGGGGATACTTATTCCGGGCAGCAAATCTTTTCCATTGCCGGGCCACCTCCCCCTCCGGATACGGATTTACATAATGGCCTTCCAGACATTCTTGCTGAAGTTCCTGATACTCCAGCTCATTAGCCTGCGATTCTTTCCGCCAGGCTTCCAACTCTGCCTGTTCCTCTTTCCTGATTATTCCGGCCAACTCTTCGGCAATCCACCGGGCCACCTGAAATCGCTGCTTCAATTCCTCCATACAACCTATTTTAGAAATAATACCTTGCTTACGACATCTTTTATATAAAAAGACGACATCTATCTTTAAACGGGTGAATGAAGCGGAATATTTTTTAAACTTTCTTAAACCTGAAAGTCTCCCAGCAGAATAAGCAGTAAAACAAGGTACTCTTTAGACAATAACCGCCGCAAAGTAAAATAAGCATTTTTCTTCAATGTTTTGACCGTATTGACAGAAATCCCTAGTTTCTCCCCTACTTCGGCATTACTGAGTCCTTCCATACAAAGCTGTATAATCTGCCGGCTTTGGGGAGGTAAACAATCGATAGCTGCATGTAAAATCCGGAAAGTTTCCTGGCGGGTTACTTCTTTCAAAAAGACAGGATCGGCTGCAATATCCTGCCGGGCAAATTCCGATAAATAATGGGATTCAGCTTTCTTGTGCTTGATGAAGTCCAGACAAAGATTACGGGCCGACGTATACAGAAAAGCTCTTGCATTTTCGGAACTATCGAATTCTTTCCACTTTTCATATACCTTGACGAACACTTCCTGCGCAATATCGACTACCTCCTTCTCTTCCGTATATTTCCCGATAAAGCGACATATAGGTATAAAAAAGCTTTCAAAAAAAACTTTAAATTCTGTATTTCCCGTCTTAAACATATTCATCCCAAGCTCTTGCAAACAAAAATACAACTTTTTGTGGATAGTACAAGAATATAAACGATCAGCCCTTGCAAAAGTTTTCCATTCCGTTTTTTTACGCCGGTTATTCTTTTCCTAATCGGTTGAACCGATACGAAAATGAAAGCATATAATAATCCTGCGGATTGGTGGAACTGTTTATCTGAGTATATAAATCGGTCACCGAATATTGAACCTGGTTGCGATCCCGGAAAACATCGTTCATCCGGAAAGCTAACTGTGCCTGTTGCCGTTTGCCGAATTTCTTTCCAATTTCCAGATTCAGCTGGTTGTTCGACTGAGAGGTGACTGTCCCGGTTTTATTCCAATAATAGCTATAATAATAATCCCCTCCGATCAGAAAACCTTTCCAGAACACCCAGCGCAGGTTAGCCATCACCGACTCATTGAGGTTATGTGCTTTGCCGGTGGAAGAATTGCGGGAATAAGAATAGGCAAGCGAATTACGGAAGAAAAAGTCAAAGTTCTCGGAGATATCTGTATTGAAACCGAAATCCACATTTCCACGATGCATCTGGGTCATATTCTTCCGGTCATCGTACACAGAAGGCTGATGCGAATATTGGTATCCCCCCGACAGGTCCAGGTGAAGTTTCTTCACCGGAAGCGCATAATTGGCATGCATATTCAGGCTCCACATGCCGTTCAGGTTCACCGGAGTGGTCAGGCTTCCCCCTTTCGGCACCATATAGCCGTCGATCAAAGTATCCCGGGTAAGGAATTTCACGTTCGAAGCCATCTGATTGATCGTTTGCTGCATGGACATACTCACCCAAAAAAACTTCGAACTCATGGGATCGGAAGTCGTATAACGCATCGACAAATCATGAGAATAAGACTTCTTCAAACCGGGATTTCCTTTCGACACCTGCAAAGGATTGCTCACATCCAGAATATCCTGCAATTGTGTAGCCGAAGGAGAAGAAGTACGACCACTATATGTCATATTCAGATTACTCTTTTCATTCATACGGTAGGTCAGCTCTGCCCGGGGCGAGAGATCCAGGTAATTCGATTCCACCAGCGAATCGGCTTTACCGATAAACTGATTCCGGTTTTCCATCTGCATCCACTGCAACGAACCACCTCCGTTCAAAGTAATTTTCTCTTTATTATAATTGTAATTGATCCCCAGATGCTGGCTCCACTGCCGGTTCACCGTCTTATTCGTTAAAGCGGTATCTATACCGATCAATTCCTCAAAACGGGGATCCCGGAAAGCCAATCCCGTCCGATCCGACTCGTCCTTCTGAGTCTGCATGCGATAATTAAAACTCAGACGGGCCGATTTTGTCAAAGGTTCGGAATACGATACGTCGGCCCGAAGTGAATACCGCAACTGTTCTGTACTGTTCTGCTGATAGCGTAGGCTATCCCCCGAATTTTCCTGTACGGAAATTTTTTCCCGGATACTCCGGAATTCTCCGGAACTCGTCTCGTCATAATTTCCTCCGGCCTGCAAAGTCAGCGTCCGGCCGGTTTTCCGGAAAGCATGCATCCACGAAAAGTTTCCTCCCAGACGTTTATTATCGTTTTGCCCGACTTGCTTCATTTCGGTGCAATTCAAGGTATCCCCGTTCTCAATACTACTATTCCACGACAAACTTTTCTGACGGCCTTTGGAGAAATTCATATCCGGTGTAAATCGGATCCGGTTCTTCTCCGTGATCCGGTAGTCGATACTGAAACTCGCCCCCTGATTTCTATTCATCGTATTTGAATGACTTTCGTTGTCGTAAATACGGCTTTCGTAGTTCTCAGTCGGCAGATATTCCTGCCGTGATAAGGAAGCAGCATTTGAAGTATTCTTATTCCAATGATAATTCCCGCTCACCTGCAATTTTTTATTGACCTGCGAAGAGTAATTGGCGAATAGCGAGTTTGTTTTATTTTTATTGCCCTCACTGGCATACCGGGCCCCAGGCAGATCATTCAATGCCAACAGCGAAGCGTCTCCCATTAAAGAAATACGTTGCTTCCGGTCGAACAAATTCATATACAAAGCAGCATTATATGCTTTGTCCTTTAGCTTTTCCAATCCATATCCCAGATCCGTATGTCCAAACATTTTCATCTGATTTGGATTCTTGGTTTCGATATTCAGGGTTCGGGCTTTGCTGCCATCGTCATATCCCGAAAACTTAGCTTCTTCACTCCGATCGTCAAACATTTTGATCCGGGCAATCAACTTTGCGGGCAAATTTTTCAAAGCTGCGGCAGGATCATTAAGCGCATATTCGATACCATCGATGTTGATTTTCTTTACTTCCTGTCCCTGGGCCATAATCTTACCATCAACAATTTGGAATCCAGGCAGTTTTTTTAGCAGAGCTTCCAGATCAGCATCCTCGGCCAAACGCATCGCACCGGCATTAAACTGAATAGTGTCTCCTTTCTGTATAGAAAGAGGTGGTCGTGCCGAAACGACCACCTCATCTAAAATTACCGGCTTCAAAGAAATATCTTCCAATCGTAAATGTTCTTTTAAGACCACTTTCTGCTCCCAGGGACGACAACCGATAAAAGAAACCCTCATCAATTGCTCTCCTGCTGCCAGCCCGGCTACTTCAAACCGCCCCAGTGAATCCGTAACCGTCACCAGGGTCCGCCGGCTTCCCCAAAAAATATGCGCTCCCGGCAAAGGTTTGCCATCCTCTTCACTAATCACCCTCCCCGATATTTTGCAGGTCAGAGAATCCGTTGTATGTTGTCCTCCCGGCTGTGTCTGCGCCATCACACTCCCCTCATTCCACAGACCGGAACAAAGTAAACCTAAAAATAATACCAATAGTTTCATGAGTCCATCCGTTTTGCCCTTCCAAAACTAATGAAGTCACTTTATAAAGCCGCATCCACCAATATAATTTTTTCCTAATTTTTTAGACAATGTTTTAAAAATAAGCTAAAATGAAGCTTTATCTGGTTCAGTTATTCAGCTTATCGATTCTCTCGTTCAACAGTTTCTCTATATTTTTCAGCATAGGATTGGTTTCGGCAAACAATTGTTGAAAAATATCCAGTCCTTTCCGACACTGCTTACTGTTTCCCCGATCATACAACATCGCGTTCAACCACAACTCCGGTCCGAAGCGATCTGTATCAGAAAGTTTCATAAACTTCTTTTTAAAGATTTTCAATACGCTATTCATTTTCCGATGATAAAAAGCATCGTAATAATCCAACATAGCCACTAAATAATCGGTTCGTTCGGGCCGTACAACTTCAACTACTTCCCGTAAGGCTACCAATCTTTTCACATAAGCTTCTTTTTCATCATAAACGACCTCATTGATTGTATTGAATATAGATACATATAACATTTTATAAATCCATTTCTCCAACTCCTCTGCCGAAATATAATTTTGAATCTGTGCCCGGTTTTCTGCTACATACCGGAAAGCATACGATAAGGGATCGGATAGATAGCGCTGGGTTACTTCCCAATCCTCACGGCTTATTTCCGTTCCGGATTGCCGGCAGATGTCATTCACGATAGCCGGTATCTCGTTATACCGGTATCCCCCACCCAGCACCGTAATATAATCCCGCAGGAACGATAATTCCCGTTCACCAGCTTCATAACGCTTCCGGAAACCGGAAATCGAATTTTCATTCTCCATTCCATTACGGATCAATTCAATGAATTCCTTTGCATCATGTCCTCCTACCACCCGGTGCAATTCATTGCCTTCAGCGTCTAACAATAGATAGGTCGGAAACACTTGCATTCCATAACGTTTTGACAGTTGGACGCCTTCGCCTTTCTCCATATCGAATTTTACATTGATAAAATGTACGTTAAAGAATTCCCCGACTTCAGGATCCGTAAAAACCGTTCTGTTCATCATCTGACAAGGGGCGCACCAGGAAGTATAACAATCCATAAAGATCTTTTTTCCAGCCTGCGATGCCTTTTCCAGGGCCTCGGTGAAAGTTGAATGCTCAAAACGAATCCCCGGACTGAGCAATTCCGTCAATGTTTCTTCTATTTCTGTGCCCCGAAGTCCTCTGGCCCGGATGATTCCGTCGGGATCTATGACCAGACAATCCGGAATACCATTGATATAGTAAGCTTTGGCAACCGGACTTTTCCAACCTTTCAAATCTGAAAGGCACAACCAAGGCAAGGCCTGTTTGTCCAAATCCTGCAACCATTTTTCTCTCGCCTCGTCCAAAGAAACTGAGATAAAAACTACTTTATCACCGAAACGTTTATAGGCTTTCCGGATGACCGGCAATTCTTTTTTACACCAGGAACACCACGAAGCAGTAAATTCTAAAAATATATATTTGCCTCTCAGCGAATCCAGGGTATAACGTTTCCCTTCCCTGTCCCATAATTCGAAAGGAAAGGCCTTCGCTCCCGGTTGCACTCTCTTCTCTTTTTCGACACGACTACGCAGTTCATCCAAATATGGATGATTTGCAGCCGCATCGAAATAGCCGAGTACTTTCTCTACATTTTTCCATCCCAAATGAAAACACAATCTATTTATCAGATAAGCTGATTCAGAAGTAGAAAATGTTCCAGCCTCCCGTTTCAACACACTGTCTATGGTCTGCATCAGCAATGTTTCCCGTTCAGCCGTCAGTTGCCTGACAGCCTTTATATTTCCGGCCTGAAAAGCTTTATTGATCGTATCCGGAAGCCCTAACGTCTTTTGGTAACAAAGCAAACCAGCAATGTAATTCTGATAATTTTCTAATTTTTTCTGATCGATCTCTTCTACCTGTGCCCATAAAGGCATCCCCAACAAACAAAGCAATAGGGTTATAATATGAATTTTCATACGATTTATAATTAAGAATGTACTAATGTGCTAATGAAAAAAGAATCAATAATAAGAATAAAACGAAGCATAAGGTCCCACTTTAAATACCAGGGTTTTGACTTTACCGGGAATATCCGTCACGGTTTTATTCACGGAATGCTCTTCTGTCAGCCAATAAAAATCGTGTTTATCTGATTTTTGTACCATCACCCCGAGCTCGCCCGTCCAGAAAAATTTCTCCAGTGCTACAATTTCTCCATCGCCGAAATCCAGGTCGTAAGCCTGGGGCGGGTTGCCACTACCGATTTCATAGCCATACAGCTGTTTATCCTGACCGATATACAGATTTTTTTGTTTGTATTGAATCGTAAAACATGCCTTTTCCGTCAATGCCATCGGGAAGGAATTCTCGCTTACCGTTTTCAAGGTAGCCTGATCGCCCGCCAGCGTAAAATCAAAAATTTGCTCGTAATAATGTCCCGCCTTGTCCCTCAATATAACATAGAAAGTCGAAGTATTTTCTTGCTGGGCAACAGATTTCATAAAGACGGGCACTTTTCCCATGCCGGTCACCTGGAATTGTCCTCCTGCATCTTTCAACTCGTCGAACCCTCGCAATTCACCTTTGTACAAATACATATAACGCTCCTGTAACTCGTCATAAAATAGCAGAATATTATAAGCAGGAGGCATATTATTGACAGCCATAGGCAATAATTTATAATCTCCCCGGAAAGGCACGGAAGGGTATCGTCCCTCATATAAATAACCGCCGGGAGCATAACGAACATATAATCGTCCGTCTTGGGTAACGATACAGGAATAATTCCTAATAAATCCACATGTAGCGATCTGCAGGTCTGCCGGACAAAGTCCACCGACAAATTCTTCTTTTACCCACGCCTCGTTCGTCAGGTTGCTTTTATTGATTTCTACGGCATTCTCTCCTACCACCAGAAAAGCATATTGCCAACTACCTCCGGCCTGACTAAAATGCTCGGCTAATCCCCAGGTCTCCCGTGACAGATCCATACCGTTTATATTGGCATAGACGTTTTGTAACACATTTTTCCCAGAAAAAGGATACATATTCAATTCTGTGCGTCCTTCATTTTCGGTCAGCCACACCCAACCCATATCGAAAGGTGCCAGAATACTTACCCGGAATTTTTTCAGATAAGAAATCCCGGTCCGCTCGTCCTTCACCGTAAAATCGCCCCACCCCTGAAAAGTATTCGGTTTCAACGCCACCATCACATCCAGCACTTTTTCCGTAGAAATAACGTTTTTGTCCAAACGCCAGCGATACGACAAATCGGTATGGGCCTTCGTCGTATCTTTAAAAACGATTTCCGGCTCCGGCATCATAAAATTTTCTCCCAACCAAAGATCATAACGTGTATTTTCGTCTATACCCAAAATCTCGATTTCATTTACAGGCACATAATCATAATTCCCTTTATCCTTGTAGCATCCCGTACCGATCAGTACGATCAGCAACATCCAATATAATCTATTTCTGTTCATTGGTTCGACTTGTTTGTGTGTTCGCTTATCCATATATGGTCACTTTCATCGGCAGACCGTCTTCGTCCAGTATCACATTTCCTTTTTCTGCTTCCTCATCGAGGTATTTCCGGAACCTCAGAACAGCATCGCGGCGCTCGGGGTAGTCCAGACTTCCGAAATCGGTCACCCGACACACTTGTATAAACAACCGGTATTTGGTTTCCGAATATGCTCCCAACCCCTCACTCACCTGAGTTTCATCCCACCATCCCGGTTTTTCGACCACATCGGTCAGGTAAATTTTAGCGCTGTTCTGTTTGGGAAAACAAAGCGAGAAATACTCGTTCGCCACCAGATCCAATTGCAGCAAATATTCACCTTGTTTCAGTTTTCCGCTATTTTTGACTACCACCCAAAGCGTATCGGTAATCCGATTACCCCGGAAAATCGGTTTCAGCACCACCACATCGCTCCCTGCTTTCAGTTCGCTCTGTTCAGCAATTCTCACCTCATATTGCCGGTCAGCCGTCACCGGCATTCCGGCAATCTTCAACTCCAGCCCCACAGTATCCTGTTCTTCCACCCCGGCCAGCCCGAAGCAATAAGTAAGACTGTCCTGGGTCATATCGGCAGAGAAATAAATATAATCCACACCCGAATATTCTCCGAGGTCTTTTTCGCATCCCCACGCAACCGGTATCAGGAAAACAACAGTGAGGAAAAGTATTTTATCAATCTTATTTTTCATATGTCTATCATTTTTTATCGGATTAAACCTTAAAGACTAATCTGCATAAAGCACAGACAACCGTTCGCCGAATTCCAATTCCACATCCGGCAGAGGCAATACAAAATCCTTCTCTGTCATAGTGATTGTTCCGGATTCTTCCAGCACGGCCCGGTTGCATCTTTTATAAAAATAAAACATCTGCCCTTCGCCTATAAACTCTCTTCGTGCATCATTCAGAATTTCCCGTCGCAGATCATCGGCTGTCACGATATTCAATTCATTTTTTGCATTTCTTTTCGACCGCAATTTTCCGAACTCCGTTTTTGCCTGTTCCAAATCTTCTGTCGCCAGATATTCACACACGATATAATACAACTCGCTCATCCGGATCATAGGGGCAATCATACCATAAAAATCCTCCACCCGAGAATCTTTGGGGTCCAGATATTTGATACAACTCGGCTGTCCGGGTAAAGTGGTTTCGTCCAATAAACACTTCCGCCGGTAATCCAAAGGCGTATTGGCAAACAGATGATCAGTATTTTTCAGTGTCAACCACCTTTGCGCCATCGAGCTTCTCAGTGAATAGGGAAAATATTTCTCATTCATTTTAGGGGCATAAAATGCAAACAGAATCTCCGAACGGAACAGCCGGTCTCTATATGCCGGATCCCAAGGATCCACATAATATGAATTGGCAAATTTCAATATCTCCGCATCCAGTACAACCCGGGCATATTCATAAGCTTCACGGGGCTTGTTCATATAAGAATACACCCGCGCCAGCAAACCGTTCACCGCATAATAATTCAGACGAAATCCCCGGTAGGACAAAAAATAATCGTTATCGGGCATCGGCTGCGTCCACATATAAATATCCGAACCATCCTGACCCGTCATTCCGGAATTCACGTACAAAGGATCCAACACCGGATCGTAATTCTCCAGGTCCTTCAAAGCACTCTTCAAATCTCCGGTCACCGATTCCAATACTTCGCAGACAGAACTTTGAGGAGTAATCTCATTGGTATAACGTGTTACGTATGGAATAGCCATATATTCCGGATTCACCCGATAAGCAGGCGCATACAAACGCAATAGATCGAAATGGAAAAAAGCCCGCAATGCTTTTGCCTCTCCGCGGATGATGTAATAAGTCCGCTCATCGCCGAAAAAATCGGGCCTCACCTGTTCTAGGCGCTCCAATAAAATATTGCAATTGGCGATACAGAAATACAATTCTTTCCAGATCGTTTCCACTATCGGCACCACCTTTGTCGAATGATAACGGTATGCCCCGGCATCATGCAGCTCATGCCCCTCGTCGCTCACATCATAATATTGGGCCAGCACGTCCACAAATCCAAAAAGCAAATTCTTCGCATACAACTCTTCCTTAGCCGCATTCACATAAATCCCGTTGAGGACATCTTTATACCCTTGCGGAGTAGAAAACATTTTTTTATCGTTTACCTGCGCCTCCGGCGTCACATCCAACCAATCCGAGCAGGCCTGAAAGCCCACACAGCCCATACAGAGCAACAAGCCACCGACATAATTCAGGAAATATCTTTTCATATCCTTTCCGATTTAAAATTGCACCATAATACTAAAACTGAGATTCCGGGCAAAAGGGTAATCCAGTCCCCTTTCGCGCTTAACCGTAGACAAACGGAATAGGTCGTTCATCGTAGCCCCAAACCGTACCGTCTGCATACACATCTTTCGCACCCATTCCTGTTTCAAGTCATAGGAAAGAGATAACGAGCTCAACTGAAGGACACTCTCATCCTGTATAAAACGGCTGCTGGCCGGAGTGCGGTCCGTGTTATTAATATCCTTAAAAAAAGTCCGGTCCCCCGGTTTCTGCCAACGCTGTACCAACACCCGGCGATCGACATTATCCCGGATATCCGCATTTTCTACCCGATCTACCAACGTCTGATTGTACACCTGTCCCCCCAGTTTATAGGTGAAACTGGCATTCAGGCTCCATCTTCTATAAGTCAGATTCGTACCCAAGGCTCCGTTAACTTTAGGCGAAGCATCCCCACAGACCACGTTTTCCGCCGGGTCCCAGACAAACGTATTGGTTCCGTCAGCTTTCCGGTAGAGTTCCTGCCCTGTTGCCGGATCTATCCCTAAAGACTTCATCGCATAAATAGCCGACGACGATTCTCCTTCTCTGAACCTCACCATCGGTTTCGAATAATATTTACTATCCACGTCGCCTTGTTCCTGATCGGCCTTTTTGTTATACGAACTCAAAGCATTGGAAATTTTTACTATACGATTTCTATTATTCGACATATTGGCAAAAAAGCTTACATTCCAGTTCCGGTCGCGATAAACGAAAGCCCGCAGGGCGAGTTCTATTCCTTCATTCTCCATTTCTCCCAGATTCTCCTTATAATCCGAAAATCCGACAGAAGTAGGTAAGGTCACATCACTCAATAAATTTTTTGTTTTTTTCAGATAATAACCGAAAGTCAGGGAGATACGGTCGTCCAGAAAAGCGATATCCACTCCCAGATCGTATGACATGGTTGTTTCCCATTTCAGATTTGGATTTCCCAGAGCCATCAACTGTGCACCGATACCCGTAGCATACCAGTTTTTCTGAATATATTCAAACATCGTCTGCGATTGATAGGGAGCGAAGGAAGCCTTCCCCGTCGAACCGACAGACCCCCGGATTTTCAAACGGGAAAGAGGCAGATTTTCCATAAACTTTTCTTTATGGATATTCCAGCCTACACCGACCGCCCAGAAAGGCGAATATTTCTTCTCCGACCCATATTGCGACGATCCGTCCATCCGGTACGATAAATCCAGCAAATAACGATTCCCATATGAATAATTCAGATTAGCAAATGCCCCCATCAGTCGGTTCTTGCCTTCGGTTCCTCCGGGAGTAGTCCCCACAAATTCTTTGGCCAGCGAAATATAATCCATGGCTTTGGACGGGAAACCCTTTACATCAATAGAAACACTGCGCGAGACGTTCTCCGTCATATTCACCCCCAGGGCAATATTGACAAAATGCTTCCCGGTCCCGACATGATAAGTCAGTACAGAGCTCAAATCCCAGAAATAACTGTTTGCCGTATAGAAATACCCCGTTCCACGGTCCAATAAACTCTCCTGCCCTTCCCGTTCGTTTGCAGCATATAATAAAGATTCCGGAGAAGTAAAACGTTCGCTTTCGTCCTTATTTTCGCCGTAAGAAAAATTCGTACGGAACCGCAATCCCCGCACAATATTCCATTCCAGATTCAGGTTATCGGTCACGTGCAGGTACGAAGCTTCATCCTGGTTGCCGACGGTAGCTTCGTACACGGGATTCCAGATCTGCCGGCTCGAATTAATCATCTGTTTCATTTCCTTGATCAATTCCCCGTTTTCATCCTGAAACGGATAATAAGGATTCAACAGAGCATATTGGGCAAAATCCCCGTAAGGAGATTCTTTTCTTTTCATCTTATCAACAGAGAGATAATTACGAATCAGCAGTTTATCGTTCAAGTTATAGGATAACGAAAATCCCAGGGAGCCACGGTTGCGCAGGGAGCCCTTCATCACCCCGTTGTTGTTGTCGTATTTGACGTCCACCCCGTAACGGATCGCCTTATCACCGCCTTCGATAAAAATGCTGTGCTTCTGGTTGAATTCCACCTTCAATGGCTGGGCCAGCCAATACGTATTCACTCCACTCCCGATCAGTGCTAATTTATAATTATAATCTTTTTCCCTATCTGTCTGCGCATCAGGATAAGGACTATCATACAATCCCACACTTTTCTCGAAATTCAGTTTCTCCCGGGCGTCCAACAGATCGTAGCTCGTCAGATCCGGAATAGCGACATCGGCATTAAACGAATAGCTTACAGTCAGTTTACCGGCCTCCGGAACTTTCGTTTTCACCACAATCACACCATTGGCAGCCCTCGAACCGTAGATCGCTGTTGCAGAAGCGTCTTTCAGGATCGTAACCGATTCGATCCGGTTAATGTCCAGATCGAAAATTTTCTCCATCGTCACCTCATAACCATCCATAATAAAAGTAGGCAGATTCGGATTATTCCGCAGGTTATCTCTGCTCACGGCATCCTTCTCGAAATCCGTCAGCCCGATACCGAAATTTCCCCGTATCGTAAAATCAGCCAAACGATTAGGATCCGAACCAATGTCTATATTATCTTCAAAACGAATCGAAGGATCAAAAATGGTCAATGCCTGCAAAACATTCCGGTTAGTCACCTTTTTCAATTCGTCGCCTTTGATCGTGATTTCGGCTCCAGTGAAACTATCCCTGTCCTTGTTGAAATATCCGGTCACCACCACATCTTCCAGTGCTTTGACATCCTCCTGCATCACAATTTCATATTCACTCCGGGCAGAGACCTTCACTTCGACGGGCTCCATCCCCACAAAGGAAAACAGCAACAGTATATTTTCCAGTTGCGGAATTTCCAGAGAAAACCTTCCCTCATGGTCAGTAGAAGTTCCTAATCTCGTCCCCTTCACGACCACCGTCACTCCCGGCAGAGGATGCCCTTCCTTATCCTGCACCATTCCCTTGATAGTCCGGCCTTTTACCGTTTGCGGCTCCGCTGCCCGCTGCCGCGGCACAATCACAATATACTCGTCCCTGAACCGATAATCCATTCCGCTATCGGATAACAAACGTTCCAGTAAATCTTCCAGTGTAATATCCACGAAATCGGCTTTTATTTTCCGATCCAGCTCCAAACGGTCGTCATTATAAATCACCGTCCTGTTCGTTTGCCGGCAGATCTCATCGAATACTTCTTTGATACCGGTCTCCCCCAGATGCATGGTCAGGCGTTGTTGCGACACCACAGTGGCCTGCAAAGAAGGAATCAAAAACATACACAACAGCAAGGTTAATTTCATACTTCGAAAAAATTGATGTGGTTTGTTTTTTTTCAGAACAAACCCTCGGTTCCGTTTTTTTTTCATAGATTTGTCCAATATAAGTGAAACATATCTCCCTTCGGGGAGGAATGCCGGTGCGCGCTTCCAACACGTCCCGGCATTTTTATTTTCTGCCGACAGTCACTGTCCGGCCTCTCAATACCAATTCCACATCGGTTGTCGCCCCGATCAGGCCGA
>JAETOX010000307.1 GCA_021771575.1 Bacteroides sp. | reverse complement strand
AAGCGCTGGTACTCAGGAGATATCGAAGAGAAATACATTTATTATTTTAAAAAGAACCCTTCTACACCAGAGTTTATCAATATCCGTGTTTCCTTAAAGAATCCTTTACACAAAGTCAAGACACAATTTCTTCCGTCCAGTGTGGTAAACCCTCTTCAGATGAATCTTGCATTCGTCCAGCTGTTCGGTCAAGCGACAGCTGCCTGCCAGAATGATTTCGACAAGTTATTCGTACCGTTCCGCTGTGTAGCTTCAGATGTCTATAACAAACGGCCTATCATCTTCAATAGTGGAGATTTAGGCGATGCCGTACGTGCCTCAATGAGTTTCCCAGCGATGTTCAAGCCCATTGAAATAGATTCCATTCTAGCATACGATGGAGGTATTTATAACAATTTTCCAGTAGATATTATGATGGAGGATTTCCATCCGGATATTCTAATCGGAAGCGTCGTAAGTTCTAATCCAGGAAAGCCCAAAGAAGGTGATATCATGGGGCAACTGGAAAATATGATTATGCAAAAAACGAACTACGAAATTCCGGATTCGATGGGAATTCTGATGACTTTCAAATATACCGACGTCAATTTGATGGATTTTGACCGATACGATGAACTTCATGATAACGGCTACAACCGTGCCATCGAGCTTATGGACTCGATTAAGAGCCGTATTTCCCGACGCTCCAATCATCGGTTACTGGAGATGCGTAGAATTGCATACAAGAAGGCATTACCCGAATTCCGATTCAAGAAGATTACCATTCAAGGTGCCAATGACCAGCAGAAACGATATATCCGGAAAGAATTTCATTCACATGATAATGACATTTTCGATTTTGAAGACTTGCGACGAGGATATTTCCGTCTGATGTCCGATAATATGATTTCAGAAATTATTCCTCATGTCATCTATAATCCATTGGATGAAACATACACATTGGATTTAAAGGTAAAAATGGAGGATGACTTATCTCTACGAGTCGGAGGGAATGTCGGTTCTAATGGTGCCAATCAGGTTTATATCGGTGCTACCTATCATAGTTTGAACAATTATGCTAAGGAATTTTCTGTGGACGGACAATTGGGGCAAATCTATAACAACTTACAGATTTCCGGTAGAATTGACCTTCCTACCAGCCTACCTACCTCCTATCGGCTCGTCGCTTCCCTGTCCTCTTTTGACTATTTGAAACAAGAGAAACTCTTCAATAAAGGGAATACTCCTACATTCAATCAACAGAATGAGAAATACGTGAAGCTTTTTGTTTCTCTTCCTTTTCTAAGCCGTCAGAAAGCTGAATTCGGTATAGGAATCGCCAGACTGGAAGACCAATATTTTCAAACCAACGTCATTGACTTTGAAAACGACAAAAGAGACGCCAGTAATTATACAATATTCGGAGGCTCTGTAGCCCTAGACGGAAATACCTTAAACAGCAAACAATTTGCGAC
>JAETOX010000306.1 GCA_021771575.1 Bacteroides sp. | reverse complement strand
GCCTCTGGCATCCTTAAAAATACGTGGCTCTATAATCACCACACCCTCTATCGCTGTTTTAATAACTTCCATCTTAAAATGAATAGATTAATCTCTACACTTTTAATTTTTAACTATTAACTTTTAACTGGTTAATCCAAGTTTGCTTGTCCGGTCCGTTCCACTTCGTCAATTACTTTCAGCAGATACTGTCCATACTGGTTCTTCAGCATCGGTTGAGCTTCTTCACGCAGTTTGTCGGCTGTAATCCATCCTTTGCGGTAGGCAATTCCTTCCAGACAGGCCACTTTCAGTCCCTGTCGTTTTTCGATAACCTCGATGTAGGTGGAAGCTTCCGCCAACGAGTCGTGGGTACCTGTATCCAGCCAGGCAAAACCACGGCCTAAGGTCTGTACTTTCAGTTCTCCGTCTTCCAAGAAACGCTGGTTTACGGTCGTGATTTCCAGCTCTCCACGCGCAGATGGTTTGATGTGCTTAGCCACTTCTACTACCTTGTTCGGATAGAAATACAAACCTACTACGGCGTAATTTGATTTCGGATGCTGTGGCTTTTCTTCGATAGAGAGACAGTTCCCTTCCTTATCGAATTCAGCTACGCCATAGCGTTCCGGGTCGCTTACCCAGTAACCGAATACCGTAGCCTTCTTTTCTTCTTTTGCTGTACGAACTGCTTCACGCAGCATGGCACTCAGTCCGTTTCCGTGGAAGATATTGTCTCCCAATACCAGACAAACAGAATCATTCCCGATGAATTTTTCCCCGATAATGAAAGCCTGAGCCAGTCCGTCCGGTGACGGCTGTTCGGCATATTCAAAACGCACTCCGAAGTTACTTCCATCCCCTAACAGGCGTTGGAAACCGGGCAGGTCGTATGGCGTGGAGATAATCAGTATCTCGCGGATACCTGCCAGCATCAATACCGAGATAGGATAGTAAATCATCGGTTTATCGAACACAGGAAGCAGCTGTTTGCTCACTCCTTTGGTAATGGGGTAGAGGCGGGTACCACTACCTCCAGCTAATACGATTCCTTTCATCTTGCGTATTTTTGATAAATTATGGATGTTTGTTCAGCTATATTGTCCCAATTGTATTTAGACATATCATAATTAATATGCTGGAAATGGGTAGAAATATTTTTCTGTAATTTTCCGGCTAGTTCATCTATATCACCTACTTTAAAATATACATCTTTATCTAATCCCACTTCTAAATTTGCTGGTATATCACTTACAATCACCGGTAAATGATAACTCATAGCTTCTAATAGAGCAATTGGTAGCCCTTCGTGTGATGAAGGTAATACAAAACATCGAGTATGTGTCAAAAGAGAATGTAACTTTTTCCCTTTGATAAACCCGGTAAGTATTACTCCATGTTTTTGGGCCATTCTTTTAAGATTTTTAGAATAATCATCTTCAAAGTCTGTATCACCCGCTAATACCAGTTTACATTC
>JAETOX010000061.1 GCA_021771575.1 Bacteroides sp. | reverse complement strand
ATATACAATTTCAGGATCCGGATTATTCTTTAATAGAGGAACTACGATTTTTCGATAATCGGTTACTTCCCCGACCGTGGAGATAATCACCGTTCCTGGTGCATATACTTTCTTATCACCGTATTTCTGGGTCATAGAAAGAGAATCTTTCCCTGTGGGAATATTGACTCCCAATTCGATAGCAAAATCGCTGGCAGCCTGCACCGCCTGATATAAACGGGCATCTTCTCCGGCATTCCGGCAAGGCCACATCCAGTTGGCTGACAGGGAAACGCCCTTTAAGCCTTTCTCAATCGGAGCCCATACCAGATTAGTCAAAGCTTCGGCAATTGCCAGGCGTGAACCAGCCGGAGCATTTGCCATAGCGGCTACCGGAGCATGTCCAATGGAAGTAGCAATTCCTCTATGTCCGCTGTAATCGAGTGCTACGGCTGCCACATCACTCAAAGGCAAATGCAAAGGACCAACCCCCTGCTGACGAATCACTTTGCCAGACACCGAACGGTCGACTTTGTTGGTCAGCCAGTCTTTACAGGCCACTGCTTCAATCTGCAATACCTGCTCCAGGTATTCTTCCAACTTATCAGCAGTATATTCAGGTTCAGCATATTTTTCTTTTACGGTTTTATCCTCCATTATAGTTTTGGGAGGATTTCCGAACATATCTTTCAATTCCAGGTCTATCGGTTTCTCCTGGGTCTTGGCATTTTCGAAGGTAAACTTCATATCTCCGGTAGTTTCCCCGATTACATACATCGGTGCCCGTTCCCGCTCGGCAATCTGCTGCAAAACAGGTACATCCGCCTCTTTCATCACCAGTCCCATCCGCTCCTGAGATTCATTACCCACAATTTCTTTGGCCGACAAAGTCGGATCACCGACAGGCAATTTCTCCATGTGGATTTTTCCCCCGGTTTCTTCCACCAATTCCGACAAACAATTCAAATGTCCCCCTGCACCATGGTCATGAATTGAAACAATGGGATTCATTTCACTTTCTGCCAGAGCCCGAATCGCATTGCACACCCGTTTCTGCATTTCCGGATTGGAACGCTGTACGGCATTCAATTCAATCGCGCCGGCATATACTCCGGTATCTACCGAAGATACAGCCCCACCGCCCATTCCGATCCGGTAGTTATCCCCTCCTAACAATACCACTTTATCCCCCACTTCAGGTGTATGTTTCATGGCCTGCTCCCGATTTCCAAACCCAACCCCTCCGGCTTGCATGATCACCTTATCGTAACCGTAAGTTTTACCATCCTCTTCATGTTCGAAAGTCAGCAAAGAACCACAAACAAGAGGCTGTCCGAACTTATTACCGAAATCAGATGCGCCGTTAGAAGCTTTGATCAGGATATCTTCCGGTGTTTGATACAACCATTTCCGAGGATCGATCTGTTGTTCCCAAATTCTCGAAGCATCCAGACGCGGATAAGAAGTCATATATACAGCCGTTCCCGCCAATGGCAAAGCAGCTTGTCCTCCGGCGATACGATCGCGGATTTCTCCCCCCGATCCAGTGGCAGCTCCATTAAAAGGTTCTACAGTTGTCGGGAAATTATGTGTTTCAGCTTTCAACGAAATCACTGTATCGATTTCACGGGTTTCATAAAAATCCGGTTTATTTTGTACCTGGGGAGCAAACTGTTCCACTTGGGGCCCTTCGATAAAAGCACAGTTATCTTTGTAAGCCGAAACAATCCGGTTGGGATTTTCCTGAGAAGTTTTTTTAATCAATTTAAAAAGCGAACTTTCTTTTCCTTCTCCGTCGATGATAAAGGTCCCATTAAAAATTTTATGCCGGCAATGTTCCGAATTGACCTGAGAGAAACCGAACACTTCAGAATCGGTCAGTCTCCGGCCTAATTTGTCGGCTAATCCCTCCAGATAAGCGATTTCATCCGGATTCAAAGCCAGACCTTCTTGTTTATTGTAAGCCCGAATATCCTCGATATATACGACCGGATCAGGCTGTTTGTCGATAGTAAAGATATGCTGGTCTAACCCTTTGTAGAAAGCTTGCAACATTGGGTCGAACGGTGCCCTTTCATTATCTGTTTCAAAAAATTCCTCAATACGCAGGATTCCGGAGATTCCCATATTCTGCGTAATCTCTACAGCATTGGTACTCCAGGGGGTAATCATTTCCCGGCGCGGCCCGATGTAAAAACCGTCCAAAGACTCGTTTTTTACCCTACACGCATCGCTGAATAACCATTCTAAT
Organism: Bacteroides sp.; assembly: GCA_021771575.1. GTDB lineage: Bacteria > Bacteroidota > Bacteroidia > Bacteroidales > Marinifilaceae > Odoribacter. The sequence continues at coordinate 14,060 of JAETOX010000061.1, read as the reverse complement.
TTACTTACATCAAGAGGATTCTCAGACGTCTGATAATGTACGGCATATACCGTGGCGTCTTTTTGATAGAAAACTATAGCCATGCTTTATAATAATTTATTTCACGTGATTAAAAGCACACAAAGATAATCATTTTCGGAGTAAAATTCCGTTTTACCTCTAAAAATGTACTCAGACACTGATATACTAGTGCCAACGTACCACTCCTCATGAAAGTACAATTTTTCACTAGCACATTAATACATTGGTACATTAGCACATTATTCAACAGCCTCCTTATTCTAAATTTATTTACAAACTATTGCGAATTAAATGTAATTTTATTTACTTTGTCCTGTTGATTAAACATCAGCAAAAGTTCTTTTAAATAACGAAGCGTTTTTGCTTACCCCGTTTAGCTCAAATTCTCAAATTATTACAACGGACGGGTAAGTGAAGTAACGCTCGCGTTTTAAATTCGTATATATTGCCAGACAATATAGAAGGAAACGCGGGCATACTCATTTATCGTACGTTGGTGGTCCTGAGAAACCCGAGCTATGCGAAAGTGAGGAATGCCTGCGTCTTTTGTTTATATCAATTTCCGGCATTTTTCTCCATATAAAGGAAACGGCCCAATTGTTCATACTACTCTCCATATTGATCAATATCCACCTAAAGGCTGTTTCCTCCTTATTCAGCAAATGAAATATTTTCAAGCAAAGAAGTTTTGAAAATTATTCAGGCTATTTTTCTATTCGGAGTCGGCATCCGGAGGGGGGCCGAGAGGCCCCCTTTATTTCCGACACCCTAATAGATTCAAATGCTATTCATTTAGGGACAAACCAAGAAATTGTTTATACCACTGTATATATTGAGGATCTGTAAGAGAATCCACAATCTCTTTTCCCCACGCATTCCACTCTTCCGTTCTCCCCGGCTCCATCGCGAGAATATTCGCGTATAAATCCGCGAACGGGATCTCTTCCGGCTTCATGCCTTTGCTTGCTTTCTTGTAGTCCTTAACACGGCAAACTTTATTCTTAAACAGCTTGACAACATTTGCCAAACAAATTAATTGTCCCGAACTCTGTAACTTATTTTGTTTGATGAATTGTATCATCCTATCTATATCTTCAACAGAAGTTCTTGCCTTAGCGTTATAAAGAACCTGGTTAAGATCGGAATTAATTTGATACGCGACCAGTTCATCCACTTTCTCGGCACCTAACTTCTCACGAAATTCCTGAATATTCGAAAACAAATAATTCTTCATATCCGAACTAATCATGGAAAATTGAGGGTGATACAACATCCAAAATTCGGGAGAAACCCTCTGCTCGTCATCAAGCAAAGCAAATAACTCCACGGCAACCAGCGAAGTTCTCGGGCTAGACATCTTACCCAATGCCATCAAATATTTCACCATGAATTCGGGTGAGCGATCTCCCATGTTATACCTCATCTCAAGTACCCCAACGGCTTTATTATCATCGAAAGTTTCGTTCACCTGTTTAACGAAATCACCTTGCATGAGATTAGACACCCGGTGACGAACAGCCCCGTATTTATCAAGCACAACTACCATATTGGGAACAATAACACCATATCTTCTGGCTATATTAGCCCCTTCACCCTCGCCAACATGTATTTTATAATTCACAAAGAACTTATTCAAGTAGTCACCCACCTCTTTGCTAGAGAAAAGTTTTTCATCGATAAGACGTGAAGTTTGACCATCGTTATGGAAATACAAGAACACACACCTGCCCTCGAAAAAAGCTCGATCCATGACCTCTTTCAGTGATGCCAAATCTTCCCAATACACACCGTCCTTCCCCGACATTCTTCTAGAAGTAAGTCCTATGTTAATAATTCCCTCTTTGACTACCTCATCTTTCACGGCTTCTTGAGCCCGTAAAGCAATCTCCCCTAACCTTCTCGTCTGTTCTTTGCCATTGGCAAGCGAGATAAACAATTTCGCACCCTCGAATATCGTCCTTTTTTCAGAATCGTCCCATACATTCAAATTGGCATCAAGAATATCCAAATAACCCTTTTCGTCATAATTTCCCCGGGCTTCTGCCAATTCGGTGATCTTCAAAAGAGCCTCTTTACGGGGTACATCGTTAGTTTCAAGCAAAGCCTTAATAACGGGGACCTTCTCGTATTTCTTCGCGGGTAGCTGGTACACGATCATCATGTTCAATTCAGTTATAAAAGAATTATAGATCAATTTGCCGACCTCTTCTTTCCCGACTTCTTTTTCAAAATAGTCCCGGTTCGCGCAAACAAACTTCATCTCCTCGCCCTCTATGGCAGTCGCCCTCGAGCGTAACAATGCCCAATAAGTCGAATTCAGCTTATCCTTTTCCGAGAGTTTTCCCCAAAGATCATCGCCCACGGTTTGAGCCTTCACCACCTCGCCGGAGATAGAGAGCAATCTCCAGTACGCCATTTGCTCCGTTTTATCCAATTTCCCCGCCTGATACAACGCTTCGTACTCGGCAATATTGTTCGCTTTTAAACCACACTCTACATTTTCTATCAACTCTTCGAGCGACATCGCCCCGACAACTTTATGCATCAATTTGCCATCGGAATTAATAATCAAAAACGTGGGATACGCATCTACCCCGTACTGTTTACCGATAGCCGGACCTTCGCCTTTCTCCATGTCGGTTTTCACGCAAACAAAGTTCTTGTTGAAATAATCTCCGGCAGCTTCGAGCGTAAAAACATCATTTGCCATCATCTTGCACGGACCACACCACGAGGTATAACAATCCAAAAATATGGGTTTATTTTCTGCTTTCGCTTGCACCCGAGCTTTCTCTAATGACAATTCCTGAAAATTTGTTTGAGCAAACAAAACCACGGAACACAAGAGTCCCACAAATACCAATAATAACTTTTTCATTTCTTTTCACTTATAACATTAATTCTATTCCTATTTTTTAGCATTTACAAGCATATTCCCCAATCCTATTCGCAAAGGCTCATGCCCGGTATGCTCGTAGGTATATTCGTGTATTTTTATCACCCGCTGGTGTTGTGCTTCTGTCCCGGCGTTCGCAAGGAAAATAGTTACCGGAAAATAAAACCATACCAAATCCTCGCCATCAATTTTAGGAAATTCTTTTTCACACAACACGAGTACTTTCTCTATTTTTTTCTCGTTCTCCTTATCAGCCCAAGCAGCACGCAACGCTTGCGCCAAGGACACGTAAACATCAAGACGAGAACGTGAATTAAAATGATGCGGTTTCATCTGCTCCACCAATTTATCCAAACCGTCTATCTTTTCCCGACCGCGAATCATATCCCTCAATTTAATTTCAAAAGCCATCGAAATTCTCTCCAATACTTTTTCCTCTCCCATGCTCTCGCGAAATCGGTCGAAATGTGCAAACAGAAAATCCATCGCTTCCGAACCGATCGGGGATAATATTTGATTATCGTAAATATACCAATACTCTCTGTTCGATTTTTGGGCATCCGGAAGCACCTTGAACAGTTCTGCACGTACTTCCTGTGCTTCCGCGATCATTTGGGCTTTCAATAGTTCCTGTAAATAATTTGTCAGGAAGGGAGCTTCCCGATTGCCCTCCGCATACTGCTTCCTCAAACTGGCAATAGAAGCTGACATCGCCTCTGCCACCAATTTTTTAAATTCTGACGGATCAAGGGTACCACCGACAATTTGATTCTCCAACCCCTGATCGGTATTCAGTAGCAGGAAGGTCGGGTATGCCTGAACGTTAAACTTCTCCGCAAGTACTTTACCATCTTCCTCCGCCCCCGTGTCATACTTCACGCACACGAAATGCTTGTTCATAAACTCGCCCAGCTGCACGTTCGGGAATACATCGGTAGCCATCACTTTACAAGGAGCGCACCATGAAGTGTAAAGGTCTACAAAAACCATTTTCCCTTCCGCTTTCGCCTTTTCACACGCTTCATTTAAGGTCAATTTCTGGAAATTTGTCTGCCCGAAAGCCAGTACAGAACACAAAATCCCGGCATAAACCAATAAAATTTTTTTCATTTCAGTTCATTTTAATTATACAATACAAAACATTCTTTTTTATTAAAGCGATGTGTTCCCCAATGGAAGAGAGCCGGGCTCTCTTCCATTAATAGTAACATACTATAAATAAGCTAATAATCTATATTGACACCCCTATTTCCTTTAATACAGACACTATAATTCTATATTTAGTCATCACAGCATCAAACGCCCCGTACGCAGCCTCGAACTCTTCCGGCGTAGAAGTAAATATCGCACTGATATACATACCGACATCCTGGGTTTCCGTGGGCATACTACTATAATCATAAGGATTCGGATCTTTCAAGAAACCGACAGTTCTCGGGTCAGAGAACCCGTAAGTATTATAAAAATACCAACCGGCACAACCATACAGATTTGCCTGCGTGTAGCAACCGCGTGTTGTCTGATAGAACGCAGCCAGTTCTTCGGCATAAGCGGAAATCGGCGTGGCAAGAACCGCATTCAGGACAGCACCTTTCATGTTTTGCCGTTCCGCATCGCTCATGTCCCGAAATTCGGTAACACGGGAAATCAACACGGTGTTCAATCCTTTGAAAGCCTCTTTACTTGTTGCCGAATTATAGGGCGTTAAAGATTTCAGCAACAAGAAACTGCGAATTTTAATACTCTCGGGCAGGACTGGCACAATCTCTTCTCGCAAAAATTCGAGCCCATCGACAACATGGTCTTTCGGACACAACTCGTAAGCCGAAAACGGATTAGGCGTTTCCGTCCCTCCCAAGGCTGATGAGCCAAATTGAAGGATTTCGTAGTGTGTATAGGAATTACCCCAGTTGTCCACTCGAATTTCTTGCCCGATTGTATCGTTATAGAACACGGGAATCCCCGTTTCCACGTAGAATTGATAAATCGCCCGATCCACCGGATCATCCGAATTTTCAATCGTGAACCAATCTTTACCCAGGTTGGAAGGTGTCAAATTATCTTCCTTGTCACACGCCGTGAACAACACGGACAAAAGCAATACATAAAGGAATTTATTCTTTCTCATAATCAATCTCTTTGAAGTTCTCTATTCGGGCGGATCTCGTTCTTAAGTTCTCCCCTGTTAAATTCGATAGCATAGTTTGGGATCGGAATCATCCAAGCCGCCCGGTCTTGCGTGTAAGCATTCAATTTATAATAACCGTTTTCATACCAAGTCTGTGAATTTGCTTCATAAGCATTATTCCGGTGGCGAATACTGAAATTATCCGGAAGAGGATGAATACTGTTCACGGCATAGCGTCGCAAATCAAACCAACGATGTCCCTCGAAACAAAGTTCCCGACGGCGTTCATCGCGTATAAAATCAATCAATGCCCCGCCCGTTTCCGTTACCGATGGAGCTACCGCAAATCGTTTGGAACGTAACTTTTCCAACTCGGTTTTCGCATCCCCATCCCGGGTCAACATCGCCAAAGCCTCTGCCTTATTCAAAATCACCTCCGGCAAACGAATCAAAAAATCCGCTCCAATCTCATCATTATCATTATAGTCCGTCCAAGTCTTATATTTATCGGGAACAGCCGCGTGCAAAGAACTCTTGAAGAAAGCGGTTCTGCGCAAATCCCCATCGCCATAACATCTCAACAAATCCTCGGACACCTGGTACGAAAGTGCTTGATCTTGCTGTACCCAATTTCCATTTTGCTCAACCCAAGCACTCGAGGAACTCAAGAATGTTGAAACTACGGCATTCCCCCCTTGCGTGAAAATCGTTTCGGGTGATGTCCAAGAAATCACGTTCTTCCCATCTGTCCAACTGTTTAAATCCATCACAGAATAAGCTCCCGACAGCGCCTCGTCTGCCGCAGCAATACATTCCTCATATTTCTCCATATACAAATACACTCTCGACAATAGCGCATTGGCGGCAACTTCCCCAACCCGTAATGTCGAAGAAGGCACAATACCTTCCAAACAAACGACAGCACGTTTAAGATCCGTGACTATCTGCGAATACACCGCTTCCACCGAGCTACGGCTAAAATATTTATCCTCTATATGCTCCGTGATTTTTAACGGCACACCGGCATCTTGGGATGCCGTAGTTTTGTTATAAGGCATTCCGTAGATATTTACCAACAGGAAGTAATAACCTGCCCGAAGAAAACGCGCTTCGCCTTCCACCCTGTTCAACAACTCGATATCTTCTTCTTTCGAGCGAAATTCGTCTGCCATGTAAATGATGGAATTCAATACCCCTATACATTTGTAAAACCGTTCCCAATCATTATCTCTGTACTGGGCATTCTCCAAAGTCAAAAACGGATCGGCACCCCAGTGATAAAAAGAACCGAGTACATTACGCGGGTAATTCGAAGTAGAAGACAATCCCCCGTCCACGAACTCCTCGGCATCATCGTCCATCACGTGCAACCACGGGTAATTCATGGTAAGCCCGCTACTGAAGTTCATCGTTTCCTGAGTATTGGAACTAGGGGTCGGCGATTGCATGAAACATTCACCTCGAAGCAATTCGTCCAAATCCTGCGCCGTGGTCGCGTAACGCTGATTCTGTGAATATTCCTCCAAAAAATCACCGCAAGAGCCAAGACCAAGGGCAAGCACACTGAATATATAAATTAAAACTCTTTTTTTCATCGCTCAAATTTTAGAAAGTGATACTAAGATTACACGAGTAAGTCGGACGTACCGAAAGATTTACATTCGGCGACGAACCGGACTGGGTAGGATCTTGTCCCCGTAACTTTTTATGGGCTATCGTGAACAAATTCGTTCCCGTCAGATTGATATAAGCAGACTTAAGACCTAATTTCTTGCAGAACCGATCATCCACGTTATAACGGAAAGAAAGCGACGACAAGCGCAAGTAATTTCCACTTACTACCCGGATGTCCGAATTGTCATACATCTCGTAAATATTAGACGCGATTCGATGCGTCACATTCGTGCCACTACTCCACCATGGACTAGCATGGGTTCCCGCTACCGTATTCAACCCGGGAATATTGGTATGGTTCTCGTCACCCGGCTTTCTCCAACGATTTACAAACTCACGCCGCAAATTACTTGACGGATTAGGATTAGTTGTCCCATACTCGGTACACAATTTCAACAAACGAATTTTATTACCCAGACTATAAGCCAGATTAAATGACAATCCGAAATTCCGATACCCAAAATAATTCGAGATTCCCCCTTGCAGGTAAGGCTCACGCCGTCCGGATCTCTCCATTACCTCCAAAAAGACATCTTCACGCTCCATATTGTTATACTTCTTGCTCAACTCTTCTTGCAATTCATCCTCCGCCCCGTAAAAAATAGGAGAACCGTCTACCGGACTCAACCCTTTAAAACGGTATGAATAGAATGTATTCAAAGGCTCCCCGGCAATATCCACGTCACCGGTCAACATATCGGTATACTCGATCTCATCCCGCAAGACGTTATTCCGGTTATTTATCGCGTTATTTACCAATTCGTTCAACACCTGTCCCAACTGGGGATCGATGCGCCAAACAAAACCTCTCTTCCCGCCATCCAACCCGGCACGATTGATCGGTGTAAAATTCAAGCTCACCTCGATTCCCTTGTTTACAAGCGTTCCGCTATTTACCACGTATTGCTTGGTTCCATTGATTTCAGAAATCGTCTTGGTCAAGAATGCATCCCGAGTCTTCTTGTAATACCAGGAAACCGAACCGTTAATCTTGTTTTTCAAGAACGAAAAATCCAATGTCACATTCGTGGACGCCGTCTTTTCCCACCTTAAATCAGGATTCGGGTAATGGGCTACCGTCGAATTAAATTCACCATATTTCCCGGTATAGTCAACTCCTTGCTTAATAATCATATTGGGAGTCTGGTTACTCAACATATTTCCCTGGTAACCGAAAGAACCTCTTAACGCCACATCATCTACCCAATCAACAGATTTCAAAATATCCTGCTTCACGTTCCAACGACCGGACAACGCCCAAATCGGCATCATACGGTCATTCGCTCGTGACCCGAACAAATTGGAAGCCTCTCCCCGGATATGCAAATTCAACATATAGCGGTTGTCATAATCGTATCCAGCCATCGCGTACCACGCTACCGAATTTGTCAAATTTTCTGTGATAACCCCCAAAGCATTCGCGGTTGTCATAAATTGGCTATGATATTTCCCGTAAGTCGTGGGAATAGAAGAAAACAATTTACCCCGATCTCTATGATACCCCCGTCGCGTAATACTAAAACCGTCATATCTTTGAGAATTCAACTCCAATCCGGCAGAACCACTCACGTTATGTCTTCCCTCTTTTCCCACGTTCTTGGCGTAATTCGCCTGAACCCGTGCCATCCAGTTGGTATTACGTACCTCACTTTTCCGCAATTCTCCACCAATGGGACACATATCATTCCGCTCCGTCTGGTCTTCACGCAATTTGTGCACGTAATAGGTATCCTCCGTGAAATAAATCTCCTGATTCGTATTGCTTACCGCGTAAGATAACGTTCCTTCTAATTTTAAATCGTCGATAACGTTGTAACCGATATGTGCCTGCATATTAATAGCACTCCCCTTGGTTTTATCCCCGGAATTATCCATTTCGTTCAACACGTTGAAATTATACACCGGCGTAGAGCTACTCGTCCGTTGATAAAAATAACGGGACCCATCGGGATTAAAAGCCGGAACGGCACGGCTCATATTATAGGCATAATCCAGAACGCCTAATTCCGAAGAATTGTAATCACGGCTCGATACATTCCCCTGAAGTTGGAAACGTGCCGTGAAACGCTCGTAATTAGCCGTCAGGTTTAACGTCGTCGAATAGCGTTTGTTATTCTCGCCTTTTATAGCCCCATTCTCATCACTCATCCCGAGAGAGGCATAATAGCGGATATTGGTAGAACCACCCGACAGGCTCAGCGTGTGGCTATGTGAAAACACATCTTGACAAACAATATCGAACCAATCCGTGTTCAATGTTTCGTAATACGAAACCAACCGGTTATACTCCTTATAATCAATCGCACCATTGTAATAATCCTGAACCACAGCCTCGTATCCGACCCAACTATCCACATTGTTATAATAAACGCCCCGCTCTACCAACTCCCGGGAAACATCTACCCTTTCCTTCGAGTTCATCAGATATATGGCTCGGTCGCTGTAACGCGGACGCCGTGTAAAAGAACCCGTCCCGGAATAAGTCACGCTGGGAGGACCAGCCTTTCCTTTTTTCGTCGTGATTACAATCACACCGTTACCCGCCTTCGCTCCGTAAAGAGCTGTAGCCGAAGCATCCTTCAACACATCAATCCGCTCTATATCGTTAGGATTCAATCCCGAGATGGCATTTCCCAATAAGTTTACAAAATCCAAGTCATTGATTTGTGCCGGATCCACATTAACAGGATCGGTCAAAACAACTCCGTCCAGAACCCACAATGGCTCCCGATTGCCCAGAACAGTTGAAGTACCTCGTATTCTTAATTTCGGAGCGGCTCCCACCTGACCGGAATTTTGCATAAAAATCATACCTGGAATACGTCCTTCCAACATTTGATCAATAGTATTCACCCCCGCAATTTTTATATCGTCCATCTTGATAGTTTGCACGGCGCTTGTCAAACGATGTTTTTCTATTTCCTGATACCCAGTGACCACAACCTCATTCATTTCGTGGCTTCTTTCTTCCATAAAAACATTCAATTCGATTTCTCCCGTATAAGTCATTTCAATTGTTTCCATCCCAACAGAAGAAAATACCAAAACGATATGATCCATTTTTGGAAGATCCATTTTAAATTTTCCATCTACATCGGTGGCTACGCCGATATGAGTGCCTTTTATAAAAACCGAAACACCCGGCAAAGGATTTCCGCTTTTATCTTTAACCACTCCCTGAATAGTCTGAAAGGACTGAGGCGAATTATTTTTGCGGTTGATGACAATTACCCGGTCTATCAACTCATAAGTCAGTTCTGTATTTTTCAGACATTCGTTCAGGATGGTAGTGATTTTTTCATCTTTTACGTCCAGGGAAACCGGTTTCAACTGATTTACTTGCTCATTGTTGTAAACAAATGTGTATTCACTCTGGGCTTCGATCATTTGTAGAATGGTTCTGACGGAAGCTTCTTTTACTTGTATACTCACCGTTCCAGGCTGAGCATAACTAATCGCCGATACTTGTATCATCCCGATACAGCATAGAAGAAAAGTCAATTTCATTGTTCTTAAAATTTTCCCGGGAATAGTTTGTTCCGGGAACCATCTTTTTCGATTTTTTTTCATAAATTTGTTTTTGAGAGGATTAAACATTCTGTTGTTTATCCGACCGTCAGAAAGGACCAGTTTCTGGCGGTCTATTTATTTAAAATAGAGGTTAATTAAAAACCATCACGGTACGCCCATCTATTCCGAAGCGAACCAAACGAGTATGTTCCAAAAACTTCAGTACTTCATGAATAGTAGCATGCCGGGGAATATTACCTGTAAAATGTAATTCTTTTATAGCTGTATTCTGATAAAATACCTCCACATCATACCACCGTCCCAATATATCCATTACCTCCTCGAGGCGCTTTTCCCGAAACACAAACTTTCCTTCTTTCCAGGCTATCCGCTCGTATACATCTACCTTTTCAACCTTGACTATCCCTGCATTTATACTTGCTTCTTCGCCGGGAGTCAAGCAAAAAGCCTTTCCTCCCACGTTTAAAGCCACAGCCCCCTCCACCAAGGTAGTCCGCATATTTTCTCCATAAGCGTGGATATTAAACGACGTTCCCAACACAGTTATTTCCATATCGTTCACTTCTACCCGAAAAGGTGACTTTTCATTCCGTTTTACCTGAAAATAAGCTTCTCCCTGTAAACGGACCCGACGTTCACTTCCGGTAAAAGCAACAGGTATCTCAAGTTTCGAATCGGAATTCATCCAAACCTGGGTTCCATCAGCCAAAACCAGCTGGTATTCGCCACCACGCGGCACAATAATCCGATTGTATTCAGGTGTTTCCGGTCGGTTCGTCAACGAATCGTTTCCCAATATCATCAGGCCTTCTTGTCCTTGTTTCAACATACCTCCATCGATATTTTTCACAAATCCTTTCTGTGTTTCTCCCAAAACAATTCTTTCTCCACTGACCAATTCGATATAAGCTTGCCTGACTCCCGGACGAATAGGATCGGAATTCGCGGTCATATTTACCGTGGACGGTACTTTTTCCGATTGCTGCTTTATCCAAATACCCGCGGCAAAGATCACGCCGGTAAGTACCGCCGCATAACCCAGCCAACGAAGAGTGAATCTACGATGTGGGATTTTTCTCGTGTGTCTGATCACCACCTCCCAATCGGCTTCCCAATCCGTTTGTTGATAATATTCCAATTTCTCAGCAAGTTTCTGTTTACTCCGGATTTGTTCGTAGATTTTCTGGTTGGTCTGAGATTTATTCAGCCATGTCTCCAGTTCCCGACGATCGTTTTCTGACAATTCGCCCTCCAATGAAGCTTTTACCAAGCGAATTTTTCGTTCTATATTCTCATAATCGATCATACATTCATTTTGAAATAAACCTGCAATTTTTTTTAATACTCAAAGCGACGTAAAACCGATATCGATCTTACTCTATATTAAATACAACTAAAAAGACTCAGAGAATGACAAGAAAAGCAAAAAAAAGAAAATATTTTTTCACAGACCTAATAAAACTGTGATAATGAAAAGATTATCCAACTTATTTCTCAGTGTTTTCCGGGCTCTTGCCTTATGGGTCTTCACCGTATTGACAGAAATATGCAAAATATCGGCTATTTCAAAGTTATTTTTCCCTTGCAGGTGCAGTTGCACCACCTTTCGTTGTTCTTCCGGTAAAAGCAGAACTTCCTGAATAATCAGACGGTGAACTTCTTCTTCCAACACAACATACTCAAAATAACCTTCTTCTTCCAAAGCCAGGTATTCACGGATATATTTTTCTTCTACTTTTTTATTTTTGAGATAATTCAAACAACGATTCCGGACTACCTGATATAAGAACATTTTCAGATGCACCTCGCTCTCCAGGTTCGCCCTGGAATTCCATAAAGAAATGAAAGCTTCCTGTACGATATCGTGCATCGCTATTTCTTCCCGGATAATCCTCAAAACCCACAAACACAAAGCATGATAATATTTTTCGTAATACAAACGAAAAACCTGTTCATCTCCCTCCCTAAAAGCAATAAATGGTTGTGTTGTCTTCTCCCCCATAGAAACGATACGATTTCAAGATACGAATATAGAGGTAATTTCGAAATGATAGCAGAATCAACAAATTATTTTTAAGCCAAAAATTTAAAATTAATTTGATACCTTTGCCCCGCTTTTAATCTCAGATTTACGGTTTATCTGTAATTATATGAATTCATTATTAATAACAGCTATCACAGCGGCCCTGAAAGCCGGCAAAGAAATATTAAGCATTTACGACGATCCTGCTTCGGATTTTGAAATCGAACAGAAAGCCGATCATTCCCCCCTCACCCTGGCAGATCGAAAGTCCAACCAAATTATTATGGACTATCTGAATACCACTCCTTATCCGGTCATCAGCGAAGAAAACAAGGAGGTAGATTTCGATATTCGCCGTCACTGGCCTGTTGTATGGATTGTAGACCCTTTGGACGGAACCAAGGAGTTTATCAAACGCAATGGAGAATTTACAGTCAATATCGCCCTTGTAGAAGAGGGAGTACCAACATTGGGCGTGATTTATATCCCGGTGAAACAGGTGCTTTATTATGGTACCCCAACAGGAGGAGCATACCGGATAGACAATCTCGCCTTCACACCGGAGATCCGTTTCGAAGAGTTGGAGAAGCGGGCTGTGGCCCTACCGGAAAAACGGGAAAATCCAGCTTACATCGTCGTCGCTTCGCGCTCTCATACTACTCCGGAAACCGAAGCTTTCATCCAGCAATTAAGGCAGACACACGAACACGTCGAACTGACGTCGATCGGTAGCTCTATCAAAATTTGCCTGGTTGCAGAAGGGAAAGCCGATATTTATCCCCGCTTCGCCCCTACCATGGAATGGGATACCGCAGCTGGTCATGCCATTACAAAAGCCGCCGGGAAAGAAGTATATCAAACGAATGGAAAAACCCCACTTCGTTATAATAAAGAAAACCTGCTGAATCCCTGGTTTATTGTGAAGTGAAATAACAGATTGAAAATAAACGACAAAAAGATATCAAATGGCGGAAAATATTTATCCGATATTCGAAAAAATGCTGCAACGGGAAGACCGGGAAGCACTACTGAAGCAAAAAGGATTGATGATCTGGTTCACCGGATTGTCAGGCTCCGGAAAAAGTACACTGGCGATAGCCCTGGAGAGAGAATTATATAAAAAAGGTATTTTATGCCGAATATTGGACGGCGATAATATCCGTAGCGGTATCAACAATAATTTGGGGTTTTCGGAAGCCGACCGGACAGAAAATATCCGCCGGATAGCCGAAGTATCCAAACTGTTTGTGGATTGTGGGATCGTTACCCTGGCTGCTTTTATCAGCCCGACGAATACTATCCGTCACATGGCGGCAGAGATTATAGGTGAACAGGATTTTCTCGAAATTTATGTCAGTACACCCATCGAAGAATGCGAACGCCGGGATGTAAAAGGACTCTACGCTAAGGCCAGACGAGGGGAAATTAAAGACTTCACGGGTATCTCCTCTCCCTTCGAGGTACCGGCCCATCCTTTTATCTCGATCGATACGTCCTGCTGCTCTTTGGAAGAATCGGTAAAAACCCTGGAAGAAGCCATACTCCCGCGTATCCGGTAAACGACGAGAGAGTTTCAGTACAAATACTGATCAGAATGCGATTGGATATCTTTAATTTTACACCGAATAATTAGATACAAACATAATGTCAGAATATAAATTAAGTCATTTAAAAGAGCTGGAAGCCGAATCGATTCATATCATCCGGGAAGTAGTAGCAGAATTTCAGAATCCGGTGATGTTGTATTCCATAGGCAAAGACTCTTCAGTCATGGTGCGGTTAGCTGA
>JAETOX010000305.1 GCA_021771575.1 Bacteroides sp. | reverse complement strand
TTTTATAGCAATAATAAAAACTGGAAACAAGATATCTCATATGGATCGTGCAAGGTCACGCGCCGGTATTATGACACAGTGACGGAGTTGTTTATCAGCGCCGACGGCTATCGCGGCAACTGGCAGGATCCGTTAAGTCAGAACCGGTATAACTATGGCCGAAACAACCCGAACAAGTACTTTGACCCAACCGGAAAGTGGAGTCTGTGGGGAGCGATTAAGAACATCGTCAATAAAGTTGTAAATACGGTAAAGAATGTGGTATCTTCGAAGAAGACAACACCAAGCAAAAAGAGTACTCCGAGTTCCTCAAGTTCAAAGAAGAGTACACCGAAAAATTAGCCAGTTAATTCAGTGAATCATCCGATGCCCGGTCAGCGACGCCGATATACAAGCAATATGACAAGGCGATACAGTATCCAACGAATAGCGACGGTAATAAACCTACGAATAACAATCCAACCAGCACTACAAGACCGTTCAATAACACCAGTTCACCTTCACACGCAGGGAATTCATTCACCAGCCAGAACATCATGCAGTTGACCAAAGAGAAAAACCTGGCAATTATATCAAGCTTGAAGGATTCGACTGCGGCATTAACGAAGAAGCAGGAAGAAAAACGAAAAGTCGACGCGATTATGGCTTCGATTCAAGGACCGAGATTCAACTTGGATTTCTTCAATAAGATAGGAAGTTTATATAATCGTGTCAGTGGCTGGTGCAATGAACGAGGCAAAGAGATTAAAGAAGTTGGAGACAATTTCAAAAAAGGCGGAAAAGAGTTGGGTGATCAGCTGAACGAGACCTTATTAGGGGGCTTGCAAAGCGTCAGCGATTCTGTTGTAGCTGTCTCGGATGCTATTTCCAATATGACATGGAAAGATTGGAAAAAAGCAGCAATATCATTCACTGCAGGGACTGCGACATTTGCGGTCTTATTCGTGCCAGGAGGCGGAGTGATCGGTGCGGTTGTCAACGGTTTTGTAGCAGGAGGCAAGGCAGGGGCAGCCGGATCAATCGCGGGAGATAGCTATGAAGTCGTAGATGCGATAGCGTCAAAGAATCAGGATGAGCTGTTTGAGAAGTATGGTGTAAAGGATTGGGCGGAGCTTGGAAATCGAGTGCTGGATCAAGCTGGAACTTCCATGGTCAAAGGTGCTATCTTTGGCAGCCTTGCGGCAGGGACACAGGAAATTATTAAAGGTAATTTAAGTTCGGATGATGGTAATACTAGCAAAAATATTGTCATTAATGATCATCAATATTTAGAACAATTAGATAATTTTTCGGAAAATAAAATCAATCATATTATTAATGGAAGCAGCGGTTCAGATCATTCTTGGAATTTATTAGTTCCTGATAAAAATTGGCAAGAAATAAAGAAGATTATTTCACAAGTTATGAATACTGGAGTAGAAGGTCCCTATAAAACTGTTTATTCTAAAAAAGCTATTATAAATGGATTGGAAG
>JAETOX010000304.1 GCA_021771575.1 Bacteroides sp. | reverse complement strand
ACAGCCGGTTTCGGTAAGGATGCCGTTATCGCTTTCTATACTTCTGCCAAACCATCTCCGTGGGGAGACGTGCAGTCGCAGAGCATGGCCTATAGCCTGGACAACGGAAAGACCTTTACCAAATATGAGCATAATCCGATACTTACCTCTACGGAACGTGATTTCCGCGACCCGAAAGTGTTCTGGTATGCACCGGGCAAGCATTGGGTGATGATGCTGGCTGTAGGTCAGCACATGGAAATCTATTCTTCTGTCAATTTGAAGGAATGGAAGAAGGAGAGTGAATTCGGTGCCATGCAAGGGGCTCACGGTGGTGTTTGGGAATGTCCGGACTTGGTAGAAGTACAGATAGAAGGTACCAAGCAAAAGAAATGGGTCTTGATTTGTAACTTGAATCCTGGTGGTCCTTTCGGTGGAAGTGCAGCGCAGTACTTTGTCGGTTCGTTCGATGGAAAAGTATTTGTGAATGAATCGCCGACTCAGACCAAATGGTTGGATTGGGGAAAAGATAATTACGCTACGGTAACTTGGAGCAATGCTCCCGAAGGACGTTGTATCGCTTTAGGATGGATGAGCAATTGGCAGTATGCTAACAATGTACCTACCCGGCAGTATCGGAGTGCGAATACAATAGCCCGTGATCTGACTCTTTATAGACTGGGAGAAGAACTGTATTTGAAGAGTACGCCATCTGCTGAAATCAAAAAAGCACGTACAGAGAAAATTAGTGTTCCTTCATTCAGTGTTTCAGGTCCATACGAAGTGAAAAGCTTGCTTCCGTCCAACGAGGGAGCTTATGAAATAGAAATGACTCTGAATAATGCGGGTGCGTCTAAAATCACTTTCAGTCTGCTGAATGATAACGGGGAAAAGGTAACCATGTATTACGATGTGTTGCGTAAACAGTTTGCAATGGACCGTAGTGAAAGTGGAGAGGTAAGTTTCAGCAAGGATTTTCCGGCCTTGACCGTTGCTCCCGTTGCGGATACAAAAGGTGATATCCGGTTACGTCTGTTTGTTGACCGCTCCAGTGTGGAAGCCTTTGGAGAGGATGGCAAATTTGCCATGACCAATCTGGTTTTCCCGTCTGCTCCTTACAATCGGATGGTGTTTGATTCCGGTACAGGCAAGTTTACGGTGAAGTCACTGACCGTTTATAAACTGCAGTAATTCTCTATTGTATGCATTGTGATAAAATGCTAATCTGTAATTTTATGTGTATTGTTGTTTTTTTAAACGAATTTAAATGTCAAACAATCAATTGAAATATGCGAAACTTTTCCCGGTAATGCTCTGTTTCTTTGCCATGGGATTTGTTGATCTGGTGGGAATTGCTTCGAACTATGTGAAGGCGGATTTGAACCTGAGTGATTCACAGGCAAATATTTTTCCGTCACTGGTATTTTTCTGGTTTTTGATTTTTTCCGTACCTACCGGTATACTGATGAACCGTATCGGGCGTAAGAAAACGGTA
>JAETOX010000303.1 GCA_021771575.1 Bacteroides sp. | reverse complement strand
AATGCCCAGATGTATCACGGCAATGTCTCCGGCAAATTCCATGGCTTTCTGGAATTCCGGCTGTTTCATGTAGGGACGGTGTCCGTGATTGAGTAATGTCGCTCCTGGCTTGCCAAAATTTCCTACAAGGTAATCACAACCCAATAATTGTTGCAGTTGTGCCGGATATGATTCGACTTGTGGATTCTCGGTACCTATACCGTAAGTTATACTATTTCCTATGCAAGCTACTTTTGTTGGTGAGTCAGCATGTGATAAGGAAGCTGTTAATAAGAGGAAAAACAGGATAAAGAAAGATTTCCGGTTCATAGTGTCAGTTTATTTCGGTTATAAATAGGGGGTGATGATTTCTTTCCATAACAGATAGCCTTTGCCCAACAAATGGAGTCCATCGTTGGTGTATTGTTTTTGCATCTGTCCTTCGGCATCGACGAAGTGTGAGAACAAATCGATGTATTGCACTTGTTCTTTTTCTGTCACGGTCTTGATTTTCTGGTTTATTTCCGGAATTTCTTTCCAGTGGCAAGTATGTTCATAAAATTTATTATAATAAGTGGTGACTGGTAACAGGCTTTGTACATAGATTTGTGTTTCAGGTGACACTTGCTTGATTTTCTGTACAATGAGTCGGATGCCAGCTGCAATGGTATCTGCTGGTTCGTTTTGTGGTACATTGTTGATACCAATCATCAGGAAAATTTTGGCTGGTTGCCCGTTTACAATAGCATCCAGTCGGTCGAATACACCTTGTGTCGTATCGCCACTAATGCCTCGATTCTTGACATGCGGATTATTGAATAATTCGTGCCATTCTCCTCCATCGGTGATGCTGTTTCCTATAAAGATGATATCTTCGGATGTAACAGGAAGACTCTCGAAAAGTGACGCACGCTGGTAATAGTAAGTGGAATACTTAGGAGATTTGTCCTGTTGTGCATAGAGTGTGACGGCTGTCAGCCAGGTAAAGAGCAATAAAAATGTTTTTTTCGTCATGTCCTTATTGTTTTTCAGGGTTAGTGGGTGAATAGATTAGATTTTCTAAAGATTCGGTACCATCAGGGGTAACAAATACAGCTGTAAACATCCATTTGACCAGTCTTACTTGTGGAGTTTGGAATTTACCAATGGGAAGTTTCAGCATGAGTTTGTTCCATCCTTTATGTAATTGTACTTGTAAGGGTGGCCTTGATACACAGTTTTCGTTGGTTAAAGGTATTTCGTTAGACCGTTCTTTGTGTGTACTTTGCCATTGGGGAGGTAACAGTTCATGTCCGTTTAGCCAAGCGCGACTTTCTTTGTAATCCCATTTTCCCGGTTCAGGAGGAAGATCACTTTCTGATCGGCTATAATTCTGGAATTCCAATAGGAGTCCGGCAGACTGCTGTTCTGGAGAATATACCCAAGTAGTGGCATAGGCTGTATGGTTTTCCTGTGGGTTTTTGTAAAAGCTTGGTACCAAGTTCCCCCATACATGCCTCA
>JAETOX010000302.1 GCA_021771575.1 Bacteroides sp. | reverse complement strand
CCATTATAACTCCTCCTTTGTTTTTCGTATCCCCTATTATAATACTTCTCTTTTTCATTGACAACCTGTATGGTTTGAAATTTGTTGAAATAGTTACAATTTTATTACCACCCGTATTTACATCGATTTAACATATTTCTATATTTTGTATTATTCCCCTTATTTATTCTGACTTATTCTCCCAATTTTTTCTTAATTTTGAATACTCAAAAGTCAACATTTTTTTTACTTTTTTTCGACATACTCCGATTTTTATAAAATTCCTCCAAAACATTTGTTTACTTTTATTCTTGAGTTTTCCCCCAAAAACGTATGTTTTTATGTGGATAACGTGGATAACTATAGAGGATTGTCGGTTTTTCCACCTTTTTTGCCTTTTCTGGTGTGGATAACTATGATAACTTCTTTTTATCCAAATTTACAGGATTTTACCTTTTTGTACATTTTGCATATTGGATTCGACGGGAAATTTACTGTAAAAAAATCCGGAAATTTTTTCCCGGATTTCTTTATCTGACATTTTGAACTTTTGTAAATTTTTACCACACTCTTCGTACACTCAGGATCGTTGTATACCCAGCCGGCGATATTCCGATTCCCTGCGCCGGATTTTGTGCATTGACAATCTGGCCGCCCCCAATATAAATTCCTACATGCCCGTCATAACAAATAATATCACCGGGCATGGCCTGGTCATAGCTGACTGCCACGCCGACTCCTCTCTGATCATACGAAGTTCTCGGCAGACTGATTCCGAACTGTGCGAACACAGACTGCACAAATCCGGAACAGTCCGCCCCGTTTGTGAGGCTCGTCCCGCCCCATACGTAAGGATTTCCGATAAACTGGCAGGCATAATCCGCTATTGCCTGGCCGCCCGCGGCCTGCTGTGCGGCCGCTTCTGCTTCCGCCTCAAGTCTCGCCTCTTCCGCTTCCCGTGATTCCGCATAGGTAAATGCATCCTCACGCCCTTCACTTTCCGCCTGCGCGATAAGCTCCTCCGCAAACTGTTCTGACTTCTGACCCACCGTAATGAATTCGGTCTTTACATATCCAGTCACGCCTCCCGATTCTACAGGGGTCCATTCTCCGACCGGACCTGTGATCTTCGCCGCATAACCCGGGTAGAGTTTTCCGACATACTCACTTTCCTTGGTCGGTTCACTTCTTATATATAAGAAGCTTGTTACGTCGGCAAACGCCATATCTAAATACTCACCCTTGTTTGTCGGCACTAAATAATCTTCTACTTTGATATCTTTATCTTGTGAAATACAATCATTTAATACCGCTTCAATTCCTACGCCTGGCATACTATTTTCCGATGCCAGATTCCATTCATCCGCAGCCAATACCGGACTTGCCGGAATCGATACTGCTCCTAGAACCGTAACCAGGAACAATCCTTTCCTAAGATTAGAATGCATAAATCTCCCTCCTTTATGAATTCTTATCTTTTGTAAATATTACAGAATTGTTACAT
>JAETOX010000301.1 GCA_021771575.1 Bacteroides sp. | reverse complement strand
AAGAGCCTTTCCGCTCTGTTCTGGAAGCCATGGCATATTCAGTGGCAAAGGAGGTCGGAGCACGTGCCGTCGCCCTAAAAGGCAAAGTAGATGCGATAATCGTGACCGGCGTCATAGCACACAGCGATTACTTTGTGTCGCATCTGTCGGAATGGATATCATTCATAGCTCCTATTGTGCTGCGACCCGGTGAGGATGAAGTAAGTTCCCTCGCTTATAATGCACTTGGTGCCCTTAACGGTCGTATGACCGTAAAAAAATACCATCCGGTCGATTAGCCGTTGCTATTATTTTGATTTTTAGAATTTAGAGGGGTGTATCCGTATCAGGATATGCCCCTTGTTATGTTTTATGGAATTCATTAGTGCATGACCTGTTGACTTCCAATATAATAATTTATGAATATTTATGTGATTGATTTGTGTTTATGATAAAAAATACAACTTATCTTTGCGGAAACTGAATGTAAAAGGTGAAATGCGGAATATATACGGAATAAGCGTTTGCATATTGCTACTGGCAATGTTTGTGTCTTGTAAGGAAGATACGGATTCACCGGATGTGCCCCCGCCGGCAGCTTCAGCCTCTATTTCAGGCACGTTGCCGGTACTATATATTGAAACCGAGAACCGTAAGCCGATAGAATCCAAAGAAGAGTATCTGGATGCCGTATACAGGCTTGATCCGATGGACGCTGAAAATGTCGAGCCTCTCGGAACCGAGGCGGAACCTTTGCCGATGCAGATTCGCGGTAGGGGACATTCGTCATGGAAAAGTCCGAAAAAACCTTATAAGATAAAGCTCGGTAAAAAAACAGCTGTGATGGGTATGCCGAAAAACAAACATTGGGCATTGTTGAAACCCTCGGAAAACACAGTGGCAGGGCTGCATCTCGGAAAACTGGCAGGCATGGCATGGACTCCGGATTTTCGTCCGGTGGAGGTGGTGCTGAACGGGGACTATATAGGCTTGTATTTTCTTACTGAAACTATACGCATCGATGACAATCGCGTGAATATATATGAACAGCAGGATCAGGAAACGGATCCGGAACTTATAAAAGGCGGATGGCTTGTGGAAGTTGATAATTACCGCGATGACTGTCAGATAACTATTCCTGAAAACGATAGCTGGAACCTTACATTGAAATATCATTCTCCGGAAGATTTGTCGGACGCACAGTTACAATGGCTGACCGATGAGTTCAAAGCCATAAATTCAGCCATTTATTCTGACGACAAAACGTCGACCGAATGGGAAGAATATATGGATGTCGAAAGCATGGCACGCTTCTTTATCGTACAGGAGGTGATGGATAATCCTGACGGATTTCACGGCAGTTTCTATCTCCATAAGGACCTGAATGACGGTGCAAAATGGGTAGCCGGTCCTGTCTGGGATCTTGTGTGCTACAACCGCGAGAAAAGCGATTATACATTCAGAATGAAAGTCCATTACGGATTCACTCCTCACTGGATAGGTGAAATTATTCA
>JAETOX010000060.1 GCA_021771575.1 Bacteroides sp. | reverse complement strand
ACGGGATATGATCAACTATCAGGCGATCGATCCGGTGCTGGCCGAACAACTGGGCTATGGTAAACACGATGAAGCCCAACAGCGGGATAATATCGATAGGGCAGAAGTGAAAGGTGTACAAGCCACCTTGAACGTATATGCCGGAGCCGGTTTTTCACTCGGGGGAAGCTATCATTTTATGGACACTGAAGACAAAGCCACCCGCTGCCCGATCGACAAAAGTGTAAAAAATGTCTGGACAGCAAATGCCCGTTGGGGACATCGCTGGGGATTCTACCGCTTGAATATTACCTTAAACGGCCGTATTCAGGAAGGACGCTATTCCCGAACCTATTATTACGATCCGGCGCCTGGTTTTTCGCAGTGGGATCTGAATACACACCATAGTCTGAATTTGAAAACAGTAGTATTGGAACCGGGATTCGGTGTGGAAAATTTGTTCGATAAAGTAGACGATCGCCCTTGGAATAGCAATTATTCCACTTTAAATCCAGGACGTTCGTTTTATGTGAGTCTGGGGGTGAGGTTTAAATATTGATTTTAGGATAAAGTGGATAAAAGGGGGGAAACGGATGAAATAGATAAAGCGGTTCGGTTGTTCCGATAAACCGTTTCCTCCGTTTTTTTATTATTTTTGCAGCGATTATGGTAAACGGGCGGTTTCTCCGTCTGTTTAAAAGGGAATCCGGTCGGAATCCGGAACAGTGCCCGCTACTGTGAACCCTCTTGTGTTGAAAAGTTTCTTACACCACTGTCCGTCGGACGGGAAGGTCGCTTTTCAGGGGTAAGTCAGGAGACCTGCCATGATTGTATAGATAATAGGGTTTTTCCGGGGTCAGAAAAACGATTATGAACATTTTAATCTTATTTTTTATGAAAAAGTGTTGTGTGCTGTTAGCACTGATGACATTTGTCATTGTACCTCTTTGGGCGCAATTGACATTCGGTGGACAAGTGATGGAAGCTTCCAATGGCAGAAGCTTGCAAGGAGCCAGCGTGCGTCTGGAAGGAACTACAATCGGGACGGCAACCGATCGGGACGGGCGGTTTGTTCTAAAAAACGTGCCTGAGGGGGAATATGTGTTGCGGGTAACGTTTACGGGTTTTGAATCTGTGTGCGAACAAGTAAGGAATAATCGTGAAGATTTGCTTTTTCGGTTAAAAGCTCTTCCCGTACATCTTAATCAGGTGGTGATTACCGGGACCGGAACGCACCATCGGTTGAAGGATTCTCCGGTTCCAATTGAAGTGATTTCGGGCAGTGAGTTACGCAAGGCTGGTTTGGTTAAACTTGACGATGCTCTGCGGATGCAGAATCCTTCGTTCAATTTCTCAACGACAGCTATGGGGGATTATACCACGATGAACGGCTTGCAAAACGATTACGTGCTCATCCTTGTCAACGGTAAGAAATTGGCCGGGGATATTTCGGGGAATACGGATTTGCGGCGGATTAATATGAACTGCGTGAAACGGATTGAAATCCTGAAGGGGGCGGCCTCCGCTTTATACGGTTCCGAGGCTATGGGTGGGGTGATCAATATCATCACCGAAGAGCCCAAAGACGCTCTTTCGTTACTCTCGCATACGCGGGTTGCCGAAAAAGAACAGTTCGTCCAGAATTTTTCGGTAGATGTGAATGCCGGTAAACTGTCTTCGCATACGTCTTACCAGCGTTTGCAGGCCGGAGGCTGGCAAGTGAGTCCTTACGAGACGGATGATGACGATCCCCGGGGATATGTCGAAACAGTTAAACAAGCCTCTAACCGTTTCCGTTCGGATGTGTTTAACCAGAAATTCGGTTTTGCGCCTGCGAAAAATTTCGAACTTTATGCCGAAGGAAGCTACTATCAGCGGCACGTATACCGTCCGGTCGCAGCCTATGCCTACGATATGGATTATCAGGATTATATGCTGGGCATTGGTGCGAAATATTTGCTTGACAAACGGTCGTACATTTCATTGGATTTGTATAACGACAATTATGAGAATGAGTATGATTACATCAAAGATTCCAAAGGAAACAAAAAAGGTGATCAGGTACTCAACCTGCGGCAACATTATTATAACGCTACGCTGAAAGGGGTATTCACGCTTGGACGCCTCAATAAATTATCGGCTGGTCTGGAATTCCGCGAAGACCGCCTGAAAAGTCCCGACGCCGGTATCGAAGATGCGAAAGGTGCTGATACCTGGGCCCTCTATGCACAGGACGAACTGAAATTATTTGGCCGCTTGCAGATCGTTGCCGGATTGCGTTATACGCACCACGAAGCATTTGGTGATCGTCTCAGTCCGAAAGCTTCTGTTATGGTATCTGCCGGAGACTTCAATTTTCGGGTGAATTACGCTTCTGGTTTCCGAGCTCCGGATATGAAGCAACTGTATTATAAGAAAATAAAAGGAAGTACGCTGAGTATCGGTAATCCGGGCCTTGATCCTGAAACGAGTAATTATTATTCTGCCAATATTGAATATGTCGGACAGCATTTCAATATCTCCGTGAGTGGATACATCAACGAAGTCGATGATTTGATTTCGACCAGGAAAGTAGATCTCCAGCCCGGCGACAAAGAAGACGGGATCAAGACCCGCAAATTGTATGTAAACCTGAACGATGCCACGTTGGAAGGAGTGGAAGTGAACCTCAGCGCCTATTTCGGCGGCGGTTTTTCATTGACCGGCGGATACAGCTATTGCGATGCCCGTGGTACACTGGATGGGGAGAAAGGCCGTTTGGAAAGAAGTATTCGCCATACGGGTACGGCTTCGGTTAACTGGACCAACGAATGGAAACGCTATCGTCTGAACGTCAATTTAAATACCCGCGGACAGAGTAGTCGTTATCATACTTCCAATGGTATCGCACCGGGACATTGGTTGTGTAACCTGACCACTACACATACAGTAAGTCGGCTGGGACGTTTCGGAGTCGAGGCACAAGCCGGGGTGGAAAACCTGTTCGACTATACCGATGATCGACCTTTCGGGGTAAACTATGCTACGCTGTCGCCGGGACGCACTTTTTTCGGCGGAGTAACGATCCGCTTTCATTGATGAGTTTGGCGACCGGGATAAATGGAATACTTAAATATCAAAAATATGAAACCTCCGTATGCTTGGGGATGCCGAAAAAAGGCTTATGGAAGGGAGGGCCTTTATGTTCACTACAATAAAATGATAAATTTATGAAATGGATTACTTTGTTTGTATCAATACTTTGCCCAACCTTGTGTTGGGCCCATTCCGATGAAAATTTTGTGGAATCCGATCTTTTCGGTAACCTGGGACCTCGCGATAAGGCGGCGGTACTTATGGTACATTTCGGAACGACTTACGACGATACGCGTGTCTTGACCATCGATGCTATCAATACCCGTATGGAAACGGCTTTTCCGGGAGTGGAATTCCGCGAAGCCTGGACTTCGAGAATAATCCTTCGCAAACTGAAGTCCAGGGGTGTTGAAAAATTAAATCCTACCGAAGCATTAATTCGTTTGCATGAGGATGGATATACGCATATACTGATTCAGTCGACCAACGTCATTGAAGGAACAGAAATGAAAGAACTACGCCGCGAAGTGGAGAGCCTTTCATTGAATTTCAAAGATATTCGCGTTGGGAATCCCCTTTTATATGCTCCCGAAGATTATAAAATTGTGGTAGAGGCAATTACCGGAGCGATAAACCAGGCTTTTAAAGACGGACAGAAAGTGTTGGTCGGGCATGGAACGCCCGATCCGGCTACTGCTTCGTATGCTATGTTCGACTATATGCTGAAAGCCGAAGGCCACACCGACTATCATGTCGGCACTGTCGAAGGTTATCCCACATACACCGATGCCCTGCATTTGCTGAAAGCCCGGAAGTCCCGGACAGTCACCCTTGCGCCTTTGATGTTCGTAGCCGGCGACCATGTCCGTAATGACATTGCCGGCGAATGGAAAGAGCAGCTGGAAAAGGAGGGTTACCGGGTAAACCTTTATCTTAAAGGGTTAGGTGAAAATCCAACTGTTCAGGAGCTGTTTGTCCGGCATGCCCGTTTTGCCGCTGGTCATAAGGCTGTCGATATGAAAGCAAAGAAGGCGGCTTATAAAGCAGGCAAGGAATAACGTTTTCTTATTCAGCACAAATATATCGTCAAATCTTTGATATTTTTAGAATAAATTTTAAGATTTGTATGATATATGTATAAAGATGTGTGATAGTAATAATCTATCGGAAATGAGAATACTTGTTTTGATTTGTCTATTGACAATTAGTTTTTGTAATGTGCAGGCACAGGTTCGGGATCAAGAGCTGACAGACCGATTGGACGCTGATTTTAAACGGTGGCTTTGGATAAAAAGAATCATTGCCGATACAGCGAAAGTTATGCAGTCGGAAGTAGCCCAGGTGAAAAAAATGAAGTTGACGACCTCATCGGTCCTTGCTCCTTCGTTGAGGGGGCTTGCCTATTTTACAGGTCTGGAAGAATTGGAACTGAATGTAACCTCCCAGCGAGATTCCATTGAACTCGATTTATCGGCAAACAAAGCGTTGAAACGATTGATTTGTGTGGCATTTTGTTTGCGGACTCTGAACCTCCGGCAATGTAAAGAATTGAAAGAACTGAAATGTTATGCTATTTTGTTGGATACGTTGGATATCAGTCAGAATCTGAAACTGGAAAAGTGTTCCTATGTTTTTTGGGGTGACTCTGGTTTGTGTTATCTTATGTTGCCTGCCGAACCTTGTCAGTTACGGGAATTATCTTGCTGCGGCATTTCGATGAAAAAATTAGAGGTAAAAAACTGTCCTCATTTGAGGACGTTAAATATTGCAAGCCGGACTTTGTCCTCCCTTTGTGTGGACAATTGTGTGCAGTTGGATTCGCTTAGTTGTCATGATGGGATTCTGGAGGAACTGAATGTGGGGAATTGTACTGCATTGAGGTATTTGGATTGTTCATTCAACCGGATTCGTGAGCTTGATTTGAGTAGGAATACAGGTTTAACGACTGTTCTGTTGCAAAAACAGGAAGCACGCTATTTGTTGAATGAAAATGGACGGACGGGAAAGTTGCGGCGGCTCGTTCTGCCGCGGAATAATGCAGGGGGAGAAGGGCTTCGTTGTCTGGATTGCAGTGATAACGGAATAAGCGAATTAGACATCAGTGGTTGTACAGGACTGCAACAGTTGAATTGTAGTTTCAATAATTTGAAGGAGTTAAATACAAGTTGTAATCCAGAGTTGGCGGAATTGGATTGTGGATATAATTTTATTGGAGCCTTGGATTTGAGTGCTAACCTGAAACTACAGAAAGTCCGTTGTGGCGGTCAGGGGTATAAATGGATGAAAAAAGAGGGAGAGGATTACCGGCTACTGAAAAAATTACTCCTCCCCTTGCAGGGAGAAAATCAGCAAGGTAAGCGGTTGAAAGAATTGGATTATGAGAGTACAGAATTGGAAATTCCTGTTCGTTTAGAACGTTATCCCGAACTTCGTGGTCTTAATTGTTCCGATTGTGGTTTGAAAAAACTTAAACTGCATCGTAACCGTGAGCTTCGGATACTTGATTGTTCTCATAATCCGATGAGAAAATTGTCCTTGGGAGCGAACCGGAATTTGACAACACTGAACATCCGGCTTATGCCATTGTGTAAGCTTGACTTGAAAAGGAATACTCTATTGGAAAGATTGCAATGTCGGGTTGAGGAGAAAAATGAATTATTGCTGATTCTGTCGAAAGATATTGATTTGGAAAGTGTGAGTTTTGATACTGATACATACGAAGAAGAACTTTTGAAGAAAAGGGGAACAGATAAGTGGGTACACCTTCCTCCTCACTATATAAAGATTCGGCAAAAATGATAAAACGTGCGAATGGAATGATAGTAAAACAAATTTTTCGTAAAAAAGGTTTATCTTTATGTTAGTCATAAGTACACGCAAACAATAATATAAGCACAGACGGAATACGCGAAAGGTACGTCAATTCCTATACCGATTTCGGTTTCAAGAAATTTTTCGGGATGGTGATGAGTAAAGAACTTTTGATTAGTTTTCTGAATGCGTTGTTGTATGACCGTGAAGTGTTAGTGATGTCGGAGTGCCTGAGCATTCCGGAATATGGTCTCGGGCGATCTTCGATGTTTATTGTGTGAGTGAGGCGGGGGAGCATTTGGGGGTGGAGATGCGGAAGGGTGAACAGAACTTTTTCAAGGATCGCAGGGTTTATTATTTCACTTTTCCGGTCCGTGAGCAGTCATCCCTGAGGGCAATGGGATTATAAACTGAAGGCGGTTTATGTCGTCGTAATCTTGAATTTCGTGTTCGACAATATGGATGATGCTTATTTTCATCATCTTTCGACGAGATTGACTGGTGTTAGAAGTCCACTCTGTCATCCTGAAGTGAAACATCTCCGAAAAGCGGTGGGGAATGGGAGAGATCTTTCACTTCGTTTAAGACGACACAGAAGTGAGCAGGAGTTTTCGCATACCCTGCTGTTTATTGCATCAATTCCAACAATTGTACTTTTAATTTAGGATCGGATGGTCGTTTAGCATAAGCATCGACAATCTTTCCTTTCTGATCGATGATAATGATCCGGGGAACCGCTCGTATAGAATAAGCTTTTGCCAGATAGGATTTAAAGCCCTCCGGAACGTTCAGGTGGTATTCTTTCCCCTCCTTGTTCCGCACCATTTGTTTCCAAAGGCCGGTCAACTCTTCTCCGGTGTCGAGCGATAGCGCAATGAACACGACCGGCCTGTCCTTTAATTCCTCGGCTAGCTTTTCCATATAAGGCTGTTCCGCCCGGCAGGGTATACATCCGGTGAACCAGAAATCTAAGACTTGAACTTTCTCTTTGAATTGATCGGAGGTATATTTATTACCTTTTACGTCCACAGCTTCGAATGCCGGTGCCGGCATTCCGCGCAGGATCGTCTGGTTTGCTTCTCGGGCTTGGCGGTAACGGGTTTCCAGGACAGCGAGTTGTTGCACGTCTGCCGGATCCGTGATTAAGGGGCGGACCCTCGCAATGTGAGCGGGGAGATCCTCCGAATACCCTTTGTCCAGAGTAAAATTCAGCAAATGGACCAGAAACCGGGATCGTACTTTCTCATTTTCAATCTTCCCAGCGTAAATCTCCATATATCTTTCTGGAGAGACTTCGATCATTTCCTCTTTTTCCATTCGCTCGAAAGCGGCCAGCATCGTGGGAAACCATTTTGGGACACGGGTGATGAAGGGATGATCGAATTTCAGGTCTTTCAGGAAATCGTAATAATGGTCGGGTAGGTTTATCTCTTCGTCCATAAACATGGATCGGAGGGCAGGGCCTTCAAGCAACTGACGATAAAAGTCGTATCGGTATTTCAAGGTTTGCACCTGAATAAATTCAGATGACAGGTCGGAGGTGTTCAGCTTTTCGAGCAAACGATTCTGTTCTGCCGTATTGATTTTTATCCATTCTTCGGAGTAAGCGGGGATTTCTTCCGGAACGACGGCCGTGAAACGATTTTCTGCCAGGAAGGTATTTTCTGCGGCAAGATCTCCCCGGAAGGTTACGCCGCTGGAATCCTCACAAATTTCCATTCGGGCGCCTGGAACACAATAGACGGAATAAAACTGTTGTTTCGTATTGGTATATTGGTAATATCCAGATTCTTCCAGTTTTGTTGTGAAAATACATCTTCCCGATGAATCCGGAATTACTTTTTCATATTCGGGTTCGCCTTCCGGTTGGAAGTAGAAGTTGCCCGCGCGGGAAACCTGGAAGGTCACCCAGGTATCGTTGGTTTTGGTCTTTTGACACCCGGTTCCGGCAAACGCCAGAACCAGGAGGATCAAACCTATATTATAACTGTATTTCATCATTTCGTATTTTGGGTTAAATTGCTCGTCTCTATTGCATTTTTCGGGAAAGGCCAGATCAACAGAGGGGAATCCGGTCGCAGGGTGTACGTTTTAGTCGTGATTTCTCCTGTGGTGGAATTCTTCATTACATACTCTTTGGTCAGGGTTTCGTTGAACTCCGCACAGAAACGGCGCATGTCGAAAAATCCGTTCGCGGTCAGCAGTAGTTCTCTTTTCCGTTCATCCCGTACCAATTGAAAGGCTTTTTCGGCATCCGTTGCTTCCAGATCACGATAAGTGCCTGGTTTCATCCTCATCTTTCTCAGTTCGTTCAGGTAATGCAACGCCTTTTCTTTATCTCCTTTGCGGGCATAGCATTCGGCGACGATCAGATAGACTTCGGACAACCGCATGCCGGCACAATTCCATCTGATATTCGAGTTCATCATGGGCAGGGCTCCTACTTCCGCCGTGGGACGTACTGGCATGTAATAGGCAATGCACATGATATAACGCAAGTCCGAATCCTTGTCGTATAAATCGATGATCGGTTTGCGGATGTAAGACGGGGCTGGAGAGAACTGATTCAAACCGAACTGAAACAATAGGTTTTCCGGATGATTGATTTCCCTGGATACATAATTTCCCCACATGGAAGGCATTATCGACAGTATCGGATTTTCAGCAATCAATTTCGTATACAAGGCCGGCATATCCCACAATTGATGATAGTCTGATTTCAGAGCGTTCAGGCCGGCCGTGAGGGCGCTGTCAATTTCTCTTTTATAGAGATGTACTTTGGCTTTTAAGGCATAGCCGAAATATCGGTCGGGTCGGCATGCGCTGGAGGATTTTTCCGGTAGCGTGGGCAGAGCTGCTGCGATGTCCTGTTCGATCGAACGGTAGATATCGGCGACGGAACGCTGTTCGCTCGTGGCTTCCAGGTTCAATTCTTCGTGAAGAATAATCCCGTTGTCGGACTCGGCGGTATTTTTGTCGTAGAATTTGGCAAATGTATTGATCAGGAAGAAATTATTGTATGCCCGCATCAATCGTGCCTGGGCTTTGCCAAGCACTTTGTCCGACGCCGGTCCTTCGGCATCATCGATGTTCGAGATCACCACATTGTATTTGGCGATCCGTTTGTAACAATGGTTATAGAGATTATTGGTTTCCATATATTCATACCGATCCTTAGTTTCGTCCCAGAAGAAACATATTGCAGGCAACGGATTTTGATATGTTTCCAGTGTCGGCATGTTGTAATTGCAGGTTTCATCTGCCAGATACCAGAAATTTTCTATATCGTAGTTTGGATCGAGTTCCTCGATCAATCCCAGATAATCACTCGTGGTGTTTAGTACGGACTTCCCTTTGGGAACTACATTCAGGAAATGATCGCATGCCCCTAAAAACAGGGATAAACTTAAAATGCTGATTACAATGTATTTTTTCATAATGATCGATCTTAAAAATTAATATTTAAACCGAAAACATACGTGGTAACCAATTGCTGGGTACGCGTTCCGGCGTTGGCATTGAATGCTTCCGGGTCGATTCCTTCCTTATTCTTCGCCCAATAGAACGGATTGTTCACCTGTGCCCGTAAGCTGATGTCGCTCAATTTTATACTCGTTACCCATTTTTGTGGC
This sequence comes from Bacteroides sp., assembly GCA_021771575.1. GTDB lineage: Bacteria > Bacteroidota > Bacteroidia > Bacteroidales > Marinifilaceae > Odoribacter. The sequence continues at coordinate 7,377 of JAETOX010000060.1, read as the reverse complement.
AGTGTGTACGAAAGACCGATGTTGCGGCATTTTATGAAGGAAGCGCTCAGCACATGCGTGTCGGCATATCTCCACTGCAATTCCCGATCTTGCTGTAATCCATGAATTCCCATAGCGGGGATATCCGTATCGGTATTTTCTGGGGTCCAGCGTTTGGCGATATCCTTGTGCATGTTACCTGAGATCGTTCCATAGGAAGGATTCATCATATCCGATGCGTACATGGAATATAACGGGGTTACGTCGTTGCGCAGGGAATGTCCTGCATAATACACAAACTTGGTGAACAATTCCAGCGTTTTCCATTTCAGATTCACAGTCAATGCTCCGTTCCACTTCGGCGTCAATTGTCCTTTTACGACAAGCGCCTGGATGTCGCGGACGGAAGTCCCGGCTTGAATTTCCCCGTTCTCGTCATAAACGGACGGATCTCCGTTTTCCGTCAGTCCGGCATAACGATAGGCGTAAATACTGCCGTAGGCATCTCCCTTCAAATAGTTGCTGTAAGGATACCACAACATATCAGTTGCATTCGAAGGGGTGAATCCGATTTTTTCGATCGTATTTTTGTTATAAGCGGCTGTGAACAGGGTGTTCAAAGACCAGTCCTTGCTTTTCTTCAGCCAATCATAACCGAGGCTCAATTCAACACCGATGTTTTTCATTTCTCCGTTGTTGACCTTTGCCGAAGTAAATCCCAGCGACGGATCAAGGGTTTTATTGGCCAACAAATCCGTACTGTATCTCCGGTATACGTCCAGTGATCCGTTCAGCCGGGCAAAAAGGGAAAAGTCGACACCCACATTCAGCGAAGCGGTCTTTTCCCAGCGTAACATTTTATTGGGAGGGGTCATGATGTCGGTGATGTTTGAATTTGTCCACGGGGACGTCAGGTAGACACCGATCAGGTAGGGCGAGGAACTTTGGTCTACATTTCCGGTAATACCGTAGGTAATCCTCAGTTTCAGCATATCCAATGCTTGAATGTTGCTCATAAAGTTTTCGTGCGTAATATTCCAGGCGGCGCCTAAGGACCACAGCGGGCGATAGCGGTATTTGGGATCCGTCCCGAAAAGATCCGCCTGGTCCACCCGGATGCTGCCGTTTAGGGTGTAACGTCCGTTGTAAGTATAACCAGCATTAGCGTATGCGGAAACATAGCGGTGTTTGGTGTTGGAAGTCTGCAGGTATTCCGATAATTTGAATGTATTTGTCGTGCTCAACTGTCCGATCACGCCATTTTGGGATAAAGTCAGCCAATCGACCTGCGAAACGGTTAGTTTTTCTTTATCATATCCGTATCTTTCATTCCCTGCGGTTTTCCATTGATCCTGACGAATTTCTCCTCCCAGCAAAACGGAAAGATCGTGCTTTTCGGAGATGTTTTTCTGGTAGTTTACCTGTGCACGGAAATTATAAAACTCATTCCGCTTGTAGGTTTCCATGATATGTCCGTCGTCCGGGATATTGTAGACGAAATTCCCGTATGAATTGACCGAAGTAAACTGATTGATCAGTCTGCGCATTTTGTAGGATTCGACTTCGTCATATTGGTTTTGGTCAGTGTTGTTGCGCTCGTATTGGAATTTCAATCCCAGCGTCAGTCCTTCCAGAAGTTTGAAGTCTGTGTGGGCGAAAAATTTCAGATACCAGTCTTTTGTAGTTTCCATGTTTTGTCGGGAGGCTTCCAAAGAATTATATCCCATGAATTTCAAACCTTCGGTTTCGTTAATCTCCTGTGACAGGTAATAATTATGATAATACTGATATATTGGATTTCCCTCGTCGTCCTTCAATCTTTCGTAAGGCATGGTATTAATGAAATTGGCATTTCCCTTGCTCGATTCCGAACGGGAGAAATAAGCGTTGGCTCCATAGCCCAATTTGAACCAGTTGGTTACGTCCATTTCATTTTTCAGGTATACACTGAACCGTTTACTATCGGCACTTTTTTCATATTTCCCCTGATCTTGGTAACGGAGGGAAAAGAACAGGGCGGAGTTTTCTCCTCCTTTCGATATGGATAAATTATAATCCTGTGTTACGGCCGTATGTTGCAATGCCTTGCGGGCTTCCTTGCGGTAATCGTTTTTCCGCATGGCATCGATTTTTTCCTCCAGCTCGTTTTGAGTCAGGTTTCCCCGCGACAGTTCATAATACAACCGTTCAATTCCGGTTAGGTAGGCCGGATTGGTCGGATCATTTTTTAAAGCGAAATAATCTGCCGGATTCTGTTGGTAGGTCGGGTTGTTTTGAATAAATTCCTGTTCAAAATTGATAATATCGCTGGTAGAAGCGTAGTCTAGATACCCCATATCCGGGAGTGGGTCTACGTAAAAGCCAGCGGTAACCTGGATGTTTGTCTTGTCGGATTTTGCATTTTTGGTGGTCACAACAATCACTCCATTGGAAGCTCTCACTCCGTACAAGGAAGTGGCTGCGGCATCTTTCAGTATGGTGACAGATTCGATGTCGTTCGGGTTGAGCGACGCCAGCGTTGCATTCATGACCTGTCCGTCTACCACCAGCAGGGGAGTTGATCCCACGGCAAAAGAAGAGGTTCCCCGGATTGCCATGGTCCCTCCGTAGTTCAGCAAGCCCGGCGTGATTCCTTCCAGTTTGCTTGCCAGTCCGGTGGCCTGCACCTGGTTGAGTTTGCCGGAATTCACGATTGTGGCGGAACCTGTCGATCTTTCCTGCGAAATAGTCTGATATCCGGTAGCGACCACTTCGTTTAACATTTCGGCTTCTTCCGTCAGTACCACCAGCAAGGGTTCGTCCCCGTTCGTCATCACTTCTTGTGTTTTCATGCCCACGAAAGAGAATACCAGTCGTGTGTTTCTTTCTTTTACCCTCAGTTCGAAAGTACCGTCGGCCTTTGTTGCCGTGCCTATGGCCGTACCCTTTAGGATAATAGTTACTCCCGGTAACGGCATACCAGATTCATTCCGCACGCTGCCTTTCACCACGAATCCGGATTCTTGCTGACCTACCTCTCTATAAGAGATCACGAAGATTTCACCTTGCCGCTCAAACCGGAACGGTTTGTCCTTTAATAGTATCTTCAGACTTTCTTCTATACTTTTGTTTTCCAATTTTGCAGAAACCTGATAACGGTTGAGGTCGTCGTAATTGAAAACGAATTTACAATCCGCCACTTCTCCGATACGTTTCAATATTTGAGAAAGCGTGGCATTCTCAAATGTCAGGTTTATTTCCTGATTTTGTGACATTCCGGATGCAATACTAGTGAAAAAACACAGCGAAAGCATCAGTTGAACGAGCAAAATCTTTCCCGTGATCCTGCTTTGCCTCTTGCAAGCAGAAACAGTACAGCTCAGCATCATAGTCATAAGTAAAATTTTAATTTAGGTTACTATTAAACAGTTTTTCGTATTAGTTTCTCCGGTTTATTTCCGAGATGATCAGTGTCCGTCCATCCCATTTTATATCTATTTTATGGGTTTTCCATAGCAATTCCATAATGGCCGAAATATTACTATTCCGGCTTGCCCACAATTCGAAACTCAAATTCTTGATCTTAGTTTCGGTGTAAACGACGTCGAAATCATACCAGCGTTTCAAATCGTTCATGATTGTTTCCACCCGTTCGTTTTCATAATAGAAATATCCTTCTTTCCATGCTGTGTATTTATGCACGTTTACTGGGCTGATTTCAGTGGCGTTTTCCTTGAAACAAGCATTTTCTCCCGGGTGTAAGATATATTCCTGTCTTGCGCTTTTTCTTTGTACTCCAACTTTTCCTTTCACTAGGGTGATATTCACATCCTTCGCATCATATGACCTGACGTTGAACTCGGTTCCGTACACTTTCGTCCGGATGCCGGCAGCCACGACGATAAATGGCCTCTCGGCATCGGGAGTGACAGAAAAGTATCCTTCGCCTTTCAACTCTATTTCCCGTTTGTCGCCAGTAAAAGCTGTGGGATAGCGCAGTTCAGATTCCGAGTTTAGCCAGACTGCGGTTCCGTCTTGTAGTACAACTCTGAATTCTCCCCCCTTAGGCACTTTCAATGTATGGTAGTGTATTTTCATGTTCGAGGCATAAGAATAATTTATTCCTTTTACACTGTCTTCTCTCACCATTACTCCTGTTTCGATTTCTATTGCAGACAGGTTATTATGCCCCAGTACCACCGTCTTCCCCGATTCGGTAAGCAATACGGCCTGTTTTTTTCCGGGAATGACTTGCGTTGTCGGAATACCGGTCAGCAGCGTGGCGTCTTTCTCGCTGCCGCCTGGATTCGTTGCCAACCATACGCCACTCGCAGTAATGAGTACAATGGTTGCCGCAATAGCCGTCCATTTTCGGATACCAGCAACCGTGCGGTGCATGAACTTTTGATTGAATTTTTTATATTCGGAGGTTACATCCAGGCGATTGCCGATTTCTTTTCTTAACCCTGCTTCCAGATATAGCCGGCATTCTTCGTATAATTTTTTGTTTTCTTTTTGATCCAACCATGCTCGGACATGCTCTTCTCTTTGCCATTCAGGATGATTGAGAAGGTCCAGGACAAATTTTATCCGATCGTTTCTTGCGTCTGTTTTCATGGTTATGTGTTTTTATATAACACGTAACCCCTCCCCAATGATGTGGGTTAAAAATGAAAATAATTTTATTTTTTTAGGAAATACGCATACAGCAGAATAAGTTCCGTTCTCGATAATTTATCTCGTAATATCTTCATAGCCTGGTTGATATGCCAGCGTACGGTATTGATCGATATATTCAATTCATCACCTGTTTCTTGGTATTTTTTTCTTTCGATAAAGCATTTTTTGAATACGGTCGCCGTTTGGGGAGGCAAATTTTCGATAAGTTTTATTACTTTCTCAATAAGTTCTTCATAATCCTGATATCTTTCTTCTTGTTCCGGAAAACTGTTTTTATAAACCAGAAATTTCTCTTTTGTTTTTTGTTTTCTCAAAAAATCTAGAGAACGTGAACGCGCCAAAGTATACAAAAGTGGACGTAAGGAAACGGAAGAATCCAGTCGGTTAAAATTCTTCCAAACATATTCATATACGTCCGTGACAATGTCTTTCGCTTCTTCCTCGTCCCGGACAAAACTCAATGCATGGACATAGAGTTCTCTATAATATGTTTTAAATAATAGTTCAAAAGTTTGTTGCTTTTGCTTGTCCACGGTTTATTTACTAATAAAGTATTCTTGCGTCTTTAGCTTTTCCCAAATATTTTATCCCTCAAAGATAAAACAAATTTTATTTCACAAAAAAGGTTTATCTTTGTGTTAGTCATAATCAAATACAGGCCGTAGTATGGGCACAAAAGGAATCCGCGAAAGGTATGTTAATCTTTATACTGATTTTGGTGTCAAAAATTTTCTGGTACAGCAATGAATAACGGGTTGCTGATCAGTTTTCTGAAGGCGTTATTGTGTGGAGGTGAGGTGATCTGGGATGTGTATTTACTCGTCTTTTCGAGACTGCCGGGATTGCCGTATTCAGTAAATGGAAGTGGTGCCGATATAAGGTGAGTTCGAAAAATTTTCGAGTTGTGTATTGTGTGGTTACGACGGTTGAGAATAAAGATTTGGCAAGGGGATTGTCTCCCGATGAGATTAATAGATTCTAAGGGGTAGAAAAATATCAATAAAATGAATAAAGGTAAAATATATGTAGCCGGTATCGGCCCCGGGAGTGAGGACGATATTACGCCGGTAGTGAAAAAGGCTGTGACACTTTCGGATGTGGTGGTCGGATATAAATATTATTTTTCGTTTATCCGGTCTTTGGTGAAAGAGGGTGCCGAATGTGTGGATACTGGCATGCGGAAAGAGCGTGACCGGGCGGCTATGGCTTTTGAGTATGCTGAACAAGGTAGAACGGTGTGTGTCATCAGTTCCGGAGATGCAGGGATTTATGGGATGGCTCCTTTGATTTGGGAGATGAAACGCGAGCGGAACTCGGCCGTAGAAGTGGAGATTCTGCCGGGAATCAGTGCCTTTCAGAAGGCTGCCTCTTTGTTGGGAGCACCGGTGGGACACGATTTCTGTGTAATTTCATTATCGGATCTACTAACGTCTTGGGATACGATCGAACGACGGATAATGGCTGCGGCTGCGGCTGATTTTGTCACAGCGGTGTATAATCCCAAGAGTGAGGGACGTTATTGGCAATTATATCGGTTGAAAGAAATCTTTTTGAAAGAAAGGGATGCAGATACGCCTGTCGGATTTGTACGGCAAGCCGGACGGGAAGACCAGGAGGTGGTTGTGACTACTTTGGGTGATTTTGCTCCCGAACAGGTGGATATGTTCACCGTTGTGTTGATTGGCAATAGTCAATCTTATGAGTGGAAGGGGAAAATGATCACTCCCCGGGGGTATTATAAGGAACTTGGGGAAGGGGGATATAAACCGGGACAGGAAATTATGATCCGCAGTTTCCGGACGATTGCTTCCGAGTTGAAGCATCCGGATATTCCGTTGGATCGGAAATGGGCACTTTTACATGCTATCCATACGACAGCCGATTTCGATATGGAAAATATTTTTTATGCTGATCAGGGTGCGGTGGAAATAATTTATAAGGCCTTGAGTTGTGGCCGGGTACGGACAATCGTTACCGATGTCTCCATGGCAGCTTCAGGAGTTCGCAAAGGCGCTTTAGAACGACTTGGGCTGCAAGTGAAATGTTATCTGAGTGATCCACGGGTAGCCGAAATAGCTAATGCTAAAAATATTACCCGCACGCAGGCCGGTATTCGTCTGGCAGTAGAAGAACATCCGGATGCATTATATGTTTTTGGAAATGCACCTACAGCTTTAATGGAATTATGTGCGCTCATGCGGAAGGGGAAAGCCTGGCCACTAGGAGTGATCGGTGCTCCTGTGGGATTTGTCAATGTGCGGGAGTCAAAATATATGCTGAAATCCTTTACCGGAATTCCGAAAGTTGTGATTGAAGGACGTAAAGGAGGTAGTAATCTGGCAGCGACGATCGTGAATGCCATACTTTGTTTCGACGATGCGGAACAGCTGTTACCGGGAAGAGATCTATAATGGGAATTCTGGAATAGAACACTGATAAAGGATAAGAGGCTGATCATGAGAAAGTGCTACATTATAGGAATTGACGACAACCATGACCGCGAGTTTACGGCAGAGGTGATGCAGGTGATAGCAGAACATAGCGTGTTTTCCGGAGGGAAAAGGCATTATCGATTGGTACATAAGCGTTTGCCGGAGGGATACAAGTGGATCGATATTACGGTGCCTTTGGACGAGGTGTTCGTACAGTATGAACGTTATGAAGAGGTGGTGGTTTTTGCTTCCGGTGATCCCCTGTTTTTCGGGTTTGCCAATACGGTAAAAAATCGCTTGCCGGAAA
>JAETOX010000300.1 GCA_021771575.1 Bacteroides sp. | reverse complement strand
ATTCCAGACAGACAGATGGATACTTTCCGTTTCCTGCTCGACTTTTCAGACGAAGCTATAGAAATGAGCAACGAGAATATCCGGGAAGGAGATTTAATTGTTGTCGTCAAAGGCCCTCTGAAAGGCATGGAAGGCGAACTGGTCAGCCTGAAAGGAGTGACGAAGGTGCTGGTTCGGATCGATCTGCTGGGATGTGCAATGGTCAATATCCCTGCGAGCTTTGTAGAGAAACTAAACAAATTTTAAAAATACTTCTCAACAGTTTACAATCTGACATTGAGAGGTACTTTATATATACCACCATCCTGCATTTCTCTCTCATTTTAAGTGATTGATATGAAAAGCTTTGCATTAATCGGTGCGGCAGGCTATATAGCTCCCCGTTATCTGCGTGCCATCAAAGATACAGGTAACCGCCTTGTCGCTGCTTACGACAAATCCGACGGTGTCGGTATGCTAAACAATTTTTTTCCTTCCAAGAATCTGGGCTGTTACGAAGATGGGAGAGCGATGATGACGAACTGGCTGAAAAAAAATCCAGATGCTTGCCAATCATGGGTAAAAAGTAAAATACCACCATGCCATAATAATTACTGACAGAAAAGAAACATTTGCCTCTGTATCCCTTTTTAGATTTCTCCTTTTTTTGTAAGGCGACAATTGGCAGAAATCATACAGGGCAAAAATAAACTCTTATCGTGTAAGAAAGAAATAAAAGAGGTGGCCCCAGCAAATACTTGGGGGGCCCGGTGTTATAAGCTTGCGGCGGCTTTAACGGCAGAGCCGGTTAATTAATGTCAAATCAGTCATGAGGATTTTTATCCTTTCAGATGTCAACAGCATCCATACTAAAAGGTGGGTTAAAGCATTAGCGGAACGGGGTATTGATATTTTTTTATTCGGTTTTTACCAGGAAGCAGGCCGTGAATATGCAGCATATAAAAATGTACAGGTGTACGGGGGTTTCAAAAAATTCGGAAATTTTTTGGGAAGTAAGGTGAAGTATTTGTTCACTTTAAGGGAAATAAAAAGGAAAATAAGGGAGTTCAAACCGGACATTGTACATGCTCATTATGCAAGCAGTTACGGTTTGTTGGGAGCGCTGACCGGTTTTCATCCGTATATCATATCGGTATGGGGAAGTGATGTGTATGATTTCCCGAAAAGTTATTTGTGGGGGAAAGCGATACTGCGGTATAATTTGAAGAAGGCCGATCTGATTTTATCTACCAGTTATATCATGGCAAGGGAAACAGGTAAATATACAGAGAAAAAAATCGGAATCACACCTTTCGGAGTAGATCTGACGCGTTTCAGGAATCTGTCTGTAAAGAAGGGAGAAAGTTTTGTTGTAGGGAATGTGAAGACACTTTCTCCAAAGTATGGGATAGATGTACTGATCAGGGCATTTAGCCGGATAGTAGAGAGGAATCCCGGTTTGAAGACGGAACTGGTGATTGTCGGAGAGGGGCCTAAGCGGAAAGAGTATGAAAAACTGGCTTGTTTGCTGGGATTGGCTG
>JAETOX010000299.1 GCA_021771575.1 Bacteroides sp. | reverse complement strand
TTGCAGGCAAGATTTTAATAGCATAAAAAGAAACAAGATGAATAAGAAATTGACATATATGATTTTATGCCTGTCGTTGTTTGCTATGGGATGCAACGACTGGTTGGACGTACAGCCCAAATCGCAAGTGAAGGAGGAGGATTTGTTCAGCTCCGAATCGGGATTCCGCGATGCATTGACGGGTATTTATGCCCTGATGGGACGAGTGGAAACTTACGGAGGTAACAGCACTATGGGGTTTATGGATATGCTTGCGCAAACCTACAGCCAAGTAGGAAGTGAGTATGAGGATGCTTTGAAATATAACTACAAAGAAGATCATGTAAAAGGAATTGTAGATACGATGTGGAGTACCCATTATAATGCCATCGCCAATTGTAACTACCTGTTACAAAATATTGCACAAAAAGGCGGTGTGATGAGCGAACGTGTACGTAACGTCGTGGAAGGGGAAGCTTTAGCACTAAGGGCCTTCCTGCATTTCGACCTGTTGCGGGGATATGCTCCTTCATACAAAATGGGTAAGAACGAACCTGCAATTCCTTATATGCGGGAGGTGACTAACAGCCCGGTTGCACAATCGACAGTAGCCGAGATATTGGAATACATTATTGCCGACCTCAAAGCCGCCCGGACATTATTGCAACCGGTTGATCCGATCGGGCCTTCGTTTGCAGAATATAACGATAAACTCAACTACGACATGGATGAGTACATCACAGACAACGGTTTCTGGCTTTATCGGAAATCGCGACTGAACTACTACGGCGTGACAGCTTTGATGGCACGGGTATACCTCTATCAGGAAAACATGGCTGATGCGCTGGCATGTGCCAGAGAAGTAATTGGGGCCAAACGATTTGAGTTTATGAACGATTCGATCAATAACGTATCTGCCTATAGGAACCTTTCGTATATCGAAAAAATGGCGCGCCACGAGTACATTTCTTCCCTCTATGTGTATGATTTGAAAGAAGGCCGATCGGACATGTTTTTCAAAGATCTGGCAATCTATCAATGTATTATTTCAGAAGGCCGTAAAGGCTCCATCTATGCCAACACGGGTCTGGATTTGGATGTACGCAGTAAAAATTGGTTCGAAACGCCTGCCGGCTCTTCATCGGAATATGTGAACAAATACATGAGGGGGACCCAGATTCCTTTATTAAAACTCTCGGAGATGTACCTGATCGCGGCTGAGGCTTCGGGAGATATCCGTTACCTGGAGACCCTGCGGGCAAACCGGGGATATACCACCGATCCGCTGCCGACAGGAGCAAATTTACAGGAAGAGATTACCAAAGAGTACCAAAAAGAGTTTATTGCAGAAGGACAATTGTTTTATTACTACAAACGTCTGAACATGACTACCTTACCCATTACATCCACCAGTATGAACCGGGCTACTTATGTACTCCCTGTTCCGGATAATGAACTGGAATTCGGTAACTTTAAACAGAACTGACCATGAAAAAGATATTTTACATTGGGATACTCTTCGGCTTGCTGACAGCTTGCCAG
>JAETOX010000059.1 GCA_021771575.1 Bacteroides sp. | reverse complement strand
GTGATCTTATTTTTTGATCGGGAAATGGACGTGTAATACATAATTTATTTTTAAATTTACAAAATCAATTTAATAAAATTTATACGAATGTCTTATTATAATTCAACTTTGCAATCCCATATGGACCGGCTCTGGGATTTAGTTATCCGATACGGTCTGGATCCTACGATGAGTTTGAAATATATCAGTTGTCTGCTGGATATTAAGCATTTGGATTGGAAGAGGAAAAGGGAAGGGGGAAATTTAGGGAGGAATAGACTGTGGGAGGAAATGGCGATACATGGTGTTGATTATTTTCTTTCCATTCGGGATGAAGATTTATTAGTTCTTCCCAGAACCATTGAAACCAGCCGCTTGACGCCCGACTTGCTAGTTGAAAGTATGGCAATTATAGGGTATATTTATGATGAGATTGAAATAAGATATTCGGAAGGAGATTGTTCGCCTGAAGTGTTGGAAGGATTTTTGTATGAACAATTATTGAGTCGAACGGTTTTATTGGGAAACAGGGGACAATTCCGCACACCTAGGCATATTGTTCAGTTGATGGTGGAATTAATACAGCCCCAAAAAGAAGATGTTATTGTGGATCCGGTTTGTGGTACCGGTGGATTTTTGTTGAGTGCCTGTGAGTATATCACCAGGGAACGATTGCGGAAAGAAAATTCTGCGAATATAGAAAAAGATTTGGATGGCTTTGATTCAATCGGAACAGATTGTCGGTTGGATTGGAACAGATGGCGTTTTCCGGTTATCGGTTGGGATAATGATGAGACTATGGTGATGCTTGCCCGGATGAATTTTCGGATGCATGGGATAGAAGAAGTTGGGATTACGCAAAAAGATAGTCTGGATAGGGGGCTTGAGCTTGAACGAAAGGCAGATGTTGTCTTAGCCAATCCTCCTTTCGGCATTCGGATCCGGAATAGAGAGACCGGCCGGGTGGAAGCTTCCGAAATGCTTTTCTTGAAATATATTTTTGAGCAATTGCGCTCTGGAGGGCGTGCTGCGGTTGTGGTTCCCGAGGGTGTAGTATTTAACAACGACAAAGTTTATCGGGAACTTCGGAAGGTGTTGGTGGAACAGATGCATTTAATGGCTGTCATTTCTTTGCCTGCAGGGGCATTTCAACCCTATACTCAGGGTAAATCGACTGTTTTGATTTTTGTAAATGAGTGTGTGGGATCCGGGCTTTATCCGGTATGGTTTTATGAATTGGAGAGTGATGGTTATTCGCTGGATATCAACCGGCAACGGTTAAAAGATTTTCCTTTGGTAGAATTAGTGGACTTCTATAATAGGGGTAGGGTAAATCCTGAGAATAACAGGTCTTTTTTTGTAAGCAGTGAAGATATCAGAAGCAACCGGTATGACTTGAGTTATAATTTATATAAACCGGATCAATATATCAAACAGGATATTGTAGAGCCACAGGAAATTCTTCGGCAATTGATGAATTTGGAAGAAGAGGTTTATCAGGAAATGAAGGAGTTAAACTCATATTTTAGAGCAAGATGGAATTTGTAAAATTTGGAGAATTATTTGATTTTGCCTCCAAATCCAAAATGAAAGCCGAGGATGGAACAGAAAGGGGGAGGTATGCTTTTTATACATCGAGTGCATCTTCGTCGAAAAGAACGGACGAAGCTTTATATCGTAAAGAAGCATTGATTGTAGGTACAGGAGGAAAAGCTAATATTCATTATGAAGACAAACCGTTTTCCACTTCTGCAGATTGTCTTGTAGCTATTAGAAAACGAGGAGATTTCAATGTCAAATATGTATATTATTTTTTGCTGGGAAATATAGATTTACTGGGTCGGGGGTTTAAGGGAGTTACGATTAAACATATCAGTAAAGCTTATATAGAACAAATCGAGATACAACTGCATCCGATTGAGGTACAGGATGAAATTGTTGCAATTTTGGATAAGGCTACGGCGTTGTTACAAAAGAAGAAGAGGATGGGGGAACTATGGCAAGACTTACCTCGTTTCCTTTTTTTGAAAATGTTTGGGGACCCTGCAGAAAAAGATCCCGGGGATTGGGCACGACTGGAGCATCTGATCACACGGATCGAGTGTGGTAAAGAACAAAATTGCCGGAAACAGCCGAGAAAAGATTCGGGCGAATGGGCTGTGTTGACTCAGGGGGCGATTACGAATCGTTATTTCGATGCTTCGCAAAACAGACTTTTAACTGCATCCGAACCGGAGGCTGATTGTATTGAAGTGTACCGGGGGGATCTGCTTTTTTCCCGTACCAATAACTATGAATTGGTGGGAGCAACGGCTTATGTATTTGAAGATTGTGAGAAACTTTTACTTCCGGGTTCTATTTTTAAACTGAAATATGACGGTTCTCCGGCTTTGGGCGTATATCTGTGTTATCTTTTTAATGATTTGAATTTTCAGAATAATATCAGGCGGTTGGTACGGGGTACGTTGAAATTCAGGTCCAGTATTAATCAGGAAAATTTGAAACGTTTAAAGTTGCCTCTTCCTTCACGGGATTTGCTGGAGAAGTTTTATGAGGCCATATTAAGGATTCAGAAGAGAGAAACGATCTTCAGGAAAAGTCTGAAGCAATATGAAAGTTTTTATTCCTTAATTTTATCTGAAATATTTCGGTTTGACTTTACTTTCGATTTGCAGACAGAATTAGAGAGGTTGCTGAATAAAATCGATTTGGATGAAAAGGAACATGATTTCGGGGTATTTGAGCGAAATGGGGAGATTTTAAAAAAATTGGTTCGTCGTGTCGAAGAGCATGAATTTGAAAATCAGGAATTGTATGATCGGGCTATCCGGGTTTTGATGCATTGTCTGAAGCTGGGTAAGATAAGACAGGAGTATAGAAGAACGGGGATTAAATTGTCGTTGGAATGAAATTATTGAGATTGAGAATCGGTGACCCCGCCGGAGGGGAACATTTTCGCAGTTTGCCTGCCGGTTTTGAAATCAGGTTCCGGAGGTTGGAGGTTGACGTTTTTCCAGATTTATCTCAGTTCAACCCTTTTTGTCTTGTTGGGCTGAACGGGAGTGGTAAGTCGAATGTTTTAGAAGCGTTGACGGCTATATTTTTTCATCTGGAATGCTGCGCTGCTCGCTTTAAACCGGATAGTTTTCAGCCTTTTTTTCATCCCGAGGAGTGTAATCCTGATGCTTATGAACTGGAATATCTCATTGGACCTCCGAAAATTTTTGAATATACATTGACTTCCTTGATCAAGATCAGGGTTAAAAAAGAAATAGGGAAAAAACCTAAAATATATAGACAAAATTATCCCTTCTTAAAGAAAGAAATTGAATTAAAGGATCCTGAAGAGGAAGTTTATACCAATGAGGCACAACAGTCCGAATGGAAGTATTATTTGCCGGATATTATTGCTGGTTATTCCTCTGGTGAAAATGAAACGCTGAGTTTGATTTTCCGCAAAAGCCGTTTGATCAATTTCGATAAATATCGGGAAGACTTTTTTACCGGTAAGTTGTACAATGAACCGGAAAATAGTTTGATTTACATTGATAGTGGGATGAGTCAGGCCGTTTTGCTGATTTGTCTGTTGTATGCTAATGATGAGATACTGAAGCCGATAAGAGAGGAATTAGGCATTTTAGATATCAGTAGTTTTCGGATGCATTTTAATTTGCACCCTCTGAAAGGATCGGATGACAGGGATGCTTTGATGTTGGAGCATGTTAAAAATCAGATAGATAGTTTGAAGTTTTGTGCAACAGCCTGGTATGAAGAAAGGCCGGACGAAAAAGAGAAAAAGATACCGGGTTTAACACTGGACTTTTTTGTTAATCCGGAGACAAAAGAAGCTTTTCGGGAACGTTTCCCGGATTTTATGGAATTGTTCCGTTTTCTCCAGGTATTGTATGAATTGAATTCACATTTTGTTTCCGAAGAGATTAAAAGGGATGTTTACCGGAGTCGTGGGTTTTATACGGATGGTAAAATACCGGTGGGAAGCCCGAAACAAAATGTATTCTATTTCCTCGATTTCCTGATATGGAAAAGGATAGAAGGAGAGAAACAGCCTAAGGAGTTGTTCTTGCGTGAATTTTCAGATGGGGAGCATCAGTTTCTGCATACGATGGGGATATGTCTGTTACTGAAGAAAAGAAGAAGCCTGCTGTTGCTGGATGAACCCGATACGCATTTTAATCCGGACTGGAGGGTGAAGTTTATAAAATTTTTGAATGACAGTATTAAGGCCGGAGGGGGTAATAATTTGCTGAAGGATATTGTTCTGACTTCCCATTCTCCTTTTATTATTTCTGATTGCCGTCCGGGAAGTGTGATATGCTTCGGACGAAATAGGGTGACCCGGCAGGTTGAGGTGCATCATGCAGATGAGATGGGGTTGAATACCTATGGATCGAGTATTACCTATATTTTGAAAAATTTCTTTCAGACAAGTCTCATATCGAATAAGTCGTTTTCTGAATTAAAAGCGGTCATCGACCAGGGAGATCTGAAAGAATTGAAACTGGCTGTGGATTATTTTGGTGAATCGAGTGAGAAACAGTTTTTATTCAGAAAACTAAACGAAAAATTGGAGGAGACAGATGATTACTCAATTAAATAAAGTGAAGTCCAGATTGGCTATTCTTCAGAATATTCCTAAATATTTTTTTAGTAAACTTGAAATAGCGACAGAGTTTAATAATGATTTGTTTCCGGCTTGGAGTATCTCTGTATTCCGGCAAAGTGAGATGCGGCAGAAGTTTAAGGCTGTTTATGATAAATATAAACTGATTGAGGCGGAGGAGTTGCGTAAAAAGGTTGTTGATGCTTTTTTTTATACCAATCAGGTAGAAGAACTCTGTGATGGACAACCGGATTCTGCGGTGATTAAGTTTGAAGAGCTTCCGCAAGAAATTCGGAAGGAGATCAAAGATTTATTTAGTTATTTATATGAAACGGCAATTCGTAATTCCAATTTTGAACGGTATGTAAATGATAATGTTGAAGGAATGATTGGGCGTTTTGTCCAAAAAAACAAACTCTTTCTCTGTCCGTTTTGTGGTTTGGAAACATTGGGCGGTTATCAGGGGGAATCTAGGATTTCTTTGGATCACTGGTTGTGCCGTGATATATTCCCTATGGCTTCGGTGAATCTGAATAACCTTTTCCCGATCGGAAATAAATGCAATCAGGCACCAGTCAAAGGGACTAAAAATGTATTGGGGAATCAGGAGGCTCATCGTAGGAGCCGGGTATTTTATCCTTGTTGTCAACATGCAGGAGTGGTGACTTCTTTTCATTTCCTGTGTGAACCGGATATTGATGGGATTAAAGAGGGAGATTGGGAGTTGATATTGGAACCGGAGCGGGAGGAGGAACAGGATATTTTTGAGAGTTGGAAAGAAACGATGAATATTGAAAGTCGGTATAAGGATTTTTTTAGAAGGGACATTTTACCCATGTGGGAAGAGTATTACAGGGATTATGTGGAAGATCCGGATTCCGGATTAGTCCATGCTAATACAGTCGAAGAATTAAAGAGGAATCTTACTAAGTGGAAAGCTACTTTTAATTTGAAAAGTCGTCCGGGAGCCCGTCTTTTTCGTCTGTTTATTGATTATTTGATTAACGATGCGTCCGAGGATTATCTGGATTCTCTCTGTGAGAATTTAAAACGCCCTGCATGATTACGGGTGAAGTTTTATGAATGAGTTTAGGGTGGAATTATGGACTGTTGAAGGATGTGAGTCTTGATTTAGAATAGAGGATTAAAGAGGAACTTGATTTTTTAGGGAGAATATAAAATTAAATTTTGTTATTTTTGTTGGAGGGTATAAAAGGAAATTATTGGATAGAAAATACAAAAAAAGAATATGGCGAAGACTTATTAGACAGCCTCATCGTATTATTCAACCACTTTTTGACCTACTTAACGTGAAGAGATAGATGGGAGTGACGCATTGACGAAGTCAGGAGGCGGCCGGCCTTTGTTGTCATATATTATGATACCTGCCCTGATATTTTTTCCGGTAATACAAAGGGAAATTTACCTTTTGAGAAACGTTTGTCATAAGATTCGCTATGGTTTCCTTGATTTTGTTCCGTTTCATGAGCATTCCCGAAGCGTAGCAACCGTATCCCGAGCCGCTTTTAAGCCGCTTGTGCATCGCTATTGGAACGGCGCAGAGATAGCGAATCCCCGGCGCAACCTTTGTGACTGTCGGGGACAGGCATAGCTAAAACAACTTGTCTGAATCCGTTCCTAAGCCCGGTAAAAAGGTATCTGCATGCAGCATAAGCTGATGTATGTGAGGGTAAAATGTGTTGCTGCGGATTCCATATACGCCAATAATACCAACAGGAGGTTTTGTACAAAATATGTGATTTGTATACTAAGGGAAGGATTGCAAAGGATGAGCCAGTGAGAAAGTGCTCGGAAGCGAACTCTCAAGGCATATGGCAACCCGGGTGGAAGGCTGGGGTCTCGTCAGGCGTGCAGAATAGCTCAAAAGATACGTTACCGTGGTTTACTCCAATACAAACGGTAATACCTCCGGTTTTCCCGGGACGGCTCCGGGGTGATAATTGAATTCCTCATAAGAAAAAGCAGTCAGTTCCTCTTGGGTGGTCAGGCGATTCCGGAGGATATAGCGCGCCATAGCGCCCCGGCACATTTTGGCATATACTACAATGGTTTTCAGTTTTTCTTTTTCACGGACGAAAAATTGGGGCTCCAGCACTTTTACTTCTCTTTTTACTCGTTTCCAATCAAACAAGCGGGTCATTTCTTCGGTGGCAAGGTGGACGAGCCATCCATCGTCCTGCTTTACTGAGTCGATTAGCACATCCGTCAATAAGGGTTTCCAAAAATCGAACAGGCTCCGATCATCGTTGTCCGGTAGTTTTACGGTTCCTTCCAGACGGTAATTTTTGATGCGGTCCATAGGTCGGAGCAGACCATATAAAAATGAGCAAATCCATAGGTGACTGTTGGCATACGCATAATCGGCCTCTGTAAATTCCCAGGCGCGCAGGTGCCGGTAGGCCATGCCGTTGTAGGATAGCACAGCAGCCCCGCTATTCTCCGGATCGAAAAAAGAAAGATAGCGCAGTTTATTCAGTACTGCCAGACGTGCATTACATTTCAGGGCTTTTGCCAATTCCGCTTCCGTAAAGGAGGCTAATTGAAGGGCATGATGTCTGGCTTCCGCGAGGAATCTCGGGGTTGTCGAGAGTGCCGGCGAAGGTTCCGGTCTACTTGTCATATCTTTGGCGCAGGATAATAGGATTTGCATGGTCTGGGTTTTAAGATTCAGGCAAAAATAATAAATAATCAGATACGCAAAGATACAGAAAACGCTGGGAAGTTTTGCCGGTGCCTGCATTTGGCAGCGGTGGCGGGTAGTGGCTATGGGATGTGCGATGCTGGTTCGGTGATGGGTTAAAACGGATGGTGGACTCTTATGGGGATTCTGGAAGGGACGGGGGACTCTGAATTATTTTGCAGGATATTCCCGCCGAAGATGTTTAAAATTTGACGATATTTGCGGGAAAGAATATGAATTTTAAATCAACCGAATAATGGAGAATTATCAGGTGGCTTATTGCGGGCTTTATTGCGGTGCGTGCAAGAGTCTGAAAAAGGGAAAATGTCCCGGATGTTATGGGAATGAAAAAGCGTCGTGGTGTGCAATCCGGAAATGTTGCCGGGAAAACAGTTATCAGACGTGTGCCGATTGTACGCTGATGCCCTTGAAAGATTGCAAGAAATACAACAATTTCATTGCCGGGGTGATTGGATTTCTTACCCGAACGGACCGCAGTAAATGCGTCGACCGGATCAGGGAAGCAGGGGTGGAAGCTTTCGCCGCAGAAATGGAAGCTAATGGTAAAATGTCGATCCGGAAGTCGTGACGTGGGAAGAGGTATTTGCGGAGTGGAATCCGTGGCATGGTTGTACAAAAGTGAGTCCCGGATGTAAATATTGTTATGTTTACCGTCAGGATACCATGTACGGTGCCGAAATCAGCAGCAGTGAGGTACGCAAGACCACCAGCTTTAACCTGCCTCTGAAACGAAAGCGGGATAAGAGTTATAAAATTCCGTCGGGGAAAGTGGTTTTCACTTGTTTTACTTCTGATTTTTTTGTGGAGGGAGCCGACGAATGGCGGGCAGAGGCGTGGGCGATGATCCGGGAACGTAGTGACCTGATATTTTTCTTTTTTACGAAGCGTATTACGCGTTTCGCTGCATGTATGCCAGAGGATTGGGGAAATGGGTATGATAATGTAATTATCGGTTGTACGGTAGAGAATCAGGAGATGGCGGAAGTCCGTCTGCCGGTATTCAGGTCGCTGCCTATCAAACACCGGGCTATTATTGTAGCACCCATGTTGGAGCGGGTGGATCTGACGCCTTGGTTAGACCGTTCTATTGTGGAAGTATCGGTGAGTGGTGAGTCGGGGGATGCTGCCCGGGTGTGTGATTATGAATGGATACTGGATTTGCGGCGGCAGTGTGTGGAAAAAGAGGTGCCGTTCCGGTTTCACCAAACGGGAGCAAAGTTGCTGAAAGACGGTAAGCTATATCGCATTCGGCGGCCTTTTCAGATTTCGCAGGCCTGTAAGGCCGGGATAAACTACCGGATCGGTGAGGATTTTAAGCCCGTGTAGCAACTAAATAGTATTTATATTTATGAACGTACAAATCGAAGAGAGCTGGCGGCAGCGATTACAGGAAGAATTTGACAAGCCTTATTTTGAACAGTTGGTCAGGTTTGTGAAAGAGGAATATTCCCGTTATACGGTATTTCCCCCAGGAAGCCGGATTTTTCATGCTTACAATACTTGTCCGTTTGAAAAAGTGAAAGTGGTGATTCTCGGCCAGGATCCCTACCATGAGTCGGGACAGTATTACGGATTATGTTTTTCGGTGAGGGACGGTGTACCTTTTCCACCTTCGCTGGTGAATATATTCCGGGAGATACAGAGCGACCTGGGAAAACCTGTGCCTGAGTCGGGACGGTTGGAACGTTGGGCAGAACAAGGAGTGTTGTTGTTGAATGCAATTCTGACTGTCCGGGCACATCAGGCGGGATCGCACCGGGGCAAGGGATGGGAAGAATTTACAGATGCAGTGATCCGGCATCTGAATGATGAACGTGAGAATATTGTGTTTATGTTGTGGGGATCGTATGCGCAAAAGAAAGGAGCTTTTATCGACCGGAAGCGGCATTGTGTGCTGACGGCTCCCCATCCTTCGCCTTTATCGGCTGATCGGGGGTTTTTTGGTTGCCGGCATTTCAGTAAGGCGAATGAATATTTCCGTAGCCGGGGATTACAGGAAATCGAGTGGTAAAGCAATTATTCGAAATGACAATTACTCAAATAACCGACCATAAGAAACAATACCTGGACTTGCTGTTGCTTGCCGATGAGCAGGAGTCGATGATAGACCGTTATCTGGATCGTGGCGAATTTTTTTACGAA
The DNA here is from genome assembly GCA_021771575.1 of Bacteroides sp. Taxonomy (GTDB): domain Bacteria; phylum Bacteroidota; class Bacteroidia; order Bacteroidales; family Marinifilaceae; genus Odoribacter. The sequence continues at coordinate 7,649 of JAETOX010000059.1, read as the reverse complement.
TCACTACGATCACCCGATAATTGAGGAGGGGGTATTACTGAAAGATATGATCTATTTGAAACGAAGATTATGATTAGGATTAATCCAGAGAGGACTGATAAGCTGAGCGATGTTTTGACTACGTTGTGGGAGGAGTCGGTACGTGCCACGCATCATTTTCTGATGGAAGAGGATATTCGCAAACTGGTCCCGTTTGTCAGGGAAGGGCTCTCCGGTACGGAGATTCTTGCTGTTGCTTATAACGATGATGTGCCTGCAGCCTTTATGGGGATAGAGGCGAATAAAATCGAAATGCTTTTTGTCGCTCCCACTTGTTTTGGCGAGGGAATCGGCAGGAAGTTGGCAGAACTGGCAATTGCACAATACGGAGTGCGCTATGTAGATGTAAACGAGCAGAATCCGCAAGCTATCGGGTTTTATCGGCATATCGGCTTCGAGGTATGCGGACGTACAGAGCAGGATGAACAGGGGAATCCGTTTCCGGTTCTGAAAATGGAATTAACCCATGGGAACGTGTTTTAGGGGAGGTGAATATGTATGACTGGATGATTTGTAAAGAATAAATAGAAATCTATTGGGTTCATGAAGACATGTTTGAGTGGCTATTTTGAGAGTCGGAGTGTGCAACGGGAATAATTTGCCTTGGGCGAATGTTAATCTGATCCTGCCAGGTGATAATTTGATCATTGCGATAGCGCTTGTTGCCACAATCGATGACAGACTCGGGTTGAGGCTGTTTAACGTTCACAAAGCACCGTTATTGAGCCGAATGCCGGACTTTCCACGCTTTTAGTCCGGTATTCGGTATCAGGTATTAAGAGGCAGGAGTTTCTTGTATTTCTTCAACAGAAAACAATTGCTCAGGGTCGAGGGTTAATAAAGCGATTCCTTTTTCTGCTGGAGACAACCCGGCAGGAAGATTGTGATTCATGTACTCACGATTATTTTCTTTATAACTGACTTTCCAGCCTTTTCCGGTTTTATCGAGTACATAAAAGCACATATTTTCGGGATTTCTTTGGATAAAGCGCTTGGTTCCGGGAGTGCAGCCGGTGATGAACAATACCCCGTCGACGGGACAATTCTGCATTTCGGCGATAAGGGTATAATCGCGGGAATCTTTCTCCTGGCTATAAAGTTGTTGCATGACTCGGGTCGCTCCCATGATGCCTAATGCCAGACCGGGACAAATATGTCCATGGAGTTCGGCAGCTTTTAGTAATAGTTCTTCGGTATTGTTTTGCATGATATGGCGGACCAGGTCCATGCGGGGGGAATCGATCCGGATAGATCGGTGAATGGCCGCTTGTTCGAAAACAGAGGTGTCGCAATATTTCAGGTCGACGACAGGTGAACCGTTGAGGGCATCCAGACCTTCCACCTGTAGTTTGGTGCCTTCCCGGCCGAGTAATTTAACGGTGGTTACCCCCAGGTGATTCGGACGCCGGGGAGAACGGGAGGCAAATATCCCTTTCGTTTCGCCGGTACGGATTTGGGTTGTCAACTCTGTCCGTTTTTCTTGATGAAAGGAGAAAATCAGGTCAAGATATTCCGATTGTTCGATATCCTGTAGCCCATCAGCGTAAGCGGGGAGAATTTCGATTTCCGATACTTCTTTTTTTATTTGTTCGGGGGCTTGGCTGGATGTACAAGCGTTATGTACGAAACCAATAGGTTCTAAGACAATCATAAATAGATAAGCTAAAAGGTTAAAATTGAAAATTAAAAAATTCATAGTTGTTCTTTATTTATTGTGGAATGATGCAAATACGGTTATTGTGGTGAAGAACGTCTACCTGTATATCATATAGGTTTTCGATATTCTCAGGAGTATAGACCGATTGGGAACCTGAAGCGAAAACACGTCCTTTCTTCAGCATCAGGGCTTTGTTGCAGAAACGGGCAGCCATATTGATATCGTGAATGGTGATGATGACCGACATCCCTTCCCCGGTGAGTTGCCGGAGCAGTTTCATCACTTTCATCTGATGGTTGATATCCAGATTAGCAATAGGCTCATCTAATAAAAGAATGGCAGGTTGTTGTGCCAGTGCCCGGGCGATAAATACCCGTTGTTGCTGGCCACCGCTCAAAGTATTGAGATTGCGCATGGCTACCGGATCCAGTTCGAGACGCGTTAGCAGCCGGCTCACCAATTCCATATCTTCAGTTGACGGATTGTGGTGAATGTAGGGTTTTCGCCCCATAAGCACGGTGTCGAAAACACTGATACCGGGGGTGATTTCCTCGGATTGGGGAATATAGGCGATCAACCGGGAGAGTTGCGCCGGCCTGATGTGATGCAGGGGGATATCGTCGATTGCTATATGACCTTTCTGAATTTTCAGGATACGGCAAATACATTTTAAGAGTGTGCTTTTGCCTGATCCGTTTTGCCCGATGATAGCCAGCATATCCCCGCCGCTGGCTTCAAAGGTGATGTCTTTTAGCACCGGAGTACCGTTGTATCCGAAAGAAATTTTTTCAATTTTGATATGTGTCATATTTTTTTCTGATTAAAAGGAATAAAAACAAAGGAACTCCCAGGAAAGAAGTCAGTATACCTACCGGCAGGATAACGGGAGAAATGATTGTGCGGGCTATGGTGTCGCACACCAGCAAAAACATGCCTCCGAACAGGGCGGATCCGGTGATCAGAAATTCTTCATTATCCCCGATGCATTTGCGTACAATATGGGGAACTACCAGTCCGACGAATGCAATCACTCCAAAGAAAGAAACGGCAACGGCTGTGATCAGGGAAGTGATGATCAGCCCAATGATTCGTATCCGCTGGGGACGGACTCCCATACTTTGGGCGTAATCGTCTCCACAGCCTAGCATTTTATAATCCCAGCGTTTGGAATAAAAATACAACAGTGCCGGGATCAGGATGAGTGTGAGGAAAAACAAGGCGGCCCAATTGCTGCGTCCTAAATCTCCGAAATTCCAGAAGATAATAGAAGCCAGCTGGACGTTGTCGGCTATATATTGCATAACGGCAATGCCTGCACCGAAAAGCGAATTGATGACGACGCCCGAAAGGATAATCGTTTCGACAGAAGCTTGTTTCAGTTTGATGATGGTCAGGATAATCGTTAAGCCGAGCAGGCTTCCCAGAAAAGCAGAGAGGGTAATGATGTAAGGGTTGGTGATCATAAATAGGTCGGAGGAACGGGCAATACCTGCTCTGGCGCCCAAAAAGACAATCCCGAACGAGGCTCCGAATGCCGCTGCATTGGAAATCCCCAGGGTATACGGTGATGCCAGTGGATTGCGAAGCAGGATTTGCATGATGGCCCCCGATAGGGAGAGGATGACTCCTGTGAGAATAGCCCCAAGTAGTCTGGGAAAACGGATGTTGAGCAGGATTTGACGGTTCGTCTCGCTCCCTTCGTTCCGGAACAAAGCGAGTAACTCTTGCCATCCGATGATATGGCTGCCGGCCAATAGAGAAAATAAGCTGATCAGGATCAATAACAAGAACAGCAGGAGCATAAACCGCCTGTTCCTGGCACGGTAGTGTTTATATTGAATCAGAATATCGTTGCTCATAGAAAATAATCTGTTTTTAAGGATACTGAGAATCAAAAATGTTTTGGTAATTTCCCCATTGCCTGATCAGGTTGTCGGCTATGGGGGCACCTACAAATCGGGTCATGATCTCGTTCGTTTTATCCCGCATGGAGATATCCTGAAATTGGCCGGGAAAGAGCACTTTACCTGCATACCAGGCATTGACCAGCATAACGCCGAAATTGGTGTGGTGATTGTTATAAGGCCAAAGTGTATAAATTTGTTTGTCCCGGTAAGCATGAAGCAAACGAGATACACTTTGACGGGCTTTCAATTCTTCTTTGACCAGCGGCCAACCGCCGACATCGATGAAAATTACGTCCGGATCCCAGTCGATGAGCTGTTCCCAGTCGATATAAGTACCGGTAATAGGCGATATATACGCAGAATCGATTTCCGAAGCAACATTGCCGGCATTCAGATAGCTGAGGGCCGCATAATAAGGGTCAGTAGAAGTAATGCCTTTTTGTCCTTTATAAGAAATTCCTCCTACATACACTTTGGAGGGGGGGACGGTAGCAGTGGCTCTTTTGTGTAATTCGGCGATCTGATCGTCAATGAATCTGATCAGGGTGTCGACCTGTGCTTCGGTGTGGAGTACTTTGCCGATCAATTGCAGGGAACTGTAAAAAGTAGCCCGGTTCCTGCCGAGATCGCCATATTCAAGCGTAATGACGGGAATACCGGTTCGTTGCTGTAATACATCAGCATCTCCGGCCGTCGTGGAGGACATAAAAATGACATCCGGCTGGACAGCCATTATTAATTCTGCGTCTCCTCCCATGCCCGGTCCGATAACAGGCAATTGAGCCAGTTGCGGATGGGCATAGATATGGGTAAATTCGTTAGGACGGCTTTCTTGCTCCTCAATACCGCAAATGAGAGAAGCCCCTCCGGCATACGTGACCAGCCGGATGGCAGAGGAACGGATACAAACGATTCGTCCTACACTATCCGGTAAAACGACCTCCCGCTGGAGGGCATCGGTTATTTTTTGATGCGATTGTTTGTTATTTCTATGTTGGTTTCCACAGGAAAAACACAGAAATAGACAAACAAAGCAGCAAATTAGTTTTATCAACATGTGTGCTTTCTTGTTTTATCGGTTGATATTGATGGCCAGTTTTATATTCATCAATCTGCCGGCAGACATATAATCTTTGGTATTCATGTGCCGGTTATCAAAGATATTGATGATTTCCCCGCCCACATAGAGAGTGTGTCGGAACAGCCATTTGGAAACCTGGGCATCCCAAACGGAAAATCCGGGTATAGACGTTGAATTGTCTTCCGAAGTATATTGTTTGGTTTTATAGCGTCCCCGGACCATCAGATCTACAATACGTCCTGTCCATAATATACTTCCTTTCACTTGGTGTTTCGGGGCGTATGTCAGTCTTTTGTCGTTGAGTTCCGGTTTTTCCCGGAATTCTTTGATCCGGGGATCGTTGTATGAATAGTTTATATTGATGTTCCACCCTTGGGCTGGATGGTAATCGATATCGGTTTCCAGTCCTTTGACTTCTACTTTAGAAATATTTTGACGTTGGAAAATGTCCCGTTTACCCCATAATTTTTCTCCTGTAGCGATATAATACAAGAAATCTTTTCCTTTAGCATAATAAAATGAGGGTGAAATAGAAAAATTCTTTACCAGCCGGAAAGTTCCGCCGATTTCGTAATTATCGATTTGTTCCGGACCCAGGTCTGGGTTGGCAATTTTAGGGCCTACCCACATCCAGCCGGAGCGGCATAAATCGTCGAGAATAGAAGCACGGAAACCCTGTGAATAAGAAAGGTATAGTGAAATAGACCGGTGGGGGTTGTAGCGTAAAGCTGCTCTGGGCGAGAAATGTTCCCAGCGATTACTTTTCAATTGCCCGTTGTAATTGTTGAAATCGGTTACGTTTTCTCCTTTGGCCTCGAACCAGCCTTTATGAAAAAGAGCGTTGTCGTAACGTATGGCCAGTTGTAACCAGAATTTATCGTGCAGAAAACTGAGTTCGTCTTGTAGAAAGACCGAAAAAATATTCATTGTTCCTTTGTTGAGAACCACATCCGATGAAGTGACATAGTGATCTCCGCCGTCGATGCTTCCGTTTTTAAACTCTCCACCAACGGCGAAATCGTTGTGTTTACCTGTAAAACGAAGATGAAGGATGGCTCCCCAATCGCCCCGATCGGATTTTACATCGAAGTGCTGGTAAGCTTCTCCTTTCAGCCGCTCGTCCAGTTTGAAATAGTCCTGGCGTTGGAAATAAAGGGCCAGATTGTAAGAGAAGTGTTTTTTGGCTCCGTAAAAACGTCCCTGTGTCCGGTGATGATTGAAATGACGGTATTCGCCCTCGGGGGCTTTGATTTTTTCTCCTTCGCCCCGTTTGTCCTGATACAGGTCGTAGGCTATGTCAACGTTGAAGAGGGGGGCCGGTGTGAAAAGAATTTTTCCGTACACTCCTCCTTCTTTCATAAAACGGGCGACACTGTAATCCGGAGTAGAACGAAGGCTATCGGGTATATTGTTGAACCCGTCGCTTTGGTTATAATAACCGGATAAAAAGAAAGCCAATTGTTTACTGATTCTGCTGGAAAGACCCAAATTGGATTTCCAGGTATTCAGCGACCCGTAAGACCCCGCAGCATTCAATGAAAAGGGAGAAATCGGTTTTTTGCTAATGATGTTGATCACACCTCCCATAGCATTGTTGCCGTAAAGGGAAGAGCCGGGACCTTTAAAAACTTCAATACGCTGGATATTATCGACATGTATACTATTCCAGTTGACCGATCCTTCATCCGACGTATTTAGGGGAATACCGTCAAACAGGACCAGGGTACGGCCTTGCTCGTCACCGGCAAGTCCACGGATACTTACATTGGTGTGCATGGTGCTCATCCCGTCGGAACGGGTGGTATTGACTCCCGATAACATGGATAAGATGTCGTCTACACTTTGAGCCGGACTGTTATGTAAAATAACCGGTGAAACAATGTCGATACTGCCCGGACTTTTGGTGAGCGGACGTTTTGCGCGGGAACCGGTTACAATGACTTCTTGCAGGCGTAGTGTGGTATCGACTGCCGGTTGTTGGGCTTGCAATGAGGTTGCGAAGGGAACCGAAAAAAGGACAGTGGCGAGAGACGAGATGGCTTTCCTGCTGATAGTTACTATCACGTCTCTCTTGGCAATGTTGCCATACAGGAAAGGTTCGTGTTCCGATTTGTAGACTAATGGCTTCTTCATAGGTAGCCAGATAGCCTTCTTTTTAAAATGGTACATAGTGATTTTATTTAATAGGTTATTTTGCCTTTTACGGATAAAAAATAGTTTAGTTTTAGTAAAGAAAAGTTTAAAAATCCGACGTAATCGTAAAAGATCTGTCTGAGTTAACAGAAACTAAAATTTCGCTTAAAACCAAGCAATTTGTAACAACTTTCAGTATTTCACGTAGCTCTTATGTTAAGGACGAATAGGAAAAATAATTTAATCGTTCAAAGAAATATTTATTTAATAAAAAAACGTAAACTTATGCATTTAACACCAAAAGAAATTGACAAACTTATGTTATTGTCATTGGGGGCAATTGCTGCTCGGCGTAAAGAGAAAGGGCTGAAGCTGAATTATCCGGAAGCGGTGGCTTACATTAGTTCGGCAGCTTTGGAGGGAGCACGTGAAGGAAAAACTTTGGAACAGGTGATGACCGATTCTACCAAAGTATTGACAAAAGACGATGTAATGGAAGGAGTGGCCGACATGATCACTTTGATACAGGTAGAGGCGGTATTTACCGATGGTAGCCGTCTGATCAGTATTCATCAACCTATAAAATAAGAGAGTATGGTAGAAAATAAAGAAGGAGCTGAGAAACAGGCTCCGATTACACAGGGATTTACTCCTGAACAACATGTCGGTGTCGGGGGAGAGATATTGAGTAGTGAACCGATAGTATTCAACGAAGGACGGTATACAGCCAGATTAGTTGTTCGTAACACCGGCGACCGGCCGATTCAGGTAGGTTCTCATTTCCACTTTTTCGAAGTAAATCGTTACTTGGAATTCGATCGGGCCAAAGCTT
>JAETOX010000298.1 GCA_021771575.1 Bacteroides sp. | reverse complement strand
CCATCAGAACGCTATCTGTCAAGAAGTTACATTTATATCACCTACTAACCTTTTTCTCTCTTTTGCAGGAAATCAGGCCATTAATCACATAAAAAATAAGAAAAAAATTATTACAACAGAATAGCGTCCGAATGGAAGAAAAATGGTAGCTTTGCAAACAAAGTTCTGACAGATAATCCTCACTAGAAAATCAACATCCGAATATGCAGAAAAAAGAAGAAAAGAATTCCATCATAGAGTTTTGCCCCATACGTAATGTCATTGCCCGGTTCGGAAATAAATGGGCCTTTCTCGTCCTGCTCATCATCCATGAACACGAAGTAATCCGATTCAACGAACTATGCAGGGAGATACCGGATGTTTCATCCCGTGTATTGTCCGGAACGCTCCGTACACTGGAAGCCGACGGACTGATCTCCAGAAAAGCATATCCTGTAATTCCGCCCAAAGTAGAATACCGGCTTACGGACATAGGGCTTTCACTCATTCCACACATCATCCAGCTCACCGAATGGGCACAGAAAAATATGAAAAGAATCATGTCTAATCGGGAAAAGTTCGACTTAAAGACAGTATGAATTCCCCCCAAAAAACAAACGTTCGTTTCACCTCAAACAAACGGACAATTTTCATAAAACGAACTCACGTAACCAACAAAACGTGAGTTCGTTTTTTATTAAGGAGAAAATAGATACAGAATATACTGTTTTTTTACAACATTTCCCCTGCTTTTTTCAGAATCATTCGGCTATTTTGAAAATTTTTTCATACTTTTGGGCAAAATAATGAAAACACTTTAAATTTATCACATCATGAGAAATATCTTTACGACACTGTGCGCCGGAATCGCCTTTTCATTCATGGCCACTGCCGGATATGCACAGGCGGGAGATGTCAAGTCCTACAACGAAGGCATCAACATCATCCCCATGCCCCAGAGCTTGACACAAAACAAAGGTTTCTTCCAACTGACAGACCAGACTACTTTCGGAGCAACCGCACCGGAAGCAAAGACCATCGCCGAATTCTTTGCCGCCAAGATGCGGACAGCTACCGGCTACAACATCCAGGTGGCCGACAAAGGGGACATCAAACTGATTATCGACTCGAAACTGAAAACAAACGACGAAGGATATACCTTGAGCGTAACCCCCAAAGGCGTCACCATCAAAGGTAAGACCGCCCAGGGCTTATTCTCTGGTATGCAGAGTCTGATGCAGCTGCTTCCGGCCGAAATCGAAAGTCCGGTCAAGGTAGAAGGCATCAACTGGCAGGCACAGGCCGTCAATATCAAGGACGAACCGCGTTTCGGTTACCGCGGACTGATGATTGACGCTTGCCGTCACTTCATGCCGGTAGAAGATGTCAAGAAACAGCTGGACGTAATGGCGCTCTTCAAGCTGAACCGCATGCACTGGCACCTGACAGACGACCAGGGATGGCGCATCGAAATCAAGAAATACCCGAAACTGACCGAAGTAGGTTCCACCCGTATCGACGGTGAAGGAACCGAACACAAAGGATATTATACCCAG
>JAETOX010000058.1 GCA_021771575.1 Bacteroides sp. | reverse complement strand
AAGTATTCTATGTACAATACCTGAGTCTTGATTCGTTACGCAACGGAAAAGTACAATATTACAATAAGCACATTATGGATTATAATCAGCAGCATAATTATGATCCGGCGATTACTCTGTGCAACCGGCCGCTGACTTATCCTGCCGATTTCCTAGAGGGGTATATGAAGACACTTACAGAGCAAATTGTGAAGGATGAAAATACCGATGCCCGATTGCTGAGGGGAGCTTTTTATATCAATCAAAAAGAATATCCGAAGGCCATAGAAGATTTTAATGCTATTTTACAAAAAGAACCGGATCATTTGCTGGCTATCTATAATCTTGCCAATGCACGGATGCTGATGTACGATTATATCGAATCGGTGGAAGATAAAACCCCCCGGGTGGTCGGTGAACAGAGTGGTGAAGACCGAAAGGTGGATTATTCTTTAGTACTTCAGGGATATAATCACTGCTTAGAGATCGATCCCGATTTTATATTTGCCTTGTTTAATATCGGAAATGTATATGCCAAAAACGGAGAAATCGATCGGGCTATTCAGGTCTATACCCGAGTTATCCAACAGGATAAAGAGATGGCAGAGGCCTATTTCAACCGGGGACTCCTCTACATTTATACCGGCCAAAAAGCGCTAGCTAATGCTGATCTGAGTAAAGCCGGAGAATTGGGAATCGTTGAAGCTTATAATATCATCAAACGGTATTGTAAGGAAGAATAAGGATAAAACGGATGAAGCGGATAAAGGGGGAGTAGGGTAGGATTTTTTTAATCGATAGGAATGGAAAGAGGAAATGAAAAAGGAGAATAAATCTGAATTAGTCAAGACTTAATCTGACAGTTATGCATAAAAAGAATAATTTTGTAACAGAAAACAGATTTAGTTTATGACGGCATCAGAAAAAGTCATCAAAAATAAACAGTGATTGCTTGAATTCTCCCAACAGTTAGGAAACGTATCACGTGCTTGTAAGATTATGGGCTATAGCCGTGACAGTTTTTATCGTTTAGCTGTATGAACAAGGAGGAGGAGTTGTCTTGCAGTAGATTTCCCGCTGTAAGCCTGTCATAAAGAACTGTGTGAAGGAACCCATCGAGCAGGCATGCGTACAGATGGCGATAGCCAAGCCAGCATAGGACTAAGTCCGTGTATCCAATGAATAGCGTAAGAAAGGCATTCTTATTTCGCTGTGTGGAGTGCGCTCCATTTGGCTACGGCACGATATGGAGACTTTTCAAAAACGCCTGAAAGCATTGTCAACCAAAGTGGAGCAAGCGTGTATCATCCTTGATGAGAACTAATTGGCGGCATTGGAGAAAGCAAAAGAAGAAAAGTAGGCTCATGAAGAGATAGAAACTTATTATCCCGGTTTTCTTGTTGTCCAAGACATTTATTATGTGGGATATATCAAAGGACTGGGACATCTTTATCGACAGACCGTCATTGATACTTACTCCAAAATTGGATTTGCTAAGCTGTATGACAGAAAGAATGCGCTTGTCGCTGCCGATATGCTCAATAATGGAGTGGTTCCTTTTTTGAGCAGCATGACTTGAAATTAATGCGTATGCTCACAGATAGAGGGACGGAATACTGCGGAAACGGGGAAAATCACGAGTATGAACTGTATCTGGCTGTGTAAGACATTGATCATTCTAGGATTAAGGCGAAAATCCCACAGATAAATGGTATCTGTGAGCGATTTAACAGAACTGTGCAAAATGAGTTCAATGCTATCGCATTCAGAAAGAAAATCTATACATCTATCGAACAGTTGCAAGCCGATCTTGATGCGTGGATGAATTTTTACAACACGGAAAGAACACATTCCGGGAAGTACTGTTTCGGAAAAACATCCATGCAGACTTTTATCGAAGGGATCGCTGTAGCAAGGAAATACCAGCTCCAAAATCAGGAAATAATAAAACCGAATGAGGTTGATAAAACGCCATTCGGTTGGGAGAGTGAAGAAAGTTGCGTAACTTCGCAACAAACAGCTGACAGTTTTTTTGGTCCGATAGTAAACAAACTGTCAGAATAAGTCTTGACTATTAAAAAATATCAGGCGTTTGAATATTTGTCTATTGAATATCAGGTGTTTCCATTATTTGTTTTTGCTTGTCTGCTTAACTGCTTTTTTTCACATTGTGCCAGACGTTCTTCTATTTTTCCCAGTTCCCGGCAAACCTCTTTTACTTCTTTTTCTTTCTTTTCGATTTCTTCTTCCTTTTTGATGAGCATGAGTTTCAACGTTTCGATCTCCTTATCTTTTTCGATACATTCTTCGCAAAAACCGAATTCATTGCGATTGACCTGTCGGAGTTGTTTTTGATCGATTAAAGGAGTACCAATCTCACGGATTAGCCAATTGGCATTCAGGTCAGGAAATAGTCGGATAATACCCAGCAGATGTTTATCAGGAATATGGTCCCGGCAGTTTATCCAATTACTCACTTGTTGGCGTGTTTTTAATCCTAGCCTGATTCTCAGTTCTTCTTGCGAAATTTTTTTCTCATATAGAAAACTTCCAAGTCTTTGATTTATTGACATATCCATAATAGGCGCAATATAAAATTATTTACTTGTAAAGATTATACATTGTTTTTATTAGAAAATTATTTACATTTGTATGAATCTTCGTTTATAAGTTATAATAAAACCGGGAGATTACGTTACAATGAATAGATAAATGAAAGATATAGAATGTCTTCTAGTTGAATATAATATACAAATTTGTTCTTGTTTTCAGAGAAAGAAGCTTGGTGAATATAGCCGGGAATTTTCCCGGCTATTCTTATTTTGTTAGTAGATGGGTAGCTAATTGCTGTATATCGATTCCAGAGAAATTGCCTGATGTCATGATTAACAACACGCTATCGCTGTAGGATTCACTTTCGAGGGCCGCTTTTAATTCAACGTTGTCTGTAAAGACTTTTAAGTGGGGATTGGCGAAACCTTTTTTGACGTCTTCTCCACTGATTTTCGGTAAACGTTTATGCTGGACTACTTCTGGATTAAAGAAGACAATAGTTTCATCGGCTTCATCCATGGTATGATTGTATTGGGGTAAAAAAGCTGCATTCAGACTGCTGAAAGTGTGAAGCTCCATACAGGCGATCAAACGGCGTCCAGGATATTGTTCACGGACAGCATGAAGCGTAGCCTGAAGTTTGGATGGGGAATGGGCAAAGTCCAGAAAAACCGTTGCTTTCTCGTTTTCTGCTATCTTTTGCAGGCGTTTGGCTGCTCCTTTATAACTGGAAATGCCTTTGAAAAAAGCTTCATCGGAAATTCCCAATTCCCGGCATGCCAGGTAAGCAGCAGAGATATTTTGCAAATTATGTTCGCCGAATAGGTGCAGTGGGATTTCTCCCTGATGGATAAGGTTGGTTTTGCCTGCCCGGACTTCATGCGGAAAAGTGTTGTAAGGAATACAACGAACGGAAGCCGGTGCCCTACCTGTGATTCGTCCTATGTTTTCGTCTTGCCCATAGTAGATCAGTGTTCCGTTTGGACAAATCTGTTCTATAAAAAGGGCGAATTGTTCGACATAATTTTCAAAAGTAGGAAATACATTGATATGATCCCAGGCAATTCCAGTCAATATTGCAATGTCCGGATGATAATGGTGGAATTTTGGGCGCCTGTCTATGGGCGAAGAGAGGTATTCGTCACCTTCGAAAACGGCAATTTTACTTTTGTCACTTAGGTGTACCATCGTGTCGAATCCTTCCAGTAAAGCACCTGCCATATAATCGAATTCTATTCCGCAACTTCGGAGTACATGCATAATCATAGAAGTGGTTGTGGTTTTGCCATGACTTCCTCCCACAATCACTCGCTTTTTGTTTTTAGTTTGTTCATATAAATACTCAGGGTAACTGAAAATAGGAATCCCAAGACGCCGGGCTTCTTGTAGTTCCGGATTGTCTTCCCGGGCATGCATACCTAAAATTACAGCGTCGAGGCGGGTATCGATTTTTTCTGGGTACCAACCCCATTTTTCCGGTAATAAGCTGGCGTGTTGCAATCTACTTTTGGAAGGTTCGAAAATTTCGTCGTCGGACCCGGTCACGTGATAGCCTTTTTTGTGGAGTTCCAGTGCTAAGTTGTGCATAGCACTTCCACCAATGGCAATAAAATGAATATTCATATTTTGATTTTTTCAAACTAACAGACAAAGATAACTTTTTTAGGCACACTATTTGCATTGGTTTTTGCAAAATTAAAAACATGAAATGTCGTGGAATAATTTATCTGGGGATAAGTGTGCTGTTCGCCGGATGTGATCCTTTCGAGTATCATCCTTATGATACCCGGCTCGATAAAAGGTATAAGAACATCAATGCAAAGAATATCGAGCGGATTTTGGCTTCGGATAAAAATGCGGATACAGTGAGGTTCGTTTTTATGGGAGACACACAAAGATGGTATGATGAAACCGAAGATTTTGTGAAAGATGTTAATCGGCGGAATGAGGTGGATTTTGTGATTCATGGCGGAGATATCAGTGATTTTGGAATGAAGAAAGAATTTTGCTGGGTGCATGATATCATGAATAAATTGAAAGTGCCTTACATTGCGTTGATCGGCAATCACGATCATTTAGGGACAGGAGGAGAAATATATGAGGCTATGTACGGGGAACTGAATTTTTCATTTATCTACAGTGGAATCAAATTTTTGTGTCTGAATACCAATGCTCTGGAATTCGATTATGCGACTCCGGTGCCTGATTTCGATTTTTTGAAACAGCAATTGAGAGATACACTGTCCTATAAACAAACCATAGCAACGATGCATGCCGAGCCCGGAGATGTTGTCTTTAATAATAATGTAAAAGATGTTTTTCATGAATATTTGAAACGCTTCAAAAATTTGAAGTTTTGTGTGCATGCTCATGCTCATCGGCTGATGGAAGACGATATATTTGGAGATGGAGTAATTTATTATGGATCGGATGCGATGGGGCATCGTAATTATTTATTGTTTACCGTGACAAAGGAAAATTATGAGTGTGAAGTGGTCTATTTTTAATCGGAATAGCTATAAGGATCTGATTGCTGGACTATTGTTGCTGGTCATAGCCATTCCGGAAGGGTATGCGCAGAATCGGCAGGAAAAGCAGCTGGAACGTTACAAAGCCGGTTGGGAACGTCTTATACCATGTTATGAAAAAATTCAGTATGCCGGATCTATGGGAGTGATCTCGCTCGGTATCGGTTGGGACTATGGAAAAAAGAAACAATGGGAAACGGATTTGTTTTTAGGGTATCTGCCTCGTTTCGATGGAAAAAGCGGGCATGCGACCATTACCTTGAAAGAAAACTACATCCCTTGGAAAATAGGGATCGGGGAGTCTCATTGGAGAGTAGAGCCTTTGACTGTGAGTCTCTATATGAATAAAATTTTTGGCGATGAATTTTGGTCCCGGGAGCCGGACAAATATCCGGATGGATATTACGGATTGGCTACCAACCTGCGTTTTAATCTGGCTTTTGGACAGCGTATCGATTTTAAAATAAAGCCAGTTGGTTTATCTAACCGGATTTCCTTGTTTTATGAATTTGCAACCAATGATCTTTACATCATTAGCTGTTTTTGTAATAAATACCTGAAAATTACTGATATATTCAATCTCTCATTGGGGCTGAAATTCCAGTTTTTGTAAACTTTTCTGTCTTTTGAGCGTAAAAGATTCCTGTAACATCTAATGAAAACAGGAAATGAAAACAAAAGATTCTTCAGTATGGATTCTTGCCGCAGCGGTTGTTTTGCTTTTCGGAATGACTTCCTGTGGAAATTCACAAAAGAAAAGGGAACGGGCTGCTGAAAAAAGAATGACCACACAACCTATGGACAGAGCTACTGTAATCGAGTCGGAAACAGTCGTTATTTCTGTCGATAGTGTGGCTCCCGATACAGTGAATGTAGGACGGTAACCCTGAAAAAACTAAGTAAGCAAGTGAAAGCTATAGGCTCCGGTGAACCTCACCTTCAGTCTATAGCTTCATTTTTTTAGTTTAAAGAATCATTTGTGGCATAAATTCAAAACTGTTGTATTGAGGACGTAGACGGTCGGTATTGTAAAATTTATTGATATCTACTATTTTTTTGCTGCTTGTCACGATATCGATCGGAGCATTGTCATAGCGGCCGTTGCGAAGAATCACCAAACGCCCGTGCATACCTTTGGATATAAGATCTAAGGCCAGATTACCATAAGCCATCGGGACAATAGAATCCATGGCATCCGGATTGCCGCATCTGACCAGATAACCTAACTTCTGGTTGATTACATTGATGGTTTCTCCTTTATTGAAATTAGGAGAAAGATTTTTTAATTCGTTGGATACATAATCGCCGATCCCTCCTAATTTTTTATGACCGAACATATCGGTTTCGTCGCTTTGAAACATCATTTGCCCACCACAATAACTGGCTCCTTCGGAAACAAGAACGACTGAATATTTGCTGGGATTGGTGTAACGGTCCTGGCAAAGGAGTTCTGCCAGTCGTTCGATGTCGAACTGATATTCCGGTATGACGCAACGATTGGCAGCACCGGCCAGGGTAGGTAACATGGCGGAAAATCCTGCATAACGACCGAAAACTTCGAGCACTAGCAATCGTTCGTGCGAACCGGCGCAGGTACGCAGGTCGTGTGTCAGTTCTATGGTTCGAGTGATGCAGGTGCTGAAACCGATACAATAATCTGTTCCTGGCACATCGTTATCCATAGTCTTAGGGATAGCTACTACTTTTACCCCTTCCTGACTCAAACGCACGGCATAACTCAGCGTATCGTCTCCCCCGATAGGAATCAGGAAATCGATACCGATGAATTCCAGGTTCTTGAGTACCTCCGGTG
This sequence comes from Bacteroides sp., assembly GCA_021771575.1. Taxonomy (GTDB): domain Bacteria; phylum Bacteroidota; class Bacteroidia; order Bacteroidales; family Marinifilaceae; genus Odoribacter. Next base: position 10,541 of record JAETOX010000058.1, on the reverse strand, counting down.
TGAGATCATTGATTTCATTGGTATACTTATCTTTTAAATGTTCGGGAACGGCATTTTTTGGCACATGGGAAGCCCGGGTTCGGGAGGAATGTAGAAAAGTACCTCCAGTGCGTCCCGCTTTATTTACAATTTCTTCGGTTAATTCAAAATAATTACTGGAGTTATCGGCTTTCTTATCCCGAACAACATCTACCAGTCCTTTCCATCCCCGACGGATACCGATGACTTTATAACCTTCTCTTAAAGCCCTGATCGTGACGGCTCTGATTGCCGGATTCAAACCAGGAACATCCCCGCCTCCGGTTAATATTCCAATAATTCCTTTGCTTTTTTGATTCATAGTGATTGAAATTTAATGTTAGTAACTTACAATAAAAGTGATAAATTATATGCTAAAATGCAAAAATTATCTTGAATAAGTGACTATATTTGTACGTTTTTTTCAGTTGTATGTTGAATAAAATGAAAGCAAGCAAATTAGCTCTTTTCTGAGCTAATGATTTTTTAGAGGGTTGTAATGAGTAATTTTATGGAATTTTGGAGCAGTCTGGGATATCAGGGATATCTGCTGGTGCTGTTGGGTACATTATTTTGTGTACACTTATTTCTAATCATCGGGCGGGGACGGACTTTGGTGTCGAAAAAAAAATTCATAATAACCGGGTCACAAGAAGGAGTTTCTGTGATTCTCACCTGCGCCAATAAAGCGGAATTCCTGGAGAAAAATCTGGAGGCCTTTCTCACCCAAGATTATCCGGAGTATGAAGTGATTGTGGTTGATGAATGCTCCGAGGATGAAACACAGGATGTGTTGTCAGAATTTCAGAAAAAGTATCCTCACTTGAAAACCTCCCGCATCTTTCCGGAAACTAAATTCCGGCGCACGAAGAAAATTGCTATTAATATCGGTGTGCTGGCTGCTCGTTATGATATTCTTCTTTTTTCGGAAATTCATGATATACCGGAGTCGGATGAATGGGTGAAAACTATGGCTTCTTATTTTGCACCCGATACCGCAGTAGTTATTGGGTATTCTAATTATGCTGCTGAAGGAGAAAAAAACAATGTAAAGAGATATTTCCGTTTTCTGTGGTTTTGGAAAACGGTGACTTTGTTGAAAAAAGGCATTTATGTTACCGGCAACGGGAACAACATGGGATATCGGAAAAAGTATTATCTTGAAAGAAGAGGTTTTTCCGGAAATACACAGGAATACATCGGATATGATACCCAGATGGTTTGTGAGCTCTCTCGTAAAGGAAAAGTAAAGGCAGTGAAAGAACCAAAAGCGCGGGTGGTAATGGAAGGACAAAGTAAGAAAACTTGGAAAGACGATTTTTCTTATTATTATGCCACTAAAAGAAGATGGTCTGTGCCTGCTCGTATGTGTAGTAGTGCGGATTTTTTTATCGAAACCGGTTTTTATTTACTAGCTTTTTATTTTGTTATTTTTACCTCCTTATATAAATACGTAGCAGTTGGGATAATATTAACATTTTTAATAGATTTTATAGTCATAAATGTTTGCTTAAGGCATCTCGGGCTAAGGAAATTATTCTTAACTTCGTTCACTGTAAATACGTTTGGTTTTATATATAAATGGTATTATAGTATTTATTCAATATTCACTGCAAAGAAATGGAGATAACAAGTAACTTGTCGGAGAAAGCCTTATATGATTATAAGATTGTTTGTAATGCAATTGCGGGAGATGAAAAGGCTTATGGAGAGTTGTTTAAGAGGTACAAGGATTCGGTGTATTTTATGATTTTGAAAATGGTTAATAACCGAACGGATGCCGAAGATCTGATGTTCGAGGCTTTTGAGAAGGCTTTTACAAGTTTAAATTATTATTCTCCTCAGTTTGCTTTCAGCACTTGGTTGTTTAAGATCGCTTCGAATAATACGATCGACTTTATTCGGAAAAAGAAAGCCCAGATGGTTTCTTTAGATGTAGATGATATCAATCCGGAAGACCGGGGATATATCAATAGTATTCCGGCGGATGTCCGTACGCCTGATGAAGAAGCGATTCGTCAGCAGCGTGCTGATTTTATGCGTGAGAAAGTCGCTCTTTTAAAAGGAAGATATCGGAGATTGATCGAATTGCGCTATTTCGATGAATTTTCGTATGAAGAAATTGCCGATACCCTGTCCATTCCTTTGGGTACGGTAAAAGCTCAGTTGTTTCGGGCCCGTGAATTGCTTTTAAATATTTTGCAACATACGGAAATTGCCAAAGACAACGGCAGAAATTGACGATAAGCTGTCGCACTGTATTTTGTTAGGAAGGGTAAAACCGAAATTCCGGAATTCTACGATTGCGGAACTATCGGTTTATGCATGACTACAGAATAAGACAAGTATGTTAAAGAAGATTTATTAATTAGAAAAAAAGGAAAACAAAGACAATTAAATCAAGATAAATATATCTTTGTAGTGCAAATAAATAAAGGTTTTCAACAAAGTAAATTATTTTGCGTTTTTGAATTATTAACGAACTTATAACATCTATGAAAAATCTGTCTATTGTAGTGAATGCTGTGCTATTGATTGCCGTCGTTATTCTGTATATATTGTATTTTTCAGGTCGTAAGGCCCCTGAAACAGCTGCCGTGCAGGAAGGGACGAGCAATAATGCCGGAGCGACGAAGATCGTCTATATTAATACCGACACTTTAATGAATAATTATTTGTTGGCAGTGGAGTTGAATGAGGCTTTCCTGAAAAAACAGGAAGAGCGGAGAACAGAATTGAATGTAAAGGCCAAAAGCTTGGATCAGGAGGCTGGCGAATTTGAACGTAAAGTGCAGAATAATGGTTTCCTTTCCGAAGCCAGAATGATGGATGCGAGGGATAAACTGTTGATCAAACAGGAAAATCTGAAGCGGTTGCAGCAGGAAATAATAGATAAAACCATGCGGGAACAAAGTGAACTGAACAGGCAATTGTTCGATGAATTGACTAAATTCCTGCAAGAATATAACAAAGAAAAAGGCTTTAATATTGTATTGAGTACTCAATTAGGCGGAAATGTGCTTTATGCTCAGGAAGGTTTCGATGTAACCCGGGATGTGGTAAATCGCTTGAATGAGAATTACAAGAAAAATAATAGGAATAAATAATAGCTTATTTCTATCGATTTGAAGAGGCTGATTTTCAGCCTCTTTTTATTTTTATTTTTATTTTTTTTTCTATGTTTATGAAAGTATTTGAACGTTATTTTAAGCGAAATCCTCTTATTGGACAGTTGGTTTTCACCGGAGAAGTCAGGGGCATTGTCATCATTCCAATACTCGATGATCCGGATATTTTCAGGACAATAGCCTCTTTATATACCTGCCGTCTCAGCCGGGGAAAAGCCGGTGTTATTCTGGTCGTCAATCATGGAGAAAATTGTGATATGAGGATAAAAGAGGCGAACCGGATATTGGCGGAGCGGTTGAGGAAAGAAGTCCGGAATTCGGATATATTGGAATTTCAGGTTGTAGAAGCTTTCGATTTACCGGCTAAAGATGCGGGGGTAGGGCTGGCCCGTAAAATTGCTATGGATCTGGCTGCTGCTTTTTTTTACCGTATTGCTGCACCGAATGCTCCTATACTCTCATTGGATGCAGATACATTGGTAGATGTCGGCTATTTGGAACAAACCATTCGTTTTTTTGAAGAAAATCGGGTAGCAGGTGTTTCCATTGCTTATGCTCATCGTCTGGAAGAATGTCGGGGACCAGAACGAACAGCTATGATCAAATATGAATTGTACCTCCGTTATTATCGGTTGGCTTTGGCTTATGCCGGACATCCCTATGCTTATTCCTGTATCGGTTCGGCTTTTGCGGTACGTGCTGTAGATTATGTCGCTCAGGGAGGGATGAACAAGCGTCAGGCCGGTGAAGATTTTTATTTTTTGCAAAAGCTAATCGGGACAGGTCGCTATGCGCTTCTGTCGGCTACTCGTGTTTACCCTTCCCCCCGTTTTTCTGCCAGAACTCCTTTTGGAACTGGCCGCTCAGTTCGGCAGATCGTTGAAAGTGAGGGATATTTTCCGGTGTATCGTTTGGAAGCTTTTCAAAGCTTGAAGACTTTTTTTGAAGGGGTTGCCGGTTTATATAAAGCCGATGACCGGAAGGTCGAAGGGTATATAAAGTCGCAATCCTCCGGTTTGCAAAATTTTTTGACCCGCATTGATGGCATTTCTATGATAGCTGAAGCCAATGCCAATTGTGCTTCCTGCCAGCAGTTCATCAAACGTTTTTTCGACCATTTCAATGCTTTCCGTGTATTGAAATATTTGAATTATATTCATGAAAATCAGTATAGTAAGATGGATGTTGCCGACGAAAGTTATCAATTGTTTCAGGTGATGGGATATCCCTGGGCCGATAATCTGATGGAAAATTTGGAGTTTTTAAGAAATGTTCCTGAAGAAAACCTATCTTTGTACTAAATAATCTGTTTAATGATGAATTTTCAATATACTTTAGAAATCGCAGCAGAACCTGAAGAAGTGTTTGCTGCTTTGACTACCCCTTTCCAGATTGAGTTATGGAGTGGTTATCCCGCTGATATGAAACCTGAAGCGGGATATGTATTTTCGCTTTGGGAGGGTGATATTACCGGGGTAAACCTCGAAGTAGTTCCCAACAAAAAATTAGTCCAGGAATGGTTTTTCGGTGAACAGGAAGAATCCTCAATAGTCACTTTGTTATTGAAAAAGCAAGGTCCGAAAACTCTTGTCGAACTGACACATATCCATATCCCCGTAGATGTTTACGAAGAGATTACGGAAGGATGGAAAGAATACTATCTGGGATCGGTCAAGAATATGTTGGAAATGTATTGAGACAGGTCACTTTTTCAGTCGATTACTTTGATCTTGGTAGCCAGGGCTTCTATCACTTCGCCGCTACAGATTTTTGCCCGTTTGCGGTTTTCTTTTTCTCCGTTACGTCTTACTTCCCCCGATTCTACCAAGGCTTTTGCCATCGCTCCACTTTCAGCTACCTGTGTTGCTTTCAGTAATTTAATTAGCTCTATATACTCTCCGGTGATTTTGAATTCGATAGTTGTCATCCGTATTTATTTCTTTGTATAGTCCTGACACAAAGATACAAAAATAAGCTATCCTATACAATTTTGCAGTATAACAAAATCCACATAGTGAAAACGGCGAAGTGATCAGAAACGTTAAAAGGTCTGAGCTTTTTCGATCTCATTGACCGTTTTCAATTCTTTTAATTATTTTGAAAGAGTTCTAAAACATAAAAATTCAAACCGATAAAGAAAGGTCGCTGATGTGTAAATTTTCATGCCGTATTCTTTTCGTGTACCACATGCTGGTAAACTACTTAACACTTCCATTATAAATTGTAAATTTTGCAAAAAATCAAAAATAGCAAGATGTTTTATAATATTCCATTTAAATATACTGTTGTTTTACTTCACTTGTCTGCCCGTTTAAACATAATCCAAGTTGAAGATATGAAAAAACGTTTATCCCCTTTTGTCGAACAATCCCATATACATATTATCCTGGATTTTCAAGATGTACGTATGGTCGATTGTAGCATGATCGGATTCCTTGTTATGTTTAACCGGAAATTGAAGGTAAATCATTCTGTTTTAACATTACGGAATCTCAAAGGACATGCAAAACTTATTTTCGATACATTAAAACTTTCGGCGGTTATCCATATAGAAGAAAAAAAGAATTGCAATATGATATTTATTGATATTTAATCATTTTGTAAACATAAAATATTGACTATGGATGAGAATAAAACGGTAGTAAAACAATTAAGTTATTTGAAATTAGCCTATGAAGTGCAACAAATTGCCAATCGATATGTCGATCAGGGTGAATTATCATTGAGCAAGATTTATCTTAATTATGTGGTTGAAGAAGTACCAGTATGTATGAACACCTTTCGGAAGATGATGAAAGAAGATGTTTCCGTATAAAGAAAAAATGACAATGCGTTATTTGGATCAATTGCACCGGCAAAGCAGAAAAAGGATACGAGGTGGTGAAAAGAATAAGGGGAAAATAAATTTGTAAGAAAAAAGGGTAGACTTACTTGAAAATATAGTGTAAGTCTACCCTACTATAAGAGATTGTTATGTTTATTCGGGAGTGGTTCTGCTTAGGATAGATTATATGGCTTTCTAAGCGGTGTATCTTTGCTGATATGCTGTGTGGCGACGCTTAGGGTAAATTCTCCTGCGGAAGCAGGTAGGGGACAATTGCTATTCCCTTCGTGATTCGTTGTCGTTCTCAAAGATGTTCCTTCATTTTCCAGGTAAAAACCAGATAGAGAAAATCGATATCCTGTCTTTATAACTTTCCTGTGTTCCATACCGTAAAGTAGAAACAAGCGGGGTAAAAAGTAGTTATTTTTGACACTTTAAAATTTTTTAAACTTTAGTGGCGGGTTTGGGAGAATCCGGAGCCGCTTTTTATGAATGTAAATGATTTTTATGAAGAAATTTTTTTTATCCTTACTGGCATTTGCTGCTTTGATGCCGGTGTTTGCAGAAGGATACCAGGTGAATGTATTGAGTGTTAAACAAACGGGTATGGGACATGTCGGTACAGGTATGAAATTAGGTGCAGAGAGCATGCATTTTAATCCGGCAGGTTTGGTTTTTATGCGGAATGCTTTTGATTTTTCGGCCGGCGTATCTTTTGTTGCGGCGAATGCCAAATACAAAAACGGCGACTATTCAGAAAAGACTGAAAATCCGGTAAGTACTCCTTTGTATGCGTACGCCGGTTTTAAAATTTATGATAATTTTGCTGCGGGCATAGCTTTGACTACTCCTTATGGAAGTTCCCTGAAATGGCCGAAAAACTGGAGAGGTTCGAATGTCATTCAGGATATTGCTTTAAAATCTTACGTCATTCAGCCTACTTTTTCTTATAAAATCACCGATAAACTGAGTGTCGGTATAGGTCTGGATTTGGCGGTAGGAAATGTGGAATTATCACGGGCGCTTTTTAGTCCGGCAGAATTTCAGTCATTGAAAGGCATTGTAGGACTGATTCCAGATGATAAACTTCCTGTAGCCCAAAAGGAAGTGATCCTTCATACGATTTCGGAAATCGATGGGGCAGTCCCGGTTGCTGCTACGTTGACAGGGAAAGCAAAAGTGCGGGCTGGTTTCAATGTAGGAATTATGTGTGATATCTCGGAAAAAATAACTTTAGGTTTATCTTATCGTTCTAAAATCAAAATGAAGGTAAAGGAAGGCGAAGCCGAGCTCAACTATGCAAGTTTGAAGATCGAACAACTGTTTATTATGCTGGGCCAGCTTCATGCCGGACTGAAAGTTCCGCCGATGAATGAAGGTACTTTTAAAGCCCAGTTGCCTTTACCTTCGAATACAACTTTAGGAGTCAGCTACCGGCCTGCAGAACGATGGGAACTGGCTTTGGATTTTCAATATGTGGGGTGGAGCGCCTACGACTCATTGAATGTGCAATTTACGCCCAATGTGTTGAATGGTTATACCATCAAGGCTGAGAAAAATTATAAAAATACAATTATAGCCCGGGTAGGTGCTCAATATAGAACTACCGATCGTCTTGATCTTCGTGCTGGTATTTATTTTGATCAAAGTCCTATTCGTGGCCATAATTTCAATCCCGAAACTCCGGGTATGAATAAATTAGGAGTCTCTGCGGGCTTGACTTTCGAACCGGTGGATCATTTTCAGATAGATTTTGCTTTCCTTTATATTCAAGGATTTAGCCGTGATGGTTCGTATAATCTGAAAAATGTAGTCACCCAGCAAAATGAGGTGTTTGCCGGAAAATATTCCTCCAATGCAATTACCGCTTCTTTGGGGCTTGCTTACCGTTTTTAAAAAAATGTATATTTATTGCAATGAGACGATCCGATCATGAAAACATTTATCTTAGTATTTGTTGCTAATAGGGATTTTTTTGATGGGTTTAGTCGCTTGTGAAGAAAAGCTGGACAAAGATTTTGCCGTATGTTATTCCAATCCTGCTGAAAATTGGGGGAGAGTTTACCTCTGGGTAATGATTATTGGGGGGCTTTTTCACTTTTTGGGAGGATTACTCCCAGAAAACCGGAACGTCCTGCTTCCGGTTTTCGTAATCAAAGAAATGATTAAACTAAAATTGATATGGAATACAGAAAATTGGCCTACACAGATTTAGAACTATCGGTCATTACCTTCGGTGCTTGGGCTGCCGGTGGTTGGATGTGGGGAAAGACCAATCGTCAGGCAGCCATCGAAGCTATTCGGGCGGCATATCACTTAGGGGTGACATCAATCGACACAGCTCCTATTTATGGACAGGGTGAAAGTGAGCGGATTGTCGGGGAAGCTATACGGGGAATTTCTCGGGACCAGGTTCGGATTTTGACCAAATATGGTATGCGTTGGGATTTGGCAAAGGGCGATTTTGCTTTTAAGAGTCAGGATAATCAGGGCCATCCCATTGATATTTATAAATATGCAGGCAAGGAAAGTGTCATCCGGGAATGTGAAGATAGCTTGCGTCGCTTAGGAACCGATTATATTGATCTCTATCAGATTCATTGGCCGGACAGTACGACTCCTATGAGTGAAACCTTTGAAGCTGTAGAACGCCTCATCCAACAGGGAAAGGTCAGGTATGCCGGTGTATGTAATTATGATGCGGCTTTACTGGAAGACGCCGATAAACTCATTGGTCTGGTCTCGGATCAAATCCCTTATAGTATGGTCAACCGGGGAATGGATCGGGAAACGATTCCTTATTGTATACGGAATAACAAATCGGTTATTGTCTATAGTCCATTGGAGCGGGGATTATTAACCGGCAAAATGACATCGGGGCAGACCTTTGCAGAAGGCGATCATCGTCAAGCCAATCCTTTTTTTACTTCGAAAAGTATCAACAAAACCAATAATTTTCTGGAAAAATTGAGGCCTTTGGCAGAAGAGAAAAAGGCTACCCTGGCTCAGTTGGTGATCCGTTGGACAATCGAGCACCCTGGTATAACCATTGCTTTAGTAGGGGCCCGGAATGCCGAACAAGCTATTCAAAATGCAAAAGCTGCCGATATTGATCTCGAGGCAGAAGAAATCGAATTTATCAATCAGCAAATCGATCTCCTGCTCCAATAGTGCAACGATGCTGTGACCGTATCATTATTTCACGGTATTTGAAAAATTTTGAAAATTAATATTTTAGTTTTCATAACCTAAATATTGGTTTATAAAAAATAGAATATTTTGTATACTTCGGAATTTTAATACTAGCGTTTAACGTGGAAGAAGAACAATAACTGATCAGGCTTTTGAGGAAAAATGACTGGAATGCGTATACCATTCTGTTCGATAAGTATTTCGAGAGGCTTTTTTGGTTTGCTGTTCATATCCGACGAAAATCCTGATCGACTGTGAAGGTGTCATTATCGGCCGTTACGGCGGAGGGGCGAACCGCATGAAAAAATGGATGAAAAATTAGAAGAAATATTCGGAAAATGAAACCACAACTGATTATAGCATAAGGTAATGCTCCCTTTGTGCATAGTTGAAGACAGTTTTCAAACATAGTTAAAGTCGGATTTCAAGTATGGGGTGGAAAAATCTGTGACTGAAAACTAGCCGCAATTATCTGCCGGCCTTTATCAATAACGGGCATGGCATGGATTCTTGACAGAAACTGTGTACTGGCAGTGAAAAGTAGATATGGAACAATATGTGTAGCTTTGATTTTTTATTTTACCAATATCAAAGTTCGTGGATTTTATCTACTTTTGCGTGATAACGTAAAATGGTCAGCCTTATGGATATTCTGCATGAATCACTCCCGCGGCGTTTGCCGATTGGCATCCAGAGCAATATGGGGAAACCTTATTTCCTGAGCCGGCCGCGTCGTTTCGGGAAAAGTCTGTTCCTGTTGACGCTTGAGGCCTTCTTTTGGGGCAAATGCGAATTATTTAAGGGCTCAGCACGCTCACTCCGGTGTAGACGCAGAGTTGCAGAACCGGCAAATGGATTCCTTAAGCAAGGAATACAAGCGGATTCAACTCGCTTTCGCGGATAGTCGTCCGGACTCTTATATTACCCCGGAATTGATGCGGATGTTTGTCAACGAGATGACACCGGATGAATTGCAAAGTTACTATAACCGTTGGACCGAATCCGTGAAGCAAAGCCCTGTCGGCAAGGAGATTGCCGGAGAGATATGTAAGCTCATTGCCAGCTCGCCAGGCGCTGTTGCCCCTCCATTTTCTGCCTTGGACATAAACGGAGACACATTCCGCCTTACCAACCTGCGCGGGAAGTACATTCTGCTGGATTTCTGGGCAACGTGGTGCAAGCCGTACCGTGCTTCCAATCCGCATCTCAAGGCACTTTACAAAAAATATCATGACAAAGGGCTGGAAGTAGTATGTGTTTCCGATGACGATGGTAATTCTGCCTTGTGGCGCAAGGCCGTAGAACAAGACGGTATCGGAGCGTTCCACCATGTATTGCGCGGCCTGAAACGCCTGAAAGATGGTTATGACAAAAGCGAA
>JAETOX010000297.1 GCA_021771575.1 Bacteroides sp. | reverse complement strand
GCTTGTCGGCCTCAAAATTATCCCCACATGATTGCTAAATTTGAAATTCCGAACATTTTTGTTGCGATGGCTTGTGCAGTTTTCTGTTCACAGTATGCCGCAGCCCAGTTTTACACTGTCACAAAAGATTCTCCCGTGACGGTTGAAATGCACAAGAGAGAAATTTATAACACTGACAATAAGAGTGATAGCATATTGCCTCAAATATCATTACTCTCGGATACGGTTGTTGGCGTAAAAAATATGCCGGATAAGCTATCCGCACACAGTGTCACCACATCAAAGTCACATCTCAGGCAAGCACCGGTCGGTTCCGTACTCCCGGATCTGACCATACCAAATCTGATTGCCGAGATTGAAAAGAACGGCATAAAATATCCGAAAATAGTATTGGCACAGGCAATACTTGAAACAGGTTGGTTCAAATCCCCGGTCTGTCGCAACAAACACAATCTATTCGGGCTTACCAATCCACGGACAGGTAAATACTACGAGTTCAAACACTGGACCGAAAGTGTCCGGGCATATTATTCAAAAGTACAATACCGATATAAGGGTGGAAATTATTTACTATGGCTGAAAAAGATTGGCTATGCCGAAGATCCGGGCTATATCCGCGCAGTGATTAGTGTATTGAAAATGCTATAATGTGCTAAAAGCGTTGACTCTCAATAAAAATATAGCACGGCTCGATTAAATTTTGTAATTTTGTAGTTCAATCGACCGAATAATATGCCCCGACGGAAAATACCATATACGAAAAGAGCCACTACGCTCGATGAACAATTAGAGAAACTTAGGCGACACGGAGTTATCATATCCGATGAACCTAAGGCTAAGGAGTACCTTGCCGATATAGGTTATTACCGGCTTGGTTTCTATCTATTCCCTTTTGAGCAAACTTATCCTCATCTCGATCATCGACGTCAGCACATGGTTAATCCCGGAACAAGGATTGAGGACGTGGTGGCGTTGTACTATTTCGATATGGATTTGAGGAATATCCTGAACAAATATTTGTCAAGGATTGAGGTGGCTATCCGAACAACCCTCATCTATGAGCTTTCCAATAAATATAATTCAAACTCTACATGGTTTGTCGATCCGAATGTTGTATCAAGTGATTTTATAAGAAAGTTCCCTAATGAGGCATATCGTTCAATCAAGAATAAATTACCGATACAACGACATCATGCCAAGTACCTCGGACAATATGCCCCGGCATGGAAGACTATGGAATTTATGACATTCGGTAATTTGGAAGTTCTTTATGACAGTCTGATTTGGGATAGAGATAAAAGTCTTATCAGTTCTCACTTCAGAGAATTTGCTATCGAAACATTCAAAAGTTATCTAACCGCAATTCGAGAAGTCCGCAATGCTTGTGCGCACGGTAATGTGGTATTTGGAATGACGCTATCAAAAGGTATCAGGGCTGGACAAGCCTGTCCGTCTTTTAGTGCGAATGAGCAACAATCATTCAAAGGAGCGTTGCGCGTTGTTGACTATATGCTGAGACAAGTATCAGTTAACAGAGCAAATGATA
>JAETOX010000296.1 GCA_021771575.1 Bacteroides sp. | reverse complement strand
AGAATATTCGACGGTAAAGTTGGTATCGGGATACTTATCTGCATATTCGTTTATCATTTCGGCTCCCGATGTGGCTATCTTTTTTATCTCCTCTTTGCTCTTTCTGAATACCTGTTCTCTCTGAGCTACGGATGTTGAATTGTAAAGATGTATGATTACGTTTTTTGCTCCGTCAACAGCCTCGAAGGTTTTGCGTATTATGTGTTCTCTTGACTGAGTGAGAACCTGTATCGTCACATCCTCCGGTATCAAGTTTTTTTCTATAAGTGTTCTCAGAAATTCATATTCAGTTTCCGATGCAGCAGGAAATCCTACTTCTATTTCTTTAAAACCGAGTGAACATAGTAGTTTGAAAAAGCTCAGCTTTTCATCAAGGTTCATCGGAACTACCAATGCCTGATTTCCGTCTCTAAGGTCAACACTGCACCATATAGGAGCTTTTTCAATGTGGTCTTTTTTCACCCAATTTGTCGATTCCACCGGCGGCATAAAATATCCTATGCTGGATTTTGTGTGGTTTTTCATGCCGGCAACATTACTTGTAATTTCTGTTGTCATTTCTTAAAAATCCTTTCTTTTTCTATAAAAAAACCTCGTTTCTACCGGAAATTAGAAACGAGGTCAATTTTAACATACATATAAGTTCATTTACTCGGATTCAGGCAGAATATCAATGCTTAATTATTTTTGTTTGAGATAATTAGTTCTAATCCGAGTATAATGACCTGTTGCATTGGTATCCTTCTCCTTCTTAAAATTTATACTGATATATTAACTCTTATATGTAATAATGTCAAGTGGTATTTTGTATTTTTTTGTGAAATACTACAAAAAAATTTTTCTTTGATGATTGCTCGGCAACAAATCGGCTGCGGTTTGATAATGCATCCGTCTGTCGAGGTATACATATTTCGGGTTTTCGTATACTTTGTATACGGTTTTTGCTCATGTGTATACCTCCGGTATACCTTTTCGCCGGTTTCGTATACTTTGTACCCGGGTTTGGCCTAAAAGGTATACTCAAGGCTGCACTTTACACGGCTGCACTCAAGGCTACACTCAAGGCAGCACTTTTGGAGGAAATGCTCATGCAATTAAAAAGGCCAAAGCCTTTTTACGGCTTTAGCCTCATCTTGCAATTACTACTGCTGCAAGTCCTTGTTCATGCAGCAATTCTTATATTTCTTGCCCGAACCGCATGGGCATGGGTCGTTTCGTCCCACCTTCGGGGTTTCTCTTCTGACGGTAACAGGCTTTTTCGGTTCCTCCGGCTTCGGCGCCTGCTTCGGCATCGCCTGTCCCTGTGCAGGACGCCTCTGAGGCGCGTCGTCTCGGAACTCGTCCTTACGGCCTTCCCCTCCGACTATTACCTGTCTTCTTTCCGTTCCGGTATTGATAGTTACGCTGTAGCAGTACCTAACGGCTTCTTCTCTGATTTCAGCGACCATCGCTTCAAACATATCAAAACCTTCAGCCGCATAAGCGTTGGCCGGGTTTATCTGTCCCAGCGCTCTCAAACCGATACCTTGCTTAAGTTCGTCCATGGCA
>JAETOX010000295.1 GCA_021771575.1 Bacteroides sp. | reverse complement strand
TGAAATCAATCGGATGGGCTGTTACCGATATGGCGGCCAACGCAATTGACATGATAGTAGTAATAGATTTTCTCATCGCCTTGTTTTTGATTGCTTGTTATTTATGTTTTAAGTTATCTTTTATCGGGTCAGGCGGCATAATGGGGAGTGCCGGAATATGCAGATCCTGCGCTCGGCATAATTCGGTAGAGGTTTCTCCAAGCCAGCCGCAATGCTGATTTAGGCCTGTGTACACTCTGATAAAATCCACACCCGGCAGGTAAACCGGGCTGCCGTCTGTATCGACTGCCCACCCGATGTCGAAGGAATTTAAATCCTCGTATTCGTTGGGGTGATTGTCTACATATCCCCACGGTAGGCTGTAAAGAATGTAATATGTCCCGATTCCGCTTATGTCCACCGCGTTCGGGGTCAATAAGGATCCGGAAAACGAAATACTATTGCTATCCACCCATTTGGGATAATAATCCTGTGAATGAAATATATTTTTAGCCATAAATCCCTCTTTACCGTCATTGTCTGTCCAGCGGATATAATAAATGTCATCAAGACTGTTGTCTTCGTCGGCTACAATCTTCCTGTCAGGATCGGGCCGGTGATAGGTAAATTCATATTTGTGCCTGGTGTCCTTTGAGTAATACTCACTGCCCGCGAGTTCATACCATGGATCATCGGGGATGCCGTTGCAATTCACGTCATAACTCACGCAAACAATGCCGGGTTCAGCCGAACCACCTTTTTTATCAGGCTGCAGAAGCTCATAGAAAGTGTTGCCCCATATCCTGAAATCCTTTTGCCCCTCCACATTCATGACAGTATGGTCAAAACCGAAACTTACGTAGCCGCCATATCCGCCAAGAGAGATCATAATGTCGTTGGTGCCTGAAATGGATTCTTCAGCTTTATGGAGCATATCGGCATAAGTGTCGCCCTCCTCATACCGTGGCATTTCATTGATAAATTGTCCGGGGGCAGGACAATATTCATAGACTCGGCTGATATATGGACTATACTCCACCTCCTCGTGAACGACATTTATGGTGAAGTCGAACTCGTATGGCGTGTATTCGTCAATAATCTCGAAGCGCAGGTCGTAGACGCCCTCTTCCCTTGCGATAAAAATATAGTCGCGCTCCGACGACAGGAGTTTTTCATTGCCGGCCTCATCAACCTCATACCATCTGTATTCCTTTCCTGTCAAAGCTGGATGCAGGTCAAGTTTCTGCATACGATAGATATAGTATGTGTCATCAATTCCGAGATTGACCATCGGAATATCATGATCACACGAAGCGGACACAAGCGGCAATAAAAACAAGGCTATTTTCTTCATCTTGGCAAAAATGTTATATGGGCGGGAATGTCGCCGGTTCTGACACTCCATTTTTTTCGTCCTTTTCTGTCGAAGCAATAAAGAGTCCCTGACGATACATAGTTCTTTGCATCTGTGACGAATATATCGCCTGTTTCGGGATGAATGGCTATACCATAAGGAATCGTGATTTCTTTTTCAGTTCCGTCCGTTATAAAACTCTCTGACATCACTTTTTT
>JAETOX010000057.1 GCA_021771575.1 Bacteroides sp. | reverse complement strand
CAGTCCAGTTCTGACCATCGAAGATCCGGACTTCTCTTGTATACTGCGAACCATCTGTTCCTAAACAAAGAACGGCTTTTTTCTGACTTTCAATTACAAAAACACTTGCTCCATAACTAGCGGTTGTATTCAATTTGGTGTCCGTCCATGTATTGTTATCCGGATCATAACACCACATATCTCCTAACGGCTGGGAACCATCGGCCATACCAGTCCCGACATACCCTTTATTATTCAGCGAGAAAGCCACTCCAAAGCGCCGAGGTTCACCCGGAAACGCTGCCATATTCGCTTTTTCCCAATTAGTACCATCAAAAGTATAGAAATCTTTAAAGTATTGTTTGTTTCCTCCAACTTCACGGAATCCAGTCCCCACATAAGCCAATTCTTTGCCACCTTTCTTTACAACAAAAGCTACCGCTCCGTCCCGACCCAAACCAGGAAAAGAGTCCACTCTTGTCCAAGCATGCCCATCAAATTTCCAGAAATCTCTCATAAATCTGTCTTCCTCTTTCTCCATTTCCTTATTTGATCCCAAGCCGACATAAACATTTTCCCCCAATTTAAAAGCAACTGCACTTGTCCGCTTCCATCCTACAAAAGAATAGGATCGTGACCAATCCCCCCATGTATCATCATTCGAATGACAAGCAGCAAAGCATAAGCCTAAAACAAGCAGACATAAAAAATTCATTCTTTTCATAAACTGTCTTTTTATCTGATTTAATATTATTCCCGTTTTGATCTCAATCAAAATTCATCCGGCAAAACTAAACATTTTTTATTTATAATTCCAACCCCCGGAAAAGATAATGCAACGAATCCTTGTGGATTATATTTTTTTAACAATTATAATTTCTCATCAATCACACGTTTATGTATACGAATGATAAAGAATATTTTTGTTAGTTAAGCAAAAGGATGCAACCGAGAATTTCATCAGACAATTACTGCATTTTTAGAAAAATAGTTTTACCTTCGCGTCGTTTAATATAAAAATCTCTATATGCGATTGATCTTTCTTTTAACTGTTTTTGTCCTGGGCTTCTATGCTTGCAACAACGATTTGTCGACCATCGGACAAAACTTAATATACAATAGTAATCAGGTAGAGGTACAAACAATCACCCTACGGGAAACAGGCACTATAAAAATTGACTCTTTTATCACTTCCAGCGGAAGAGCAGGCGGAACCACCCCTACGCTGATCATGGGCCGATATCAGGACGAATATAGTGGTACAACCATAGCCTGTCCTTACTTTCAGGTAGTCCCTTCTCAACAGCCTTCCATTGCCAGACGTTATTCATTAGACTCTGTCACTTTTCATTTCGGTTATGGAGGTAAAATTTGGGGAGATACTTTACGTCCCACTCCTCAGACCTTCCATTTATATCAATTGAAAGAATTACCGACACTCGATACGGATCATTATGATTACTTCTATAATACCGACTCGGTCCCTGTGGGCGACCTGCTAGCCACAACCACTTTTAATCCCAAACGAGCCCCGATAGAATATGCGTATTTCAAAATCCCGATAACCAATTATATTCAGGATCTCTTCAAAAAAATGCAATATGACGATCCTATTTTCCGGCCCAGTGCAACCAGTACAGTTACGCCCTTTTACAAGTTTATCACTTATTTCAAAGGATTAACCATACGTCCGGCTGAAACCAACAACTATTTGATCACACTAAAAACAATGGCAGATAGTTTATATATGCGTTTCCACTATCATGAAGCAGAAACCCAATATCATTTCGATCTCAAATTATTAACCCAGAATCCCGTATTCAATTTTAATTCGATACGAAACTATCCTTCGTCGGTTCCCAATTATGATTTGACGACTCTGACCGATCAAAAGAAAGAAGTTATGTTTTCAGAACATGATTTTGCCATAGCCCAAGGTCTGGCCGGTTATATGATAAAAATAGACATACCGGAACCGGAAGATCTTAAACCATATAAAACAGTTGTCAAAGCTGAGTTAGAGCTAAAACCTCACGTATGGTATGCTCCCCCTGTCGCCCTGCCTCAAACGCTCAATGTATATTACACCAACAAATACAATGATATCAAAGATATTGTCAGCGACGGAAGCAAAGCCATCACCGGCCAGTATATCTATGATGCTGTAAATGTAGACAACAGCCGTTATATCTTTAACATCACCGATTATTACCAACAACTGGTAACAACACCGAATTCCGAAACGCAAAGACAACTATTATTTACTATACCGGATTTATCCGTTTCGTTCAATCGGGTTATGCTCAGAGATGAGCCGGTATTACGTGTCTATTACGCTACATATAAAGATTAATCACCAGAGTTCCGATGTTCAAGATTATGAAAAGATTCTTCGTTCTAGTATTGCTGACCGTCTCTATCCTGCAAGGATACGGACAAGATAATATAGGTACACCTTATTCTGTTTATGGTTTCGGACTTCAACCGGATAATATCGGTCCTTACAGTGCCATGGGTGGAGTGTCGGCAGGTTTACGCGACAACTATAATATCAATTATCTTAATCCAGCTTCTTATACCGCTTTAGATAGTAATCACTTTTATTTCCAATTCGGGCTGACAGGTGAATATGCCCACCTCTCAACCTCTAAGGAAAGTTCCAATTACCGGGTGGCCCAGAATGCGGCTTTCAACATAGCTTTCCGGCTTTACAAAACAATGTATTTGTCGCTGGGGTTTACCGAATTATCGGACATTGGGTATGATTTGTACTACACCAACCTGATTCCGGGAAGTAGTAATACTTATTTCAACCAGAACATTTCCGGTGAAGGAGGATTGAATAACGGATATCTCGGTCTGGCATGGCGGTACAAAAATCTGTCTATCGGGCTGAATGCCTCATTAGTATTCGGAAAAATAGAAAGACAACAGACCCTGACGCCGATGCTGCCAGATAGTTATACTATCCGTACCAGTGATAACAACCGGGTACACGACTTTTTGTTTACTCCGGGAATTCAGTACACATTAAATCTTTCACCCAAATCGAAACTGAATCTGGGAACTGCTTTCAATTTCACTCAAAAATTAAGGGCAAAACAGGAATTTATTTCCTATAAGATCAATTCCAGCACGGGATCATCCATTATCATGGATCAGTTAACGCTCAAGCGTGGCTATATCAAATATCCTTTCCACATCATCAGTGGTTTCAATTATGCTTACAAAAATATATGGAATATTGCGGGGGATTATACTTTTCAAAAAATGTCGGCTTACGAAACATTCGGCGATAACGAAGAACTGAAGGATTACCATAAAGGTTCATTCGGAGTTTCCTGGCAACCGGAACAATTCGGACGGTTCTGGTGGCAACGCAACCGTTATATGCTAGGAGGGTACTATGTGCACAACGGTATCAACGTTAAAAATGCCGATATCAATACCTACGCCCTGACTTTGGGCGCCCAGATTCCTTTTATGACACAACGTGCCGGAATGTTGGTGCTGGGAGTTGCCCTTGACCTGGGTATTCGGGGCACGGAGAAAAACGGCTTGATACAGGAAAAATTCGCTAAGTTGAGGCTGAACATCTCCTTCAACGAATTCTGGTTTATGAAGCGAAAGATTAACTAAATATTAACACCGCAAAACGATGCTTCAGGCATCGTTTTGTTGTTTTTATCCTTACCTTTGTGTTTGTTAATTTTTATCACAAATTCATAAACATATGAAGAAAACATTATTATCATTAGCTGTCATCGGGCTTGCGCTGTCAGCTTGCAACAACACTCCCACTTATACAATCAATGGAACATTGGAAGGTGAACAAACAGGAACTGCTTACTTGCTAAAGGTAGCTGGCTCTAAAGCAGACACTTTAGCTCAGGCTCCGATCGCTGAGGGGAAATTCACCCTGACAGGAACTACCGAAAATCTGACCGATGCTTATCTGAACATCGCAGGTAAACGGGTATTCTTACCGATCATGCTCGAAAACGCTCAATATACGGCAAACATCAACCTGAAAGATCCGGCAGCGATCAAAGTTGAAGGTACCGAAACACAGCAGTTGTTGAATCAATTCACGGCTATTTCCCAGCAAGTGAACAAAAAAAGTTCTGAACTTAATCAGCAATATTTTACTGCCCGTCAGGCTAACGACGAAGCTAAAATGCAGGAAATCGCAGATGAGTTCAACAAAGTACAGGAAGACTTCTCTGTTCAGGAAGACAAACTGATTCAGGCAAATGGCGATACGTATGTTGCTGCTTTCATATTGGCGCAAAAGATGAGCAGTATCGATGATATAGCCGAATTACAGAAAAAATACGACATGTTAGGAGCAAATGCCAAAGCAACCGAACCTGGTAAAAAAATTGCTGAACGGATTCAAAAAATGCAGGCTGTTGCCGTAGGTCAGGTAGCCCCCGACTTTACCTTGAATACTCCGGAAGGCGAAGCGCTCTCTATGCATTCGATCAAAGGTAAAGTGAAAATACTTGACTTCTGGGCTTCCTGGTGTGGTCCTTGTCGTGGAGAAAATCCGAATGTAGTGAAAATATACGAGGAATATCATCCGAAAGGCTTGGAAATCCTGAGTATTTCTTTGGACTCAGATAAAGATGACTGGGTAAAAGCTATCGCTGATGACAAGCTTACCTGGAACCATGTATCCGACCTGCAAGGATGGCAGAATGCCGCAGCTCAGACTTACGGTGTAAGCGGAATTCCTCATCTGGTTATTTTGGACGAAAACAACGTGATTATCGCTAAAGACCTCAGAGGAGATGCATTGAAAGAAAAAGTAGCCGAACTGTTGAAATAATCGAACAAGGATAAAGCACAGAAAGGCTGTCTGGAAAGAATTTTCCGGACAGTCTTTTGTGTTTCAATTAAGTCAGTTGGAACAATCTGAATTTCTTGTCATTTTCTAATCGCTTTTTTTCGTCTTATGGCCCAATACCCTGCAACTTACGACAACGCTATCCCGAAAGATGATCTGTTTCTGGCAAAACTCAAACCGGATATAATACAAAACTAACAAAAAAAACAGAGCTGAAAGCACTTTGTTTGATTATAAGAAAGTTGTAGAAATATTTTTTTTCTCTGATTTTTTTATTTACATCTAATAGCGATATCAATATCAAGAAACCATAAAAACTTCCCTGCCATGACAACAACTGTCTTTTTATTCGCTACTTTTTTACTAAGTGGATACGGTATACTTTTCAGTAGTTGCACTGAAAAAGCGTCGAATAATTCGGTTGAATTGTCTATAAAAGGATTATATAAAGATTCTGCACCGAATGCTTAAAATAGACACTGAAAACATACCGTAAAAACGTAACTGACTTTTTACCTTACCGCTCTGGGAATCCAACGATTTCTATCTATCTTTGCATACACTTAAGAAGTAACATAGTTAATCGTTATTATCGCAATGGGATTGAGGAGATTTGTCGTTATAGCAGTGGGATTGCTGGCGAGCCATATTTCTATGGCTGGAAAATATTCAGAAACAAATACATTTTGGGCGGATTCGGTTCTGCAGCAAATGACGCTGGAAGAAAAGATCGGTCAGTTATTTATGATTGCTGCTTATAGTAATCAAAACGAAGCTTATAACAATGAGATTGAAAAACAAATCCGGCAATACCATGTCGGAGGCCTGATCTTTTTTCAAGGCAATCCCACAGAACAGGTGAAGCTCACCAACCGTTATCAAAAAGCCTCAAAATATCCCCTGATGATTGGTATGGATGCCGAACACGGGTTGGGCTGGCGGCTCGAAACGGCTATGGAATTTCCCAAAATGCTGATCGCCGGAGCGGTTCATAACGACAGTCTTCTTTTCGCACTGGGGGCCACCATTGCCAGGCATTGCCGCGAATTAGGCGTACATGTTAATTTTGCTCCTGTGGTAGATATCAACAGCAATCCCCGTAATCCCATTATCGGCATGCGCTCATTCGGGGAGCAAGCGGAAGCTGTCACCCATAAAGCCATCCTGTATGCTAAAGGTTCCCTGGCCCGTAATGTATTGCCTGTCATTAAACATTTTCCAGGACACGGCGACACGGATACGGATTCCCACCATACCTTGCCTCTGATCCGGCATAACCGCTCCCGGCTTGATTCCATAGAACTTTACCCTTACATCAACATGATCGAAGCCGATATCCCGGCCATCATGATATCGCACCTGGACGTAAAATCTCTGGATTCGACCGGAACGCCAGCTTCCCTTTCCCCGGAAATCATCCGTCATCTTCTCCAGGAAGAAATGGGATTCAAGGGATTATGTATCACCGATGCAATGAATATGAAAGGAGTGACTCAGAATACCCCACCGGGCGAAGCCGAAGTCAAAGCTCTGCTCGCCGGTAACGATATCCTGCTTTTTCCCGCTAACCTGAGTAAAGCTGTCAACGCTATCCGAAAAGCCATTGCCGACAGCATTCTTTCCGAACAGATGATTGACGAAAAATGTAAAAAGATACTGGATGCCAAAGCGACATACGTCCTAACGAACAGATATCCCTCGGAGAGCCCCGGATTATGGTCCCGCATCCATAGCCCGGAGGATATTGCTCTCAAACAAAGCCTTTACCGGGATGCCATTACGCTAATCAAAAACTGCGACTCCCTCCTACCGCTCAAACGGCTCGATACCCTCCGTATCGCCAGTATCAATTTCGGAGGAAATGCGGTCAACTCTTTCCAGACAACCTTGAGTCGTTATGCTCCGGTGACCCACTTTACCAGCAACAAGAATCTTTCTGCCGAAGAGCTGAAAAAATGGGAGCAAAAGCTCCGTCCTTTCAATTGCATCGTGATTTATAATCAGGCAGCAGTCAACGCTTCTTCCAAAGCTTTCGGATACTCCCCTGCCCTTTCCTCTTTGTTGGACCTGCTGCGAGGAAAACGGGTCATTTTGTGCCATCCCGCTATTCCTTACGGGTTAGCCCGATACACCACCTTGCCGGGCGATGCTCTGCTGATCTCGTATGAGAACTCCCTTTATCCCCAGCAGTTTGCAGCACAAAGCATCTTTGGTGGTATACCCATCAATGGGCAACTTCCGGTAAGTATCAGTCCGGACTATCCGGCCGGAAGCGGCTTGCACACACAAAAAACACGATTAGGATATGCTACACCGGAGATGTGCCGACTTTCAGGCGATCAACTGAAACAGATCGATTCGATTTGTAAAACGGCCATCCGCCTCCGGGCGACTCCCGGCTGTCAGGTACTGGTCGCCAAAGACGGCTATATAGTCTATAATCAAGCTTTCGGCCATCACACCTACGAAAAAAAAGACCCCAACCGGACAAGCGATATTTACGACATTGCTTCCGTTACTAAGATCACTGCCACTTTACCGGCTATTATGAAATTGTATGACAACCGGCAGATCAGCCTCGACCAGCCTTTATCGGACTATTATACAGCACTGCAAACAACAGATAAAAAGGACCTTACCTTGAAAGAAATCCTTTGCCATAACGCTGGTCTCAAATCTTCACTCGCCCTTTTTGTGGACGCCATCGATAAAAAATCCCTTCCCGGACCTCTTTTCACCACCCGGCGAACTGCCGCCAACACTACCCGTCTGAAAGACAGGCTTTATGTTAATCTCAACTATCGTTTCCGCGACAGCACCCTGTCTAATTCACCCCAAAATGGCTATCGATACATGGAGCCCGGACTGTATATGTTCCCCGCCTATCAGGACTCTATTCTCCGCTCGATATTACAATCTCCGCTGAATGCCAAAAAAAAATACACTTATAGCGACGTGGGCTTTATCTTGTTGAAATATGCAGTGGAAGAACAAACTGGTATGCCGATCGACCAGTATTGCCAAGAAAATTTCTTCCGGAAACTGGGTATGTATCAGACTGACTACCATGCCCATCAACGCTTGAATAAAAAAGCCGTCATTCCCTCTTCAATCGACAAACTCTACCGAAAAACGGAGATAAAGGGATATGTCCATGATCCGATAGCAGCCCTGCTCGGCGGCGTCGCCGGTCATGCCGGATTATTTTCCACCGCCGGAGATTTGGCTAAAATACTCCAACTCTATCTCAACAAAGGGGTGTATGGAGGAGAGTATTATTTTTCTCCCGAGACGGTAAGCCATTTCACAGGCAAAAATGATCTTTTCCCGCTCAACCGCCGGGGGCTCGGTTTCGACAAGCCAGAGCCTGACACCTGCAAAATCGGTCCTACCAGCCGTTGCGTTTCGCTTTCCAGTTATGGACACACCGGATTCACCGGGATTATGGCTTGGTGTGACCCGGAATACGATCTGATTTACCTTTTCCTCTCGAACCGAACTTATCCCGACGAGTTCAACACTAAACTCTCGGCGCTGAACGTTCGTACTAAAATTCAGGAGGTTATCTATCAAAGTATCGATCGGAAAAAAGAAAACTAACAGGTGTCGTGATTACGGAAAAAAATCCGAATTTAGAATGATTCTAATATACGAAATATAGTATAAAATTCGGGGAAAAAGGATACTTTTGCAAGGTTATAGGAAATAAACCAATTATTAATAAATAGAACAAATTATGAGTAATTTTTGGACTTCTTCAATCGGGAAAAAAGTCGTGATGAGCCTTTCAGGACTTTTTCTGATCTCATTCCTTTGCGTCCACTTGACGCTTAATTTATTTTTGATTTTCGATAACAGCGGGGAATTGTTCAATGTAGGAGCAAATTTCATGGCAACCAACCCGGTTATCAAAATTGTAGAACCGATTTTGGCTCTCGGATTTATCATTCACATCATCTGGGCTTCTGTGCTCACTTTACAGAATCAGAAAGCCCGTCCGGTGAAATATAATCAGAGAAACCAAAGCCAGAATGCAACCTGGGCTTCCCGTAATATGTATATTTTGGGAGCTATGGTACTGATTTTCCTGGTGATTCACCTGTATAACTTCTGGTGGAACATCAAATTCCCCTCTCTAGGCACGCCACTGACAGAGGCTGTTGTAGGAGGAGTGGAAATGGAAGATACGTATGCACTGGTAGCCGGTCTGTTCAAGTCAAGCATCGTTTATTGCTTGCTTTACATTGCAGGAGGAATTCTGGTAGGTCTTCACATTACTCATGGATTCTGGTCTGCATTTCAATCCATCGGTTTCTCTAATGATATCTGGAGAAAACGCCTCGAATGGCTGGCTTATTTCTTCGCTATTGTATTTGCTGTAGGTTTCAGCATCATTCCCTTGTATTTCCTTTTAGGCCTGGGAAATTAAACTCATTCTAATCAAAATTTAAAATTATTTATTATGTCAGTAATAGATGCTAAAATACCTGCCGGACCGTTGAAAGACAAGTGGTCGAACCACAAAGCTCATATCGGCGTTGTCAGCCCGGCAAATAAAAAGAAATTGGATGTTATTATTGTAGGAACTGGATTGGCTGGAGGTTCTGCTGCTGCCAGTCTGGCAGAGTTGGGTTATAATGTAACGGCTTTCTGTTATCAGGACTCTCCCCGTCGGGCTCACTCGATCGCTGCTCAGGGAGGTATCAATGCAGCCAAAAACTACCCGAACGATAACGACTCTGTATTCCGTTTGTTTTATGAAACGATAAAAGGTGGTGACTACCGTGCCCGGGAAGCGAATGTATACCGTCTGGCCGAGGTGAGCAATGCCATCATCGACCAGTGTGTGGCCCAAGGAGTACCTTTTGCCCGTGAATACGGCGGTCTACTGGCCAACCGTTCTTTCGGAGGAGCATTGGTTAGCCGTACGTTCTATGCCCGCGGTCAAACGGGACAGCAATTGTTACTAGGTGCTTATCAGGCCCTGAACCGTCAGATCCAGGCTGGCAAAGTGAAAATGTACAACCGCCACGAAGTACTCGACGTAGTGGTTGTCGACGGCAAAGCCCGTGGAGTAATCGCCCGCGACCTGGTGACTGGTAAAATCGAACGTTTCGGTGCACATGCCGTAGTATTAGCAACCGGAGGTTACGGTAATGTATTCTTCCTCTCGACTAATGCGATGGGATGTAACGGAAGTGCAGCCTGGCAAGCTTACAAACGCGGTGCTATGTTCGGCAATCCTTGTTTTGTACAGATCCACCCGACTTGTATTCCGGTACACGGAGACCAGCAAAGTAAACTGACTCTGATGTCCGAATCATTACGTAACGACGGACGAGTATGGGTTCCCAAAAAAATCGAAGATGCCAAGAAATTACAGGCAGGTACCCTGAATCCGAACGATATTCCAGATGAAGACCGCGATTTCTATCTGGAACGCCGTTATCCGGCATTCGGAAATCTTGTTCCCCGTGATGTAGCCTCCCGTGCCGCCAAGGAAAGATGTGACGCTGGATTCGGAGTGAACAATACTGGCAAAGCCGTATTCCTCGACTTCAAATATGCCATTGCACAGTTGGGACGTGAAACCATCGAAAAACGATATGGTAACCTATTCCAAATGTACGAAAAAATCACGGCTGTCGATCCTTATAATAACCCGATGATGATTTATCCGGCCATCCACTATTCCATGGGTGGACTTTGGGTAGACTATAACCTGATGACTACTGTTCCGGGATTATATGCCATCGGTGAATGTAACTTCTCCGATCACGGAGCCAACCGTTTGGGTGCATCTGCGCTGATGCAGGGACTGGCAGACGGATATTTTATCCTGCCTTATACGATCGGTGATTATCTGGCAAAAGAAATTCAATCTCCGAAAGTCAATACCAATAGTAAGGAATTTGACGAAGCAGAAAAACATGTTACCGACCGTCTGCGCCGGCTCTACGATATCAAGGGTACCAAATCCCCCGACCATTTCCACAAAGAACTGGGACACATCATGTGGGAGTATATCGGTATGGCACGGGAAGCTGCCGGCCTAAAAAAAGCAATCGAACTGATCGCCGCCCTGAAAGTAGAATTCTACAAAGATCTGCGGGTTACCGGTGAATTTACAGCCATGAATAATGAGTTGGAAAAAGCTGCCCGGGTAGCCGATTTCATCGAATTGGCCGAATTGATGGCTCATGATGCCCTCGACCGCAACGAGTCTTGCGGTGGACACTTGCGGGTTGAATCCATGACTTCGGAAGGCGAAGCCAAGCGGGATGACGAACATTTTAAATATGTTTCTATATGGGAATATAAAGGGGAAGAAAAAGCTCCTGAACTCCATAAAGAAGAATTAGTGTTCGAAAACATCCAACTTACTCAACGTTCTTATAAATAATAATAATGTAATAATGTACCAATTTACCAATGATATCCATATTGATATATGAGTAAAGCAGTACATTAGTAAATTGTAAAATTATGGCAGATACAATATTAAAAGAACTGACTCTTAAGATCTGGCGGCAGAAAGACGCTAAATCAAAAGGCGAGTTTAAAGAATATAAAGTTCACAATATCTCCACCGGCACTTCTTTTTTGGAAATGCTCGACATTTTGAACGAACAATTGGTGGAGCAAAATCAGGAACCGGTGGCTTTCGACCATGATTGCCGCGAAGGAATTTGCGGAACCTGTAGTTTGTTTATAGACGGGCGTGCACACGGCCCCGACGATGATGTTACCACTTGTCAGTTGCACATGCGCCGATTCAAGGAGGGAGCAACCATCACCATCGAGCCGTGGCGATGCGGAGCTTTCCCGGTAATCAAAGACCTCATTGTCGACCGGAAAGCTTACGATAAGATTTTGCAGGCCGGAGGTTATGTATCGGTGAGCACCGGTGGTGTCCCTGATGCTAATGCTATTCCTATTTCCAACGACAATGCCGAAGAAGCAATGGATGCAGCAGCCTGCATCGGTTGTGGAGCTTGTGCAGCTACTTGTAAAAACTCTTCCGCTATGCTTTTCGTAGCAGCCAAAGTATCCCAGCTGGCTTTGTTACCACAAGGAAAAGTAGAAGCTGCCCGCCGGGCAAAGGCAATGGTAGCCAAAATGGATGAACTCGGTTTCGGTAATTGTACCAACACCGGAGCTTGTGAAATGGAATGCCCCAAGAGTATTTCCATCGCTCATATCGCCCGCCTGAACCGGGAATTCCTGAAAGCGAAACTCAAAGACTAATCCAGGACTTCGCTATAACAATATCCTCCTGTATCCTAACGACACAGGGGGATTGTTGTTATAGGGATAAAGAGATAAAACGGACAAAGCGGTTTATCAGATAGTCCAACCGTTTCATCGGTTTTATCCGTTTCATCCTATTTCATCATGAACTTATTTTACCGGGAAAAAGGTAACTCAGAAAATCCCCCTCTGTTGATCTTTCATGGTTTGTGGGGAGCTTCAGACAATTGGCTACAGGTGGCGACACAATTAGCGGAACATTTTCATGTTATCTTACCAGATTTGCGAAATCATGGCCGTTCCCCCCATTTTACGGCAATGGATTACGAAGACCTGAGCGAAGACCTGTTCAGGTTCATCGGGGAACTGCAATTGCCACAAAAACCGTTTCTGGCAGGGCATTCAATGGGAGGGAAAGCCTTGATGACACTCCTCTCGAAATATCCCAATATAGCGCCTAAAGCTGCGGTACTGGATATCGCTCCTCGTTCGTATTCTCCCGAACAATCTGGCTTCCACCTCCAGCTACTGAACTTTATGTCACAATTTCCAATTGCGACTTTCCGAAGACATGAAGAACTCCGACAAGAAATCCGCCGGCAACTACGAAGTGAAGCACTCTGCCAGATTATTTTCAAAAATATCAGGAAATCTGCATCGAATTTCGAATGGAAAGTGAATATCCATGCCTTACAGGAACATCTCGATGATCTCCTTTCCTGGTCTATCCCTTCCGGCGCATCGCTTTATCCTTTTCCTCTTCTCTTTATTAAAGGAGAAAATTCTCCTTATTTACAGGTTTCCGATCTGCACCCTATCCGCACCCTTTTCCCGCATGCCGATCTGATCAGTCTGCCAGGAGCCTCTCATTACCTACACGCCGAGACGCCGGAACTACTCGCACAAACACTTACTGATTTTTTCCTCCCCTCTAAATGATAACATTAATTCCAGATAAATTCTTTAGTGAAATACGTAATGGCCTGCAAGTTAGCATAACTATACCCATCATTCACCCTATCGATCCCGGGTTCGTATAAAACAGCTGAAAGGCGTACCTGATAAGTTTTCCCTTTTTGCAAATCCCTCAGTTTATTCACCGTCCCCTCTTCCACTGCCGTAGTGGTACTAACCGACAGTTTTTCACTTCCCGAATTCTGTATACGGCTGACAAAATAAGGTTTGTCCAAATCCATGTCCGCAGGGAAAACTTCCACCCGGTAATACACATCCTTCCGTTCATAAGGATTCCAGCAGACATTCAAATTTCCGTCTTTCGGATAAGCCAACAAAGCCATCGTTGCCGGTGCACGTTCGGGCAAATTGTCGGGATAAATGGAGTCACGCAGTTTCAAGTCTGTATTTCTCCCGATCCGCAAATAAAAACGCACCTCCCGACCTTTAGCGTCGAACCGGATATAATCGCTCTGTTCCGGACTTCTTTCGTTCCAATAGTACCCGTGATTTTCCAGGGAAATATAATTTTTATCAGACACAATCAAAGCAGCATCCCGAACATTGATGTTCCCCCGGACAATAGCCCCGAAACGGGTTCGGAAGACATTGCCGTCCGAATAATCGTTCACCAGAAAAGCATCTGCCGTAAGATCTTGCAGGTAATCAGCCTCCGTAGTATATTTCCGTGTTCCCAGATCATTGATCATTTCTATATAGTCGTCACCACTATGCAACACACTCCAGTTCAACTGTTCACCCGAACGGTAGTCGAACAGCAGTCGGTTATCTTCACAACTCCATTGCCCGACAACCGTTTCCCGCCTTCCTCCGAACTCCATCATCTTCAAGGCTCCCCCTTTTTCCAAACGCATCACCTCCAGTACGTCCTTACCCACCATTCCGTATTTATCCCCTTGCCAAGCATTGTAATACCAATATTTACCAATCAGCAGAGATATATCCAACACAGAATCATCCCGGCTATTATCATCACTACACGCAATCATCATACCAAGCAAGTATATACCCGCTCCTAATAAAACCAATCTCTTCATCTCTTTTTCTATTTTAAATATACATCCATCGCCTCCTATGAAAAACCAAAATAATTCCAGATTTTCCACCCTGCATTTTTAATAAATCGTACCTTTGTAGGGTACAATTTTTATACCAAATCCTATGTTATATCCTTTAAAATTTAAACCCATCCTCAAACAAACCATCTGGGGCGGTGATAAATTAGCTTATAAAAGTAGCGATCCGGCTGTAAAAGCAACAATCGGCGAAAGTTGGGAAATTTCGGGGGTACAAGACAACCTCTCGGTTGTTTCCGAAGGTCCCCTGGCAGAAAACTCTTTGGAAGAACTGATTGAAGTCTATATGGGAGATCTGGTGGGAGATCATATATACGAAAAATTCGGTATCGAATTTCCTTTGCTGATCAAATATATCGACGCCCGGGACAACCTTTCGATCCAAGTCCATCCCGACGATGCTACAGCCAAAGAACGCCACAACGCTTATGGTAAAACCGAAATGTGGTATCTGGTAGAAACCACACCCGATGCCCGCCTGATTGTGGGTTTTAATCAGGATACCGATAAAGCAACTTATCTACAAGCTTTGCAACATCATACTTTGCCGGAGTTACTCAACATAGAAAAAGTTAAAAAAGGAGATTCCTTTTTCATTCCCGCAGGTACCGTACACGCCATTTGTAAAGGGTGCTTTATCGCTGAAATCCAACAAACCTCCGACATCACCTACCGGATTTACGATTACGACCGCCGGGACAAAAATGGCCATACCCGGGAATTACATACCGAATTAGCCACTGATGTAATCGATTTCAGCCAACAACAACATAGCATTCACTACCACCATCACGAAAATCATACGGAAGAATTAGTTAACTGTCCTTATTTTACCACCAATTACCTGAAATTCGATAAAGAAATCGAGAAGGATTATATCGATCTGGATTCTTTTGTAATTTATATGTGTCTGGAAGGGAGTTTCACACTGGTCTACCATGTAGATCAAACGATAAAAGTAACCAAAGGAGAAACTGTGCTGATTCCCGCTGTATTGAAAAATATTTTCCTGCTTCCGGAACAAGAAGCAGAATTATTAGAAATCTATATCCAATAATTTTAAAGAGAAGTATGTAAAAAATAAAGTGCATCCCCCAAAATTTAAGATGCACTTTATTTTGATGCAATTCCAGTTACACCATTTATTTTCCGAAATAATAATTAAACCCGATAGTTGCTCCCAGATTCAAGCCTAAATTAAAATTTCTAGCAGAATATTTGTTATCACTGTCAACTTTAACTGTGGAAACTTCATATTTCAAATCTCCTGCATTAAACATGATTCCCAATTTATTACAGGGTTTAAATTCGAAATTCAACAAAGAAAGTCCTATATTAAAAGCAGCCACATCCGTATCTTCCGTCTTGCTGTCTCCTAATTCTTGTTTGTATTTTCCTACTCCGACTCCAAAATAAAAACGCGGTACAAAATAGAATTTTTCTCCTAAAGAAACATAATATCTGGCAACAGGCTGCACCAGAAATAAACCTAATTTATTAAATAGTTGATCTTCACTGTCCCCCTCTTCATTAGGAGTTTTGTTCAACGAATAGCCCATTCCAAGCCCTACTGAAAATTTATCACAAATGAAATAGTGGAACTCCGGCATAATAGAAAAAGTTCTGTCACCTTTTACAACAACCGACTCGCTTCCACTCTTTTCTTTAGCACTCTGGGAAGTCCAGGAAAATGAACCTGAAATCGACATATCTCCTTTTTCTTGAGCAAATAAAGAAAATGCAGATACCATTAACAATGAAATTAACAATAATTTTTTCATAACCACATATTTTAAAATTTGACAGCGTAAAGATAGCATCTTGTTGTATACGTTATAAAAAAATATTCATATTTTTATAAAAAAACTATGCAGTCTATAGAGACTGCACAGCTAAAAAAGATATATAAACAATATTTTCAATTCATCTCCATGTGTTCCTGATCGGTCAGTTTTTCACAATAATGGCATTTGAGCACAATCGGAGAATCGTTTACCACAGCAAATTTAGTTCTTACTTTTTCGTGGTTGGTTATACATTTGGGATTCATACATTTCACGATCCCTTCTACTCTATCAGGCACATTGACCTTTTTCTTTTCCACCACATCGTAATCGCGGATAATATTGATTTTAGCCGAAGGAGCAACCAAAGCCAGTTTGTTCACTTCATCGTCTTCCAGAAATTTATCCCAAATCTTGATGATCGCTTTTTTGCCTAATTTACTACTCCGCAGGTTAGTACCGAAGGTCATAGCATTTTCCATTGCCTGTATTCCCAAAACATTGATCACATCGAATAATTTATCGGCGGGAATGTGGTCGATCACCGTTCCGTTTTCTATAGCGCTTACTTGTAATTCTTTCTTAGCCATAATAGATTCATTTTAAATATTAGAATTCTAAATTCAGGATTTTCAGATTGCAAATGTCTCCCTGAAATTACTTCAAACCGAGAGCCTTACAGATAATGGCCTGGCGGGCGAACACCCCGTTACGTGCCTGTTCAAAATAATAAGCTTTCGGGTTTTCGTCCACATCTACATCGATTTCATTTACCCGTGGCAGCGGATGCAGAATGCGCATGCTCTCTTTAGCATTGGCCAGCATTGCATTTCTCAGAATGTAAACATTTTTCACTTTTTCATATTCCAAAGGATCGGCAAAACGTTCGCGCTGTACCCGGGTCATATAGAGAATGTCGGCTTTATTGATCACTTCGTCCAGCTCAGTATGTTCGTAGTAAGGAATATTCAATTCCTTCAGATGCAATTTATAAGCAGCCGGCATTTGCAGGGATTCCGGAGCAACAAAATGGAAAGTAGGATGAAAATGACTCATTGCCTGTAATAAAGAATGTACAGTACGTCCGTATTTCAAATCTCCCACCATGCAAATATTCAGATTTTCCAGTGTTCCCTGAGTCTTGTAAATGGAATAAAGATCAAGCATGGTTTGAGAAGGATGCTGGTTGGCTCCGTCACCGGCATTGACAACAGGATGAACAGCCACCTCACTGGCATACCGGGCAGCACCTTCCACCGGATGACGCATCACAATCAAATCCACATAATTATCGACCATTTTGATCGTATCTTTCAAGGTCTCTCCTTTGGTTACACTCGAGGAAGAAGCATCCGAAAATCCGATAATCCGTCCACCCAAACGGCTGATAGCCGTCTCAAAACTCAAACGAGTACGAGTCGACGGTTCGAAAAACAAAGAGGCGACTACTTTGCCATCTAACAACTGCTGATTCGGATTTTTCTCAAATTCGGAAGCCAGTTTCAATACTTCCAGAATTTCTTCTTTTGTGTAATCTTCAATGGATACTAAGCTGTGTGTGTTCATATCGCTATATTTAATGTTACAAGTTTCCATATAAAAAAAAACCAACAAGTCTAACGACAATGTTGGTTCC
>JAETOX010000294.1 GCA_021771575.1 Bacteroides sp. | reverse complement strand
GTTTCTTCCCAATGGCGATATTCGCTTATAATATAAGTCGTTTCGTCGATTTTATCTATTGTAAACCAATCTTTCATATTTCTTTTACTCCGCGCATTACCATAATTATTGACACGGTTGTGTCCCATTGCTTTATATTGTTTTCGTATTGTTTTATGCGATAATCATACTTGCTATTTACAGTGTGTTTCATTTCGGCAATTTCTTGATTTGAAAAGTGTTCGGACATTGAATTTACCACCGATTCGATTGACTCGATAGCCGAGTACCTGTCCGCATTGATTATCGCGCGCGCAAATTCGGGCGTAGTATCAGGATTATCAGGTGTTAAAACCACAGTAACATATCCCGTTTTGATTTGCTTAAATCCATATTGTTCCATAACGGCAGGGAGTTCCGCTTCGTTCAAATAATACTTGCCTACGTTATATTTATCTATCGAACTATCGTATTGTTTCACTTTTTCCCAAAACGCTTTTTCAAAATCGTTAGGCGCGTAGCAATCGGGCGCGACTGAAATACCTTTGCGAGAAGAAAGCACAAAACAAACGCCGTTCGGTTTCAATATGCGTAGTTGTTCTTTGTAAAATGCGGAAGGTTCTATATGTTCACAAACGGTATTTGAGATTACGACGTCAAAACTTTCATCGGCAAAAGGAAGCGCAACTATATCGGTTTCCATAAAACTTACGCCTGTTTCGTGTTCTTTGGCAAATCGTATAAATTCGCTGTCTCGATCAATGGCGATTATCTCGGCATTTGGATACCAACGTGCGAGAGAGCCTGCAAGCGCACCCGAACCGCAACCTATTTCAAGAATTTTCAGTTTCTGTGTTTCGTCTAAATCGAATAACGCTTTATATTGACTTGCGAATTTGTCATCAAACCGCAATTTGCGACTGTAATATAATGTTTTTGCACCCTGTATATATTTAGACCAAATCGTATTCATAGTAAGTTGTTTCCTTTTATCCGTAACCTTTATAAATCAAATAAACTATCCGACCAATTTTGCAAGACGGCGAATAAAGTATTTTTCATTCGTTATAGCCTCCGATACACGTTTTCGCCCAATTTATCAGCAACTCCGACATTTTTTCAAACTTTACTTCTGCGCCGTTCTTTAAGTTTATTGCCGTCGTAAGAACGGCGGACGGCGGATTGATTGCGTTTTGCAATTCGGTTTTAGCCTTTATGTACTTGCCCGTTTCGTAAAAGTAAACCGCCTGCAAAACGAATACAGCCGATTTATAGAGAGAACGGAGTATATCATTATCTTTTTCGTGAACGAAGTTGTGAACGCAGGCGTGATAAATATTGCACGCTCCAATGCGTATAGCACGCTTTACGGTTTGTTTATCTATCTTTTCAAGTAAACAATCAAGCGAGCCTTTAATTGGCGTTGTATCATAATAGAATTGGAAAAGGTCGCTCGTTTCCCAATTAAGAAGTTCATTTTTACCCGAAATAAAACCGCAAATCAAATCTGTATTCGGCAATGTATCGAGCATATCGCGATAGACTTTCAAATCGTCTACACGCAGTACGTCGAGAATAACCACAACA
>JAETOX010000293.1 GCA_021771575.1 Bacteroides sp. | reverse complement strand
TTAAGTACCACGTTGGCATTTGCGTCGGAACGTAGCTTTATGACGATGCGCATGCCTTTATAATCGCTCTCGTCATTGATGTCGGCAATGCCGTCTAGGCGTTTGTCGCTTACCAGATCAGCTATATATTTGATCAGTTCGGCTTTGTTGACACCGTAGGGTATCTCATGTACGATTATGGATTCGTGATTGGCTTCTGTTTCGACGTCGGCTTTCGCACGGATGACTATACGGCCGCGGCCGGTTTCGTATGCTTCGCGTACGCCGGAATATCCGTAAATTGTACCACCTGTAGGAAAGTCGGGAGCCTTGATGTACTGCATCAGCTCCTGAATTGTTATTTCAGGATTTTCAAGAACGGCAATCGAAGCATTGATGGATTCGGTAAGGTTGTGAGGCGGCATATTTGTAGCCATACCTACGGCGATACCGGACGCTCCATTTACAAGCAGGTTCGGAAAACGGGTGGGAAGAACGATCGGCTCCCGACGCGAATTGTCGTAGTTCGGCTGAAAGTCGACTGTATCGGAATCAATATCGCGGAGCATTTCCTCTCCCATCTTGGCAAGACGTACCTCAGTGTAACGCATGGCTGCGGGAGAGTCGCCGTCGATAGAGCCGAAGTTGCCCTGTCCGTCAACCAAGGTGTACCGTAAAGCCCAGTCCTGAGCCATGCGTACAACCGTTCCATAGATCGAAGAGTCACCATGGGGATGATATTTACCCATGACTTCACCCACGCAGTTGGCTGATTTCTTGTGAGGCTTATTGCTGTTGTTACCCATTTCGTTCATACCGAAAAGCACACGACGGTGAACGGGTTTCATACCGTCGCGCACATCGGGCAACGCTCGGGACACTATCACCGACATAGAGTAGTCGATATAGGCCGACTTCATTTCCTTTTCGATGTCAATCTTAAATATTCTATCTTCTTCCAACATGCTATAAGTTGATGTGAATTAGTCTATTGATTTATTAATATTAGACTCTTGGCAACACTCGGGCTGCTTTTGAGCGGAATTATCATACAAAGGTATGATTTTTTTCGGAAAAAACCGAAAGATTCACTTCTTCGGACAATATTTTGCTTCTTCTCCAAGTTCATGGACATCACAAAACAAGCTTGCCTGATAACATTGTCTATTCCCCTACCCTTTTTCAGTCTTTTAAATAATGATTTTAGGAATTCGACATGCAGAGCTTTTATTTCACCTGATTTTGATTGGTTTTTTTGCGCTGGACTTATCTCGCTGTATACATGTGTATTAACGATTGCTTGAGAGCCGTCTTTGAAATTTTAGTCAAAAAAACATCAAAAAATATTTGGATGTGAATAAAAACATGCTTAACTTTGCACCGCAATTGAGAAAAACGACTGTCAAGCGTGACAGAATAAACTCAAAAAGCAAGACTCCGTAGCTCAGTTGGTAGAGCAACTGACTCTTAATCAGTGGGTCGAGAGTTCGAGCCTCTCCGGGGTCACAAAGCCAAACGGCAAAATTCCGCAAAGCACTGAAATCAGTTGATTTTCAGTGCTTTTTCTTTTTGCCAAAATTTCAGAATGGCGCAGA
>JAETOX010000056.1 GCA_021771575.1 Bacteroides sp. | reverse complement strand
ATCAGACCGAATGGCACAATATTGTTTTATGGAGAGGATTGGCAGAAATTGTGGAGAAATATGTCAAGAAAGGCATGCGACTGTATATCGAAGGACGTATCCGTACCCGCTCCTGGGACGATCAGAACGGCAACAAAAGATACACCACAGAAATCTATGCCGATAACATGCAAATGTTATCTTCCAGACAAGAGGGAGACACAGGAGGAAATATGAACAAGAGTTACAATTCCCCGTCAACATCGACCAACACTCCGGTAAATCTCCCGGACGAAAATGATGATTTACCCTTCTGAAAACGAAATGACGAATGCCATAAACGGAAGGAATTATCCGTAACTTCCGTTTATGACTTTCAATCAACGTTTCAGCTATATTGTTTAACTAATTTATTAAATTTTGGAAACGGACGCTTATGACGCGGCGCAAAGTATATTGCGCGGTTCTTTCGATTTACTCGATCTCACTTTTATCATCATTTTGATAGGTTTGCTGATTATATCAGCTTTAGTTTCCGGCTCGGAAGTCGCTTATTTTTCACTGACTCCGGGAGAACTGGAAAAACTGAAAGAAAAAGGTTATGATAAAGTGAACAATCTTCACAAAAAACCGAATCTTTTACTATCAACTATTCTGATTACTAACAATTTCGTCAATGTAGGCATCGTTATCATTTCGACCTATCTGGTGAACTCTTTATTCGATTTCTCCCGGAGTCCGGTGTGGGGATTTATTATTCAGGTAGTCCTGGTTACTTTTGTCATTTTACTTTTCGGGGAGATTATACCTAAATTATATGCTAACCGTTCGCAAGTAAAAATGGCTATTTTTATGGCCACTCCCCTGACCTTGCTGACCTATCTTTTCCGTCCACTATCCCTGTTATTGATAAAATCCACTTCTATTATCAGTAAACGGATAGCCAAAAAAGACGGCCTGTCGATCGACCAGTTGTCAAAAGCCCTGGAATTGACCGAAGATGCAGAGATCAACGAAGAAAAAGATATCCTGGAAGGCATCGTACGATTCAGTAATATTGACGTAATCGATATTATCCGTCCCCGCATCAATGTTGTTGCAGTAGACATTGAAGATCATTACGACGAAGTACGCTCGACCGTCATAGAACACGGATATTCCCGTTTGCCTGTCTATAAAGACAATCTGGACACCATAGAAGGTATTCTGTACGTCAAAGACCTTTTAGCTCATTTACAGGAATCCGAAAATTTTCAATGGCAGTCTCTTATTCGTCCGGCTTATTTCGTACCGGAAACCAAAAAAGTGAACGATCTACTCGAAGAATTTCAGTTTAAAAAAGTACACATGGCTATCGTCGTCGACGAATATGGTGGAACTTCCGGGATAGTGACCATGGAAGATATACTGGAAGAGATTGTCGGAGAAATCAATGACGAATACGACGAAAAGGAAGAAACCTATATCAAAATACAAAACAACACTTATATTTTCGAGGCCTGTACCCTGTTGAACGATTTTATCAAAATCGTAGAAGCCGATCAGGACAGTTTCAAAGACATCGAAGGGGAAGCCGATACACTGGCCGGATTAATACTCGAAATCAAAGGTGAACTTCCGAAGAAAAACGAAATAATCACTTACCAACAACACAAATTCACGATTCTCGAAGTCGACAACCGAAGAATCAAGAAAATAAAATATGAAAAAAATTGACTCCGGAATCGCCATAAGGTTTGGGTGTGCTGAAAAATACACACCCAAACCTTATGGGCATTTTAGAATCAATTCCCCCGAAAAACAATAGGAATGGAGTGTGGATCTCTCCTTTCCCTAGCGCTTCGAAATATAAGGAATTATTTACCAGCAGTATAAGGAACCGGAATATGCAGAATATCACACAACAAAGGTAAAAGAGAGGTCATCAGACACTCTTTCGGTAAAACGGCGGGAACACCAGCACCGTACAAATACAAGGGTACCCGATTGCGCTTACTGTAGCGGGCATGATAATCCTCTGGTTCTTTTAAAGATGGGATCCAGGTCGGTTGTAAAGAGTATAAAACATCTCCGCTTCGCTTTTGAGAAAAAGCATTCTGAAAAAGCACTTCCACTCCGGCAGAAGAGGCATTATGAGTAAGGGAATAACCGGTCAGCACATGCCCTACCCCTTCGAACTCAATCATAAAATCGGCGATTTTATCTTGTATTTCTTTCAACGGTATTTTCTTTTGCTCGATCAACTGACGGTCGAGGTAGATTTGAGTGGCATCGTAATCAACAATCCAATCGCCCTCTCCATACACCAGATTCAGAAACGATTTCAGTAAGGCAACTGCTTTAAAAACACTGAAGTATCCAGACATCAAACGCATCTTACTCAATTCTTCAGGCAATAACTCCCGGGCCTCGGAAAATGTCAGGAAAACTGTATAATTTCCTTTTCCCACCCGGGCATCCAGTTCCGCCAGCAAACGTGCCATATCCTGATCGAGACGCAGAACAACATCCTGAAATTCTTTGGCATACACTCCGAAATCCCGGTTCATATAATCGAGACAAGAAAAATTCAACGAGAGTAAATCCGGATCGTTATCCCGTCCTAATTGTTCGGTTTTCAACAACTCGATGGCTAAATCAGTCACTAAAGTGTTTGCGTATGGCGTGGCTTTCAGAATTCGATAAGTATCGAACTTCCGCTTAGCCTGAGCCAAATCGTAATAAAAATTACTTCCCAATCCAACTTTACTCTTCAAGCGTAAAGCCGTTCCATTCCCTTTTTCGTCGGCCAGGGACATCCACCCCCGCCGTATGAAAAAATCACTTTCCATCTTAGCATTATAGGTATTCAGCCAACCGGGCAGAGAATCGGCATAATAATCGGAAGAAATCCATTTTCCTGTGTTCTCGCTCAGCCAAAGGGCCATATTGGCACAACTGCCCCCACTCATCACCGCTTCCTCCCCATTCACCGAAACACTATATACTTTAGAAAAAGCATTGTTCATTTTTAGGGCACATCCCAAACTGAGTGCCTGTACTTTATCCGGACTCATCCCTTTTGCCCCTTCTTCGCCCAAAGTCAGACACTGGTCCGAAATTACATTATTCTGTCTTTTGTTTCGCAAACGGTCATACCAGGCATGTGCCACAACCCCATGTTCCGAAGGTAACAAACCGGTGTAAATGGTAGCCTGATCAACTCCCGACTGAGAATAGAGATAACGATAATCGGCCATTATCCGGTGATCTTCTCCTGCGATTCGTCTTAATCCCTCCATAGAAAGATCATTCCGGTAAATAATCAACCACTCCGGATAAAAATTAGTGATGGTCACACCGACGATCAATCTGGTTTTATTTTCCGCTGCAAAACCGATAAGCTGCAACAGTATGAATAAACCCGTGATGCTCTTTTTCATACGTTCCGTATTTTTTACCGGACAAAGGTACGAATTGTTATAAAAAGAGCAACCGGACAAAATGTTAAAGGCAGAAATTAAAGGATTGAAATTATTTTTATCAAAAATCCCCTATTCTTTAAGAAAAAGAAGCGAATAAATAATAATTTACAATCCAAATGTTAGTTCTATCCCGTTTTGTTTATTATATTTACAGCATAAAACAGAACCTTTCATACAATGACAGATCAAAAATACATACTGGCAGAAAAACTACGCACTTACATCTCACGCTATGGAATCAATGATTTCAATGAAGACCATTTGAAAAAAGTAGGTGTTACTCTCGAAGAGCTGAAAGAGCATTTCAGTGATCGCCGTGATATTGTCACCGCTATCCTGGAATACGAACGAAAATGTTTTGAAGAAATTTTCAACGAATACAATTTCGAAGGTTGGAATGCCATCGATATTATGCTGATGGTCAGTAACGAAATCAATAATCGTTTTTTCAATGTATCTCCTTCTGTGACCATTACCTTATCAGAAGCTTTTCCGGATATTTTCGAAGCCCATCTTCAAATGCGCTCTGATTTTATCTACGAAAAAATCAAAATCAATATAGAAAAAGGCATGCAACAAGGGATGTACAAGAACGATATATCCAGTGAAATGATTGCCCGTATGTATATCGCTAAATTGAACGATATACATAATCCACAGATTTATCCCCCGGAAGGCTTCACTTTTGCCACGATTTTCAATACCTTGATCGACAATGTGATCAAAAATATCACGAACGATGAAGGGAAAGAATACTATAAACAGCGAAAGCAATTATATAGTATTCTCAATTTCAGATAAATAACCCCACACTACAAACTCAAAATTATGAAATACCAAATAGACGATATTGATAGGAAAATTCTTTCTTATCTGGTCAAAAATGCACGGGTACCTTTTTTGGAAATTGCCCGCGAATGCGGGATCTCCGGAGCAGCTATTCACCAAAGGGTGAAAAAGATGGAAGATGCCGGTATCATCGAAGGTTCCCGTTTTATTGTTAAGCCCCGGGCTTTAGGTTTTAAGATCTGTGCTTTTATCGGGGTTATCCTGGACAATGCTCATCAGTATAAAACCGTTGTAAAAGAAATCGAGCAGATTCCGGAGGTGATTGAATGCCATTTTATCACCGGACACTATTCTTTTTTCCTGAAAATTCGTTGCAACAGCCATCAACACCTGATGGATATTCTGATCAATACTTTGCAAAACATCCCCGGCATAGCGAAAACCGAATCTTTTATTTCCCTTGAACAACTGATAGAAAAACAAGTGGACATCTGCCCGGAAGAGTAATAAAAAAGACGACGAGAATCGATTAAAGTATATTTCGATCCTTCGTCGTCATCTTTTTATCTGATCAATAGCTTATCTTTTTCTTTATCACAATCCACTTCGAGCGTAGCTCCTTCCGGGATATCTCCTTTGATAATCACCTCAGCCAATTCATCCTCCAGGTACTTTTGTATAGCCCGTTTCAAAGGCCGTGCCCCGTATTGCGGATCATATCCTTTTTCTGTCAGGAAATTTTTAGCTTCGTCCGAAACATGAACCCGGAAGCCTAATTCTCCGATCCGTTTCATTAAGCCTTTCAATTCGATATCGATAATTTTATGGATATCCTCCTTACTGAGCGGATTAAAGATAATCACATCATCTATACGATTGAGGAATTCCGGAGAGAAAGCACTTTTGAGGGCTTTTTGAACGACACTTTTGGCATAATCATTATCTCCGGTACGGTCATTCGCCATAAATCCGATTCCCCGTCCGAAATCTTTCAATTGCCGACTGCCAATGTTAGAAGTCATGATGACAATTGTATTTTTAAAATCGACCCGCCTTCCCAAACTATCTGTCAACTGTCCGTCATCCAATAATTGCAATAATATATTGAATACATCCGGATGAGCTTTCTCGATTTCATCCAACAATACCACGGAATAAGGCTTTCTCCTTACTTTTTCTGTCAACTGCCCGCCTTCCTCATAACCGACATATCCGGGAGGTGCTCCCACCAAACGGGAAACAGCAAATTTCTCCATATACTCGCTCATATCAATGCGGATGAGCGAATCGGGGGTATCGAAAAGATATTGCGCCAATACTTTAGCCAACTGAGTTTTACCGACACCGGTGGGTCCCAGGAATATAAAAGAACCGATTGGTCGGTTGGGATCTTTCAAACCGGCCCGGTTACGGTGGATGGCTTTCACGATTTTTTCTATCGCTTCCTGTTGCCCGACAACACTATCGGCCA
This sequence comes from Bacteroides sp., assembly GCA_021771575.1. Taxonomy (GTDB): domain Bacteria; phylum Bacteroidota; class Bacteroidia; order Bacteroidales; family Marinifilaceae; genus Odoribacter. Next base: position 12,084 of record JAETOX010000056.1, on the reverse strand, counting down.
GTTCCTGCCGCATCTGCAACAGTTTCATACCCTCGGTTTTGGCTATTCGCTTCACTGGTACTCCCGTCATCATAGCCACAACTTCGGCAACTGCTTCTTCATCGACCACCACCCGGTTTTCTTTCAACTCTTTTTGCCAATTTTCCTTCTCTTCTTCCAGTAAGGCTAGCAACTGCCGTTCCCGGTCGCGAAAAGCAGCGGCCACCTCAAAGTTCTGCTGTTTTACCGCTTCTTTTTTCTTATTCTTGATTTCTTCAACATCTTTTTCCAGTGCCTCTATCACCTCCGGAACATGGATATTCCCGATATGTACCCGCGATCCAGCCTCGTCCAGCGCATCGATCGCTTTATCCGGCAAAGCCCGATCTGAAATATAACGGGTAGTAAGTTTGACACAAGCCTTGATTGCAGCATCCGTATACCGCACATTGTGGTGATCCTCATAGCGCGATTTGATGTTGTTCAGGATTTCCACCGTTTCCTCCAATGAAGTAGGCTCCACCAATATCTTTTGAAAACGACGCTCCAAAGCTCCGTCTTTCTCTATATTCTGACGATATTCATCCAAAGTAGTCGCCCCTATACATTGGATTTCCCCCCTCGACAAAGCAGGCTTCAACATATTGGCGGCATCCAGACTTCCCCCCGATCCTCCTGCTCCTACAATGGTATGAATCTCATCGATAAAAAGAATAATGTTTTTATTTTTAGCCAATTCATTCAGAATGGCTTTCATCCGTTCTTCAAACTGTCCACGGTATTTCGTACCTGCTACGATCGAAGCGATATCCAACGCCACAACCCGCTTATCGAACAGTACCCGGGATACTTTTTTCTGTACGATACGAATGGCCAAACCTTCCGCTATAGCAGATTTTCCAACGCCGGGCTCGCCGATCAAAACCGGATTATTCTTTTTTCGACGGCTCAAAATCTGAGCCAAACGTTCGATTTCCCGGTCGCGACCGACAATCGGGTCTAAAGTGCCCTCCTCAGCGGCCTTCGTAATATCGATACCGAAGTTATCCAATACAGGTGTATCGGATTTTACCGGACCATTGTGACGATAAGGGTTATACATGGATTCTTCTTCTCCTCCATCCTCATCTTCATCCGATTCGTCCCCGTAATCCGACTGCATCCGGGTTTTTTCTTTCAACAGCTGTTCTTTAAATTTATCGTAGTCGATTCCCATAGCATTGAATAATTTGGTCACAAATCCAGCCTGGTTTCTCAACATAGCCAACATCAGGTGTTCGGATTCCACTTCCTCGTCTCCTAATTTCCAGGCCTCTTCCATTACTCTCTTCAAGATACTGTTTGCTGCCAGCGTAAAATCCAGTTCCTGGGGTATCTCTTCGTTTCTATCCTTCTGTTTCCCCAGTTTTTGTTCAATTCTCGCTTTAATCTCATAAAAATCCACGCCCAAGGCAATCAAAACATCCATAGCCCGGGATTGTTCCAACCTCAGCATGCCCAGGAACAAATGCTCCGGAGCAATTTTGGTATTTCCCAATCGCCTTGCTTCTTCTCCTGCCAGCGTCATGATTTCTTTCAATATTTTCGTTTCGTTCTTAGCCATATTATCTTTTATTACAATCTCCGGAATCTGCTCCCGATCCGGCACCGATAATTTTTTTACTCATTCTTCAGCTAAAGGTATGATTTTCTTCGCCAATATTTTAGTATATCCGGGTTATTTTTTCAACAATTCATAAAATTCCGTTTCAGAAATCACTTTTGTTCCCAGTTTCTCTGCTTTTTTCAGATTACTGCCTGCATTTTCACCAGCCAGTAAATAAGTGGTTTTAGCAGACACGGCATCGCTTACTTTACCGCCGGCATCGAGGATCAACTCCTTAAAATATTCCCGGGGACGGGTCAACGTTCCGGTAATCACAAAAGTCAATCCTTCGAACTCCTCACTGCCGCCCTGTTGTTCCCCTATTTGTGCTTCTACGCCATAGTCTAACAGACGTTTCACTATTTGCCTGTTTTCTTCTTTGGCAAAATAACGCAAAATGCTATTAGCCATTTGGCCTCCGATATCCTCCACTTCGGTCAATTGTTCGTAAGTAGCTTCCATCAGAGTATGCATATTCCGAAAGCTTTTAGCCAGATTCCGGGATGCCGTTTCACCGATATACCGGATCCCCAAAGCATTCACAAGAGCAGGGAAACCGGCCGCTTTCGATTTTTCAATACCGGCAATCAAATTATCCACCGATTTTTCTTGCATCCGGTAGACATTTAGGGTGTTCAACTTACGCACCAATCTTTCGTTGTTTCTAAAAAATCGGGTGATCCCCTCGGCTTCCGCCCTATCGATTCCCTCTACCGCAACGATATCGTCTACGGAAGCGACAGATAATTCATAAATATAATCAAACCGGGCAGCCAGCAAATCGGCCTTATGCCAGTCTATTCCCGGAATATTCAAAGCATAAACCACATAATCCAAAGGAATATTCTCTACCAAACCGGCTTCCTGTAGTCGCTCTAAAGTTTGATTAAAAGGAATGCGGAAATAATCCAGTATCCGGTTCACAACCGCTACGTCCGGAAATAAAGTAAGCAGCTCTTCCTTCGAAGCCTCAGCATAATTTTTCAGACTGCCAAACCGGGCAGCTACCGCTTCTGCATTACGGGCAGAAATATTCTTCATTCCGATTTCGAAAGCATAAATGATCTTCCCTAAAGGGATACTAGTCATTTCAAAACTTTCAGGATAAACAATCTTTTCCAGTCCGATCAGTTCCTCTCTCCGGGCAGGCAAAAGATAAATATCCGCCACATCCCGGATAAATCCTTTACTCAACAACAAATCGATCGTTTCTTCTCCCATACCCTCGATATTCATGGCGCGACGGCTGACGAAATGTTCTATTTTCCCGGCAATCTGGGGAGGACAGTGATCTTCGTTAGGGCAATAATGATTAGCTTCTCCTTCTATACGGACCAATTTCGTACCGCATTCCGGACAATATTCGATAAAGATAACAGGTTGCGTCCCCGGGCGCCGTCTCTCCTTATCGACTCCAACGATCTTAGGTATAATCTCTCCTCCTTTTTCGACATATACGGTATCATGTTCATGCAAATCGAGGGCAGTGATAATATCGGCATTATGCAAAGAAGCCCTTTTCACTGTCGTACCGGCAATATGCACAGGTTCCAGATTAGCAACCGGCGTGATGCTTCCGGTGCGTCCCACCTGATATACGACATCGACCAAAGGGGTTTCAACCTGCTCGGCTTTAAATTTATAAGCGATGGCCCAACGCGGAGACTTGGCGGTATACCCCAGTAAATGCTGCATACCAATATCGTTCACTTTGATGACGATGCCGTCGATAGGCACCTCTAAAGTAGTCCTTTCTTTATCCCAACGAGTGATAAAAGCCCATACTTCTTCAAAACTATGAGCCAACTGAATATAAGGAGGTATATGAAATCCCCATGCTTTCGCCTCCATCAGATTTCCGTAGTGAGTAGAGGCTGGCGTGATATCTCCGGGAATATAATAGAGAAAGCAATCCAAATGCCGTTTCGCTACTAAGGAAGAATTCTGCAATTTCAGCGTACCGGCAGCAGCATTCCGGGGATTGGCAAACAAGGGTTCCCCGGCCTCGGCCTTCTCCTGATTCAATCGGTTAAAAACCGAAAAAGGCATCAGAATCTCACCCCGGATTTCAAATTCGGGCGGATAATCTCCATGCAACCGTAACGGAATAGTCCGGATCGTTCGCACATTTGCCGTCACATCATCGCCCCGCACTCCATCGCCCCGGGTAACGGCCTGGGTCAACTCACCCCCGACGTAGGTAAGACTAATGGAAGTGCCATCGTATTTCAATTCACAGACATACTGCACCTGATCGCCGACCACTTTCCTGACACGCTGGTCAAAATCCCTCAACTCCTGCTCGCTATACGTATTTCCCAAAGATAACATCGGATATTTATGCATCACCTGAGTAAATTCCCGGTTGATATCCTGACCTACGCGTTGAGTAGGAGAATTCGGATCATACATTTCCGGATGGGCTTCCTCCAATCGCTCCAACTCGTGCATCAACCGGTCGAATTCCATATCCGAAATCTCCGGAGCATTTTCAATGTAATATTTATAATTATGATATTCAAGTGCTTTCCGCAACTCTGCAATCCGTTCCGTCTCTGTCTGCATATACCGTTCATTATATTCCTGCACAAAGTTACAGAAACTTTTCCGAAATAGTAAAACCTAACTCCAGCTACAAAGATCAAAAAAAGAAAGAAAACACACTCGTTTTAAAATTTATCTTTTAATTTAGTTGTCCGAAATCACCTAACCAGGTCAACAGTGTAATATATGAAAAAAATACTATTTCTTTTCTCTACGCTATTACTTATAACTTTCAATAGTTCAGCACAATTTATTAATTTCGGACAAAATCGTCCTTCTATCCGCTGGAAACAAATCCATACCAAAGATTTCCAGATCATTTATCCGGATTTCTTTGAAACGAAGGCTCAACAAGCAGCTAATATTTATGCTTCTCTGTACCAACATGCCAATACTTTACAGCTTCGTCCCAAAAAAGTATCGATTATCATGCATGCAGACGGAGGGATTTCCAATGGTCTGGTATCCCTGGTTCCCCGAAAAAGCGAACTTTACACTTTACCTCCGCAAGACCCTACTGACGCCTGGTTAGAACATTTGTGCGTACATGAATTCCGTCATGTGGTTCAAATGGATAAGGTGAATCAAGGCCTCACCCGCAGACTTTCTTATCTATTCGGCGAACTGTTTCCGATAGCTGTAGTAGGTGTCTATATACCGATGTGGTTTATGGAAGGGGACGCAGTTTGTTTCGAAACGGCTGTAGGACATTTGGGCCGTGGCCGGTCTCCTGAATTCCTGAACGAAATGAAAGCCCAAATAGTGGAGAAAGGCCTTTACGAATATTCCAAGGCAGTACTGGGTTCATACAAAGATTTTGTCCCGAATCGATATACCATGGGATATTTCATGACAGCCAATTCACGTATCCATTACGGATCCGACATTTGGGCCAAAGCCTTGACCCGCACTGGTCGACGCCCTTTCGGCATTAATCCTTTTGCCACTAGCCTGAAACGAACAATGACAGGAAAACGGGATAGCCTATGGGCGTCACCTGAATTCCGGCAGTTGTTCCAGGATCCGGACAGCGTTCGCCAGACAAATACCTACCGAAATGCTAAACGCACACTTTACCGAGACAATTTTTCCGAATTACGTGCCCGCTGGACCCGGGAAATTCAAGCCCATCCCCATTGCTTCGATACAATCTCCACCTGCAACCGATATTACACAGACTATCTTTATCCGACTCCTACAGTCTCCGACAAGGTGATTGTCTATAAAAAAGGACTGCAGGAAACGGGAGCTTTCGTTTTATTGCAGGGAAACAACGAAAAGCTACTTACGCGCACAGGCTCACTGGACGACTATAAATTTGCTGTCTCTGACCATCAAATTGTATGGAGCGAATATTATCCCCATATCCGTTGGGAACAAGGAGGTAAAATGGGATTAAGCAGCTATGACGTCACTTCCCGAAAATACAAACGACACCGAACCCGGAACAACCGTCTCGCTCCTTTCCGTATCGACGAACAATGGGGATGTGTGGAAATAGACCACGCAAACCGGGCATCTCTTGTCATTCTGGATGCCGGCTTACAGCAAGAACTCGACCGGATTCCTGCTGCCGAAAACGAATTGTTTATCCATCCTTCTTATTATAATGGGAAAATCGTTACTGTAGTTCAATCGCCTGAAGGATTACATCTGGAGTCTATCGACCGAATAACACATCGCCGGGAAAGACTGACCACCAATCAATTTTATGAACTCGACAATCCGATATGGGCAGATTCTACGGTTTTCTACCGGGCTTCCTATAATGGAAACAACGCTCTCTACCGCCTAACAACGACTGGAACGGAAAATATCCTCAACAGTCATTATGGCCTGCGTTTCCCGACTTTCAGGGAAGACCGGCAGCAACTATACTTTTCTTTTTATACCGCAGACGGGTACAAACCTGGAAAAATTTCCACCGACCGCCTGGAATACAATGTTCCGGATTACCAAACTTACCGGATAGCAGACAGCCTGAAGCAACAGGAAAACTGGCAGCTATCGCTATCGGCCGACTCTGTTTATCCAACCCGCCAATACAATAAATTCACCCACCTTGTCAACATCCACAGTTGGGGCCCCCTGAATATCAGTTTAAACGATATGGATGTAGACGCAGGAGCTGTGGTGTACTCCCAGAATAAACTCAGCACCCTCTCTTTTACAGCAGGTTATGTACTGAAGTCGGGATATGATCATGGAGCCTGGATTTTCAATGCCAGCTATAGTGGTTGGTGGCCGATTTTGGATATCGATTTGCAAAACGGTAAATATGATTACAATGCTTTTACGACAGGCACCGACCTAGAGGCAGACACTCTTCGCTCTTTATACGTGTATAATAAAGCCCGTTTATCGTCGGCCGAGCTAACCCTCCGCCTTCCTCTCAATCTCTCGGTCAGACATTACCAACGTTCTCTCATGCCTTATTTCAAATATAAAATAGAAGGGATTCACGGCCACAAAACCGACAAAGTATACACCTATTACCTTGAAGACAATACGATCTGGCTTACCCCGGCAATCCTCCAAGACTACCGCATTCACCAATCCTCCCGTTATTATCAGCTTTTCGAATATGGCGCCATTTTCAATAATCAAACCCGCATGGCCGCACAGGAAATCAATCCCCGCTGGGGACAAAAATTTTCCTTCGGTTACACCCACTCTCCACAGGAAAAGATGAATCTGGGGAATCAATGGTGGGCGGACGGAAGATTTTATCTTCCCGGATTCGTGAAAAATCATTCACTAAGCGTATACGGAGGTTTTCAACACATGTCCGGCAAACAACGCAATTATGGAAATAAAATACCTTATCCCAGAGGGATTACCCTACATGGATATGAAATTTCGAGTATCCGCACCAGCTATCATCTTCCTCTTTTTTTCCCGGATAAAGGAATAGGTTCTTTAGCCTACTTCAAAAGGATAGCTGCTGCTGTATTTTACGACTTCGGTACCAGTAAGTCGCTCCTACAAACATCGGCTTATTCTTCGTATGGGCTGGAATTAACTACAGATACTCATTTTTTTAACCTGACCTATCCCATCCATCTGGGTATACGGACAGGCTATGAAACACAGACTAAAAAGATGTTCGCCGATTTTATCTTTTCTATCGGCCTCAGTATTTAAAAAGTTAATGCCAGAGTGTGTAGAGGGTCTCTTCACGAGGAATGGTAAGAACCAGAAAAGGGAAATATTTTTGCCATAAAGACAATGGAAAAAGGAAAGAAAAGCAGAAGGGAGGAATCACCTCCCTTCCGTTTATTTGGAATAAGCATCCGCTTTTTCCTTCATCCGTGAAGCACGTTTTTCACTATCGGGATGACTGGAAAACATCTGTTGAATTTTGGAAGCTTTTGCGCCTTGCGAGATTTCTACCAATTTAGTTAAGGCGTTGCACATTCCATAGGGATCGAAACCGTTTTTCACACAAAAATCGAAAGCATAGTCATCAGCCTCGTTCTCTTGTTTCTGCGAAAAACGAGCTCCCGTAAAAGCCTTCACAACAGAACCTAACTGGGAATCACTCAGTTTTTCTACGATTCCTCCGGTTGCACCGGCAGCATTGGCAGCAGCTGAGGTAAGGTAAGCATTTTTCATGGCATCCTTGACATCGGTATGGACGACATGACCGATTTCATGACCGATAATAGCTATCAATTCATCGTCTGTCATGATATCCATCAAAGCGGAAAATACGCGTATACTTCCGTCACCGCAGGCAAAAGCGTTGATGTCTACCACTTCGTAAACTTTATAATTCAATTTTAAACCTTCTACCTCTCCCAGGTTTTCGGTCAGTTTCGCCAAACGTTGCGAATAAGCGGATTCCGGAGCCGACACAGGATTGTGTTCATCCATCCATTTAACCGACTCCCGGCTCATAGCAGCGATATCCTGATCAGTCAAAGTCACGGCAGAAGCCACATCAGTAGCAGCTTTTACCAGTTTTTTCGTATTCAATGTCCGATTACCGATTTTTATCTGAGCATCGGCAAATGTCCCCCAACCAGCCAGCAAGAGGAACAAAAAAATCATCTTTTTCATCCAATAAATTTTTTATTTAAACGATGCAAAAATAGAAAGATTTCGATTAAATTTCCCTCAGGACAAGGGGAATATATTATTTAAATTAAATCTAAATAAGCATCAAATTTTTGCTGTATTCTTATTTTAAAGAATGCTTTTACTAATTTTAAGCATTACTCCGGAGATGCCGGAATTGGCCGAAGAAAACGGTATGGTCATTTCACAATGTGGATAAAGTATGTATTGTGTATGCGGAGAATGGTATCGGACCGGATTATCTCCGGTATATAAAATACTGCCCCATGAAGGCTTGCTTACTTCCGAAGAATCGATGGAGTTGTCGGTTAAAGTATGGGGAATAGAGAAATTTGGAAAACATAAAGAAGATTAACCTTTTTATTCAATTTATTATGACTGTCAAAGAATTAGCAGAAAAACTAAACCTCGAAATTTGTTGTGGTGCCAATGGTGTAGACAGAGAAATCAAAGGAGGATATACCTCCGATTTATTGAGCGACGTCATGGGAAATGCCGGTGAAGGTCATGTCTGGATCACCTTGCAAACCCATAAAAATATTATGGCAATCGCTTCTTTGAAAGAATTAGCAGCCATTGTACTGGTTAAAGGCCTGAAACCCGAAACGGAAACTGTAGAGGAAAGCGAAAACGAGCATATTCCGGTATTGAGCACCCCCTTACAAACTTTCGAAATCACCGGAGCTATTTATGAGTGGTTGAAAAAATGAAAATATTCCGTGCCGATTTACACACACATACGGTCCTTTCTCCTTGTGGAGACTTAGACAGGAGCACGGTAAACATTCTTCTCCCCCTCGTATGCAGGATATCTCCTTCGAATCCATACGGCAAGCTATTTGCAATCATAATTTGACAAATTTATATACGCAATCGTTGTAATTTTACGAATTTAAATTAAATTTGACCCCGAAAAGAAAATTTAAAACTTTAACCATCTATAAACTTAAAGACTGGAACCTTTTCCCATGAAAGATCTTTCTTCGCACATCATGGATATTGTCCAGAATTCGATCCGGGCTGAAGCGACCGAGATTATTGTCCGAATTCTGGAAAATCCGGAGCAGGATGTCTTTCTTCTTACGGTCAGGGATAACGGCTGTGGTATGGATAAAATGACTTTGGAAAAAGTCAGAGATCCTTTTTTTACCAGCCGCACCGTCCGCAAAGTAGGATTGGGTATTCCACTATTGCAACAAAATGCAGAACGTACCGGCGGAAAAGTAACCATTATTTCCAAACAAGGGAAAGGAACAACGATCGAGGCTTCATTCGGTCATGCCCATTTGGACCGTCCCCCATTAGGCGATATAGCTGAAATGATTACCCTGCTCGTAGCAGCCAATCCGAAGATTCATTTCATCTACAAACATACGACGAATAACGGCCCATACCGCTTCGATACAGAAGAAATAAAACAAATTCTGGAAGGTATCCCTCCGAGTCATCCGGAAATACTGCCGGTGTTACAAAATATGATCCGGGAAAACCTGAAAGATATCCGGGCCGACCGAACGGTAATTCAGAAGATTTATTTTGAAAACTAAAAACTGATAACTAATAACTGATAACTAAATCTAACTTTATGGAAAAAATAAAATCACTTGCCGATTTAAAAAAAATCAGGGATAATGTTCAGGCTAAAATAGACTTACGCGAAAAAAGCGAACATCCCGAGAATTTGATTCAAATTAAAGTAGCTATGGCCACTTGTGGTATTGCTGCGGGGAGTAAAGAAACCATGAATTATTTCCTGAATAATCTGGAAAAAAACGGCATCGAGGCCATTGTGACCCAAACTGACTGTATGGGGCACTGTTTTGCAGAACCGACGATAGAAATCACTAAACCCGGAAAAGAACCGATTGTTTTCGGACATGTGGATTGTGCAAAAGCTGAAGAAATCATCCAGAAATATTTGAAGAGCAACGAATTGGTAGAAGGGATTATACCGATAAATTAAAACACCCTCCCGTAAACAGGAGATCGAAAGGTGTAAAGCCGGCATAGCCAGGCTAAAAGTGCAAAATCAACTAACTATTAATTGATAAAATATCCGATTATGAGCTATAAAATGCATATTCTCGTCTGTGGGGGTACCGGTTGTCGTGCGTCAGCCAGCAAAAATATCATCGGCAGACTGGAAGATTGTCTGAAAGAACATGCTTTAGAAGACGAAGTACAAGTGATCGCTACCGGTTGTTTCGGTTTTTGCGAGAAAGGACCGATTGTTAAAATTATGCCTGACAATACGTTTTATGTACAGGTAAAACCGGAAGATGCTGAAGAAATTATTAATGAACATATCGTAAAAGGGCGAAAAGTAGAACGCCTCCTTTATAAAGAACCGGAAAAGAAAGTAACTGTAAGCGATTCCAAACACATGCAATTTTATAAAAAACAATTGCGTATCGCTTTGCGTAACTGTGGTTTCATCGATCCGGAGAATATCGAAGAATGTATCGGCCGGGAAGGCTATGCAGCTTTGGCCAAATGTCTGACGGAAATGACACCGGAAGAAGTGATCGATGAAATTAAACGTTCCGGCCTCCGGGGACGGGGGGGCGGCGGTTTCCCTACTGGCTTGAAATGGGAATTCGCCCGGAAATATCAGGCAGATCAAAAATATGTAGTTTGTAATGCCGATGAGGGAGACCCGGGTGCATTTATGGACCGTTCTATCATGGAAGGTGACCCCCATTCAATAATTGAAGCCATGGCTATATGCGGCTACAGTATCGGAGCCAGTAAAGGTCTGGTTTATATCCGGGCAGAATATCCGCTAGCCATCGAACGACTCCGAATTGCTATTGATCAGGCGGAAAAATACGGATTATTAGGCGATGGGATTTTAGGGACCGACTTCAATTTTCATATTGATATCCGTTATGGGGCAGGAGCTTTTGTATGCGGAGAAGAAACAGCCCTGATTCATTCGATGGAAGGCCAGCGGGGTGAACCTACGATGAAACCCCCTTTCCCGGCAGAAGCGGGTTATCTGAAAAAGCCGACCAATGTAAATAATGTAGAAACACTGGCCAATATACCGGTCATCATCAATAAAGGGGCCGAATGGTTCGCTTCTATTGGCACAGAACGCTCCAAAGGGACCAAAGTATTTGCCCTGGCCGGTAAAATCAATAATGTAGGATTGATCGAAGTACCGATGGGGACCACCTTACGGGAAGTGATCTATGAAATCGGCGGAGGCATCAAAAACGGTAAAAAATTTAAAGCAGTACAAACCGGTGGTCCTTCCGGCGGCTGTCTGACCGAAAAACACCTGGATACACCTATCGATTTCGACAATCTGCTGGCTGCCGGTTCGATGATGGGATCCGGAGGTATGATCGTCATGGACGAAGACGACTGTATGGTGGCTGTTGCCAAATTTTATCTCGACTTTATTGTAGAAGAATCCTGTGGAAAATGTTCCCCCTGCCGGATCGGAAATAAACGTCTCTACGAAATCCTGACCCGGATAACCGAAGGTAAAGGCACCATGGAAGACCTCGAGCATCTTCGCAATCTGAGCCAGGTGATCAAAGATACCGCCCTTTGCGGCTTGGGGCAAACTTCCCCGAACCCGGTGTTATCTACCCTGGACAATTTTTACGATGAATATGTTGCCCATATCCGCGACCATAAATGTCCGTCAGGTAAATGTAAAGCGTTATTGTCTTTCCGCATAGACCCACAACTTTGTGTAGGATGTACTCTCTGTTCCCGGAATTGTCCTGTAGATGCCATTATCGGAGAACGCAAAGAGGCTCATTTCATTGATACCAGCAAATGTATCAAATGTGGTACTTGCAAAGACAAATGTAAGTTTAACG
>JAETOX010000292.1 GCA_021771575.1 Bacteroides sp. | reverse complement strand
TGATATAGTGTCTCTTCGCGTCAAAATCCCGGTATACAGTACCTTCTCCCATCACCCACAGCCCGTCAATGTTCCGATCATAAAACATCCCGGATGGCGTTATTTCTTTCATGGTGCGTTTATAACGTTCGGATAGAAACGTGTTATCGTCCAGCCTGTAATGCACCGCCTTGATGGTTTTCCCGTCCGCTTTATCGATAAAATCCTTTTTTAACCAGTGTTCAGGATTATCCGGATTTGTGTCAATCAGTATTCGCGCCCCATTACCGGAACATCTGGACTTGATCTCGTCAAATACTTCCTGTTTCGCCATTGTTCCTTCATTAATATAAGCACCATACGCTGTCATTCCGCGGATTCTGCCGATGTCATTAATTTTCGAATGCCCGAAACAGCATACCTGTACCCCGAACAGCCGGAATCGATTGAATTTATCGAAATGAAATTCGATGCCGTATTTATTTGAAAGTTCTATCAGCACGTTTCGATTGACTGCCCCCAGGTCGGCGCCCGCTAATATATACTGCGGATTATCGACACCCTCCATAGCGGAAATCTTTTTAATTCTGCGGAGCTCATGCAGAAACAAATCATTATCAAGCACAGTTTTTCCTGTGCGCTTTGCCCCGTGATTAATCAGCATGAAGTAATCACTGTTTACTGCGAAACGGAAGGTATCAAGTTGTTTCTGCGTATATAAATCACTCAACATCCCTCAATGCGCCCTCTATCTGTTCGAAAAATCGGTCTAATTTCTGTTCTCTATCATCCTTTCCCGCATCTGCCCTTGCTTTCAGCATCGCTATCTCTGCTTTCTGCTTTTCGGTTGCCATATCCATATGATCGGACAGCCACTGCAGTGCCCTCATACTGTCGGACAGCTTGATACTTACACCGTTTCTTCCCTGTTTCACTTCCGACACGATCGTTCCGTCTACGTCGTTCGAATCCTTGAAATGCACTTTATTAATGGTTTGCATCATGACATTTCCGTCTTTATCGACGACTGGCCCGTCTTTTCCCATAACCGCGACCTCTTCTGTTCCCCATTTTAAAAAATCCGTCATGTCTGAAAACGCAATATCCATGTACTTTTGAAAAATGTCCGACTCGCTTAAAAATTCGCGATTGAGTTTCTCCTGTTTCAGTTTCAGGATTTCGGCTTTAACTTTAGGATTTTTAAGTAAATTTGAACCGTTTACTGCTGATGTAGCATAATTTCGCCCATATGCTTTTTGATACGCTTTCGTGGCGTTGAAGCACCGGATATAATAAAGGCAGAAGAGACGTTGCTTATCCGTCAATTCTGTATTTTGTATCACGGAGTCAACCTCGTATTCTGCTTGTTCTCCCTTCTTCACATGTCCTTCTTTCGCAACGTTGCGTTTCTCCTTTTGCAACGTTGCGTTTCTCGTATCCCATGCATAGCGATTTTTCCAACTGCGCACGGTTCCCTCTGCTACATTGAGTTCTTTTGCAATTTCAATCAGCTTTAGCCCTTGCTTGTATAGTTCAAAGGCTTTTTCTGCTCTCGCATCTTTTGCCCGTGGCAAAGACTATCACCTACCTTATTATTTTGCACGCGGAAAAGGC
>JAETOX010000291.1 GCA_021771575.1 Bacteroides sp. | reverse complement strand
TGAAGTAATGGGAAAATGATAAAGTTTTTTTAGAGTTGTGGTTGCCGTATTCAGCCGGATATAATATAATCATTTTATACGGTATTTTTATGCCGAGGAGGGATTCATTTGACCACAGCGACCGTAGCTACAGAATTAAAGGCTCATTTGAAATCGTTTATCGATAAAGCGATCGATGGAGAAAGCATTATCATTACCAGGCCTAAAAGTAAAAATGCAGTATTGATTAGTGAAGAAGAATACAATGAATTGCTACGAATTAAGAACAATTCACAGTATTTATTCAAGCTGAACCAGTCAATAAAACAGACAGAAAACGGAAAGGTCGTGGTAAAAACCATGGAGGAACTGGAGGCAATGGAGCATGAGTAAACCCCAGTTCACCGAACAGGCATGGAGTGAATAAATATCATTGAAATCTATTCATGCATAGGGCATTATGAGGATTAAAGTCTTTCCGCCTTCTTCGCATTAGGTCTTGGCAATCAAGCAAAAATCTGTTATAATCGTTGCAGTTAAAGGAGTTAAATAACGGTTAAACGATAGAGAAAGGTAGACATATTTATGATTTATGCAGGCGATTTTAGAAAAGGTATCACATTTGAAATTGATGGTGCTCCGCATGTGGTGATTGACTTCCAACACGTAAAGCCAGGTAAGGGCGCAGCATTTGTAAGGACGAAGCATAAAAATATCCTCACAGGCGCGATTAAAGAGGAATCCTTCAATCCAGACGCTAAATTCCCGAAAGCACACATCGAAACGAAGGTAATGCAGTATCTGTACAACGACGGGGAACTGTATTATTTCATGGATCAGGAAACCTATGACCAAGTTCCCCTGACACTCGATCAGGTGGAAGACGCCATGAAATATCTGCGGGAAAACGATGAAGCGACGATTAAATTCTATAAGGGAAACGCTTTCCTTGTAGAAGCGCCTAACTTCGTAGATCTGAAAGTAATCGAAACCGAACCGGGCGTAAAAGGCGATACCGCGACGAACGTAACGAAGGCCGCTACCGTGGAAACAGGCGCAGTGATTCATGTTCCGATCTTCATCGAAGAATGGGAAGTAATCCATATCGATACGAGAACAGGGGAATATCTGGGAAGATAAAAATAAATGTTTTGCTTTCATAAGGGGCGTGAATGCGTCCCTTTCTTTGTAGTTTTTGATGCAGAAAAGAGGGATTAAATGTCGAAGCAGGCAGATGGCAAGTTAAAGCTGATTCTTATCATCGTAGCGGTACTGGTGATATTAATTACGGGCGGCATGTTTTTTTACCAAAACGGAATCGGTGCAGTAGATCCGGATAACGAAAAACCTGTGACAGTTACGATACCGTCGGGCAGCGGCGGCTCTGCCATCGTGGAAATTCTCGATGACGCAGGACTTATAAAAAATAAGATCTGTGCAAAAATACACATAAGGATCAGCAGCTACGATGCTTTGCAGGCAAATACCTATCGGTTTAACAAATCGATGTCCTTCAAGGAAATCATGCAGGCGATCGACGGCGGCGATTTTGATTATGTCGCACAGACAAAATTTATTCTCAGGGAAGGGGAAACGATTCCGCAGGCAGCGGCAAGCCTAT
>JAETOX010000290.1 GCA_021771575.1 Bacteroides sp. | reverse complement strand
ACTTTTTTCCATATTTTCAATCACTTGCACCAGTCAGGAAAACAATTGGTACTGACTTGTGATAAATCGCCTGCCGAACTTGAGGGTATGGAGGATCGTTTGTTGTCGCGTTTCCGCTGGGGATTAGCAGCCGAAATCAAAGCTCCCGATTTCGATACTCGGAAAGAAATTGTTTTGAATAAAGCCCGAAAGGACGGTATCGATTTTTCAGATGAGATCAGCGAGTATATTTGCCGGTACGTAGATAATAATGTTCTTGAACTGGAGGGTGCCATGATTTCTCTATTGGCCCAGTCGACTTTTAATAAGAAAGATCTGACGATAGATATAGTCAGAGATATTCTGGGAAAAATGGTGAAGAAACAAACGGAAGAGTTGACAGTCGATTGGATACAAGAAGTGGTTTGTGATCATTTTCATATTTCTCCGGAACTGTTACAAACAAAGACCCGGAAAAGAGAAGTGGTACAGGCTCGGCAACTAGCGATGTATTTCAGTAAAAACTATACTAAATATTCCTTATCTTATATAGGAAATCAAATAGGAAAGAAGGATCATGCCACTGTGCTTTATGCTTGCAAAGCGGTAAATGACCTGATGGAAACCAACCGGAGTTTTAAACTTCAGGTGGAAGAGCTTCAGAGAAAGCTGTATTGCGGAAAATAACGGATAGGAATAAAAGGAATGGAGGACCTGTATCGTACGATAGAAACCACCACCGAAGGTTTATATAAAGAAAAAGGGAGTAAATTCCTGGCTTTTGCTTATCCGGTGGCTACCGAGGAGCAGATTAGGGACATACTTGCCGGGCTCAAGGAAAAATACTACGATGCCCGGCATCATTGTTATGCCTGGCGTTTAGGAGCCGACAAGACCCGTTTCAGAGCCAATGATGATGGTGAGCCTTCCTCTACGGCCGGTAAGCCTATTCTGGGACAAATTCAGTCGAATGATCTGACGAATATTCTGATTGTCGTTGTACGTTATTTCGGTGGAATCAAACTAGGGGTCTCTGGTCTGATTAACGCTTATCGCGAAGCAACTGCCGATGCGCTGAGGTATGCTGTGGTGGTTGAGAAAACCGTCGATGAACTTTTGAGGATTCACTTTAGTTATCTGGTTTTGAACGATGTGATGAAAGTGATTAAAGAGGAAAACCCGGAAGTGTTGGACCGTCGCTTTGAAATAGAGTGTGAAATGTGCCTCAGTATCCGCCAAAAATCTTTCCCGCAATTAAAACAACGTCTCTCTCAAATCGAATCTTTGATTTTTGTTGAAGAATCGTAATAAAAAATGTTGTGAATATTTGTAGAATCCAAAAATCTCCCTATCTTTGCACTCGCGTTTCGAAAGAAACAACGATTCAGTAGCTCAGCCGGTAGAGCACAACACTTTTAATGTTGGGGTCCTGGGTTCGAATCCCAGCTGGATCACAGAAACGCTGGACAGAAATGAACAGTAAATGTACAACTCCTACAATATCAAAGCATTGTAGGAGTTTTTCTTTGTATAATGTCTGTGACCTAAGACACGAAAAGGTCACAAAAAGACACACTTTCGTGACCAATTCGTGACCTGTCCACCCTCTAAGATTTTAGGTCACG
>JAETOX010000289.1 GCA_021771575.1 Bacteroides sp. | reverse complement strand
TAAAGGCTATGTTTTATATGAACGATGTGTTCCACATTTCCAATGTGAAACAGGAACGGGGCATCACTTACCCGTTTGCCCGGAATTTCAGCATCGGTTTGCAGGCAAGATTTTAATAGCATAAAAAGAAACAAGATGAATAAAAAATTGACATATATGATTTTATGCCTGTCGTTGTTTGCCATGGGATGCAACGACTGGTTGGACGTACAGCCCAAATCGCAAGTGAAGGAGGAGGATTTGTTCAGCTCCGAATCGGGATTTCGCGATGCGTTGACAGGTATTTATGCCTTGATGGGACGGGTGGAAACTTACGGTGGTAACAGCACTATGGGGTTTATGGATATGCTTGCGCAGACTTATAGCAAGGTGAGATATAATTATGAAGACGCCCTAAAATATAACTACAAAGAAGATCATGTAAAAGGGATCGTAGATACGATGTGGAGTACCCATTATAATGCCATCGCCAATTGCAACTATCTGTTACAAAATATTGTTAAAAAGGGTAGTGTGATGAGCGAACGTGTACGTAACGTCGTGGAAGGGGAAGCCTTAGCACTAAGGGCCTTCCTGCATTTCGACCTGTTGCGGGGATATGCTCCTTCATACAAAATGGGTAAGGACGAACCCGCTATTCCTTATGTGCGGGAAGTAACTAACAGCCCGGTAGCACAATCGACAGTAGCCGAGATATTGGAATACATTATTACAGACCTCAAAGCCGCCCAGGCATTGCTGAAACCGGTAGATCCAATCGGGCCTTCGTTTGCAGAATATAACGATAAACTCAACTACGACATGGATGAATATATTACAGACGAGGGTTTCTGGCTTTACCGGAAATCACGCCTGAACTACTACGGCGTGACAGCCTTGATGGCACGGGTATATCTCTGGCAGGAAAACATGACCGCTGCGCTGGCGTGTGCCAAGGAAGTGATCGGATCCAAACGATTTGAGTTTATGAACGATTCGATTAACAAGGTATCCGCCTATAGAGACCTTTCGTATATCGAAAAAATGGCGCGCCACGAGTACATTTCTTCCCTCTATGTGTATGATTTGAAAGAAGGCCGATCGGACATGTTTTTCAAAGATGCGGCGACCTATGAATGTGTTATTGATAAACGGAAAACTTTGATCTACTCCGGCATGGGCCTGGACTTGGATGTACGCAGCAAAAACTGGTTCGAAAAGCCTGCCGGCTCTTCAACGGAATATGTGAACAAATATATGAGGGGGACCCAGATTCCTTTATTAAAACTCTCGGAGATGTACCTGATCGCGGCCGAAGCATCGGGAGATATCCGTTACCTGGAGACCTTGCGGGCAAACCGGGGATATGCCACCGATCCGCTGCCGGTAGGAGCGAATTTACAGGAAGAGATTACCAAAGAGTACCAAAAAGAGTTTATTGCAGAAGGACAATTGTTTTATTACTACAAACGCCGGAACATGACTACCTTACCCATTACCTCCACGAGCATGAACCGGGCCACTTATGTACTCCCTGTTCCGGATAATGAACTGGAATTCGGTAACTTTAAACAGAACTGACCATGAAAAAGATATTTTACATTGGGATACTCTTCGGCTTGCTGACAGCTTGCCAG
>JAETOX010000055.1 GCA_021771575.1 Bacteroides sp. | reverse complement strand
CCCAGTATTCTTTAATACCTTCTCCTACAGTAGCAGCTTTCGGATGTTCGACAGTAGCTTTCAGGGTGATTACTACGTCTTGGCGTCCCTTAGCACTATAAACTACCTTGTGTGTGAATTCTTCACCGTCTTTAGCAGCTTTAATTTCTGCATCCGAGATGGTCCATTCGATCACATAAGTTTCATCCTGAATAGCATCCGGTTTTTCGGCAATCGTTCCATCACCTTCAGATGCAGTGGTATTCAGTGTATAGATGGCATGGAAATCGTCCTTGCTTAAACCTAATACGTTGTAAATCTGAGTATTCATGAATTCAACGTCAATTTCCTTGATGGCGGCGTTGCAACCCCACTTGATCTTACCAAAATCCTTAGCCTTGTTCAGACCCGGGGTATTGTCACGGATAATCAATAATTTGATCCATCCTACATTGGCAACCTGATTAGTCAGGGTGTCGAACAATTCAACACGTACCAGCGGCATACGTCCGATGGCTGCTGTTCCTGCTGTCTGATATACCTTAACGGTAATCTTACCGGTTTTCGGATCTACAGTGAAAAATTCATTTTGCGGAGTTTCATTATTTCCAGTAACGTAATTAGAGGCCATGAAACGGAAATCCAAACCTAATGCCTTCACATCGGCTCTGGAGAGTGGTTTTTTCGGATCGCAGGCAGTTCCTATAGTATTTCCTGCATAATCTACTTCAGTGTAGTGAGAAACGACATAATCTTCCAGTTTTACATCTTCAGAGTTGTCGTATACCACTGTAATTACTTCCGGTACTGCTGCTGTCGGATCAGAAGCCTCAATAGCATCTTGTGCTTTACCGGTTACAGTTCCGTAAAGGTGACCATCGATATCCATACCGGCATATTTGGTTACATCTTTCGATGCCAGACGGAAATTGGTGATGGTGGTGTTGTATATAGCCGCATAATCGGAAGTAATGAGCTGAGAGGTGGCGGGAGTTTCGCCTTCTTTCACTACTTCTTGTACACTGGCTTGAACGGCAATCGTAGACAGTTCTTCTGCATCGTATTTTGCGATTTTTGTAACGTCTACGGTGAAGATTACCTGTAACATAGGACTGTTGCTGTCTTCACCATTTACGATTTTGTAAGAAACCAGTTCAGCTCCTAATTCATTTACCGCAGCCTTAGTGATCATCTGCTCTCTGTCTTTGGTAATGAAAGTGAGACCTTTAATGGTGTTGATATCCACAGTGCTGGGATTTACATGATAATAAGCAACTACTTTGGCTCCTATTTTTACTTTTTTAACTGCATCTTTTGCCCAAACTTCACCGGTTGTAGTCGGGGTTTTGTCGGAAACCTTCACATTCCATAAATCGGTTAAAATGCCACGGGCTTTCATTGCTTCTACACCGTTCAGATAAGCCTGTGGTTCGAATACCAGGCTTTTCAGTACGTCTCCTGCCGACAAGCTGAAGCTGATAGTTTCATCTCCGAGCACAATGGTTACGGTATTTCCAACTTTTTGTATGGAATTTTCTGTAGGTACAGGGATCTTAGCACCCGTTGCCTTACCATCGTAATAAATACAGTATTGTCCATTTTCAGCTACTACAGTCAGTTTTGCTGCGTCGAATTCGGCTGGAATTTCGGGCATCTCCGGGATTTCGGGAATAACGATTGTCAGTTTTTCACCTACCTGTTTACCGTCTTTTTCCAACCAGCAAGAAGTTCCCTGGGTTTTCAATACATACTCCGGAATATCCTGGCCCAGGGAATAGGTCACAGCATTTCCTGTTACCGGAGTTACAGTCAATACTCCTGTGCTTTTGTCGTAAGTCACGCTCTTTACAAGTCCGTTTACTGTCTCTTTCAAAGTGTTGAGATCAGTAACGACACCGTCTACCCGATTGTTCAGATTATCGATATCATCGTCGTAGTCTTTACAACCTTGGAACGACATCGACAATCCCAATACCATACACATTAAAATGCGTAAAAATTTAGTTGTCTGTTTCATCTGAAATAAATTAAAAAGTGATTAGTTTCTAAAAATTAATTGTTTGTCTCTTTACTTTAATTTTTTTATTAGCCGTATTCAGTCAGTTCTTTTAAGTATTTTTCATTTATAATCATTTCTCTGTTTAAGTTTATATTATAGCGGATTAACTGTATGCTAAAATCACGACTCCCAATACATAAAGTATAATTACCAGTGTTTTAAATTTTTGATTATTGAATAAATCAATTATTTTTTTCATGATTTTTTAGTTTGGAATAGTTTATGATATAATGCCGCTCACCCGAAAAAAATTGTGTGTATGTGTATGTATTAAAATTTGCTGCTGAATAACAGAAAATAGGAAAGTTTTTCGGGGAGCGGACATTATTTCTTTATTTAAAAGTTTACTGATAACCAAAAAAAACGTACGTTTTTTATGGGATAGTTTTGATTAAAAAAGAAATAATGATGATAAATATATTAATATTTGAGGCTCAGAAATTTACCCTATATAAAAATAAAAAAGCCACCTCGTTGCGGGATGGCTATATGATTGTATCATTTAAACGTACGTTTTATTTATTTGCAACCTTTTCATTTTTCTACAGGTTGCTTCAAGATTCATGGCTCAAAGTAAATACTTTTTTTTAGGAATACAAAATAATTTTATGTTTTTGTAGAACTGACGTACTAAAATTACTCACCTATAAACGAAAATTAAAGCTAAGTTACTATTGAATAAAGACTAGATTTAATCTTGTTTGATAAAAGTTTTTCTGGTGTATTCTTAGTTTTGGAATCCTTAGACACAATCTTTTCTATGATATTAATTAGTAGTATCAAAGCTGTTGATATAATATAAAAGAATTAAATATCCAATTTATTACCAATCAAACACCAATTAAAATTGGCGTTGAATTGGAGATTAATTGGAGTTGGATTGGAGTTACTACCTGGCAACTACCTGGTAACACCCTGTTTACTGCTTGGTAAATCCATGCACTCTGCCTCTGCTGCACCTTCCCCTCCCCAGTTCATTGTTTTTCTGTGAGGTATTTCCAGAAGCGTACAGGCAGATTTTGGCGATGTAGTTTAGGGTTAGTCCGTTCTTTGATCGAAATGGATTTGAAATATGTTTTCCAAAGCTTTTGGAAAAGTTGTTCATCTTCCGACATCAAAGAAGCATCCAGTTGGCCCGTAATTAGATAGGAACTCTGTGTTTCAAAACGGATTTCCGTTACTTCCGAAAGGTTATAGAAATAGCCGTAAGCTCGTTTAATATCGTAAATGATCCATTTTTGGTCGGAAAAGCGATCCTTAAAATGGGAGATAGCTATCGGAAGTACATTATAAAGAGGTTCCAGGGCGGCAAAAAAAATATTGTCGGCAGTTTTCTGAAAGCGGGTGAACTGAATCACCCGATGGCGTTCATAGCTTACTTTTTTATAAATCTGGGAGGCCAGTAATACATCGGGATCTCCAAAATTGAGTTCGATGGATTTGGGGGCGTCGATTGCTTTCCGAATATAGCGGAACAAAAGATTTTCCGTGTCCGGTAGTTCGGATAACCAATTGTAGGTGATAACTGCCAGGCCGGCCTGGGATAATTTCTTTGACAATCCTTTCCATACCCGTTCGGATTTCTTTTCCTCCGTTAATATAGGAATCACTTCTTCGCAAAACAAGGGTAGGGGAGTTCCTTCCGCCAGAACGATATCTGGGAAAATTTTTCGTTCGTATGCGTAAAATATACAGCTCAGCAGGCCTTCGAAGGTTTTATCATAAGTAAAAACTATCATTCCTCGAAAATAAGTTTTAATTGCCGGGGATCTTCTTTTTTCCCGGAAGGTTGGGTGAGTAATGTCCGGATCCGTTCGGGACGTACTTCGTGGATCGTTTGAAGGGGAAGCTCATTACATGTGATAAAATATTGTGCTTTCTTCAGAACGACACCCATTTTTTTTAGTTGAGAGACGTTGATTCGGCCGTAACGGCGTGATACAATGATCATTTTGGCCGACTTTACACCTAAACCGGGAATCCGGAGCAGCATTTCATAATCCGCTTGGTTGATATCTACCGGAAACCTTTCCGGATGCCGTAATGCCCAGGCTAATTTGGGATCAATTTCCAGATCCAGATCCGGGTAAGCATCATCGACAATTTCGTCTACCTTAAACTGATAGAATCGAAGCAGCCAATCGGCCTGATAAAGCCGGTTTTCCCGCACCAATGGCGGTTGCTTGAGCATTGGCAGACGTTGGTCATAGGTGTTAACCGGGACAAATCCCGAATAATAGACCCTTTTCATGGTAGGACGTTGGTACAAGGCCGAAGAAAGGCGAAGGATATCTTTATCGCTGTCGGCAGTTGCCCCGATAATCATTTGAGTACTCTGGCCGGCCGGGGCAAAACGGGGAGCAAATCGGTATTTTTTGCGTTCTTCGGCGCTTTCCAATACTCTTTGCTGGATGTGACGCATGGGAGTGAAAACACTTTGAAAGTCTTTTTCCGGTGCCAGAAGCTGCAAGCTTTGCTCATTCGGAATTTCGATGTTTACACTGAGGCGGTCGGCATAGAGGCCCGCTTCGTGAATGAGTTCGGGGCTGGCACCAGGGATTCCCTTTAAATGGATATACCCGTTAAAGCGATAAAGGGTGCGCAGGTCCTTGACGATCCTGACCAGGCGCTCCATGGTATAGTCGGGATTACGTACGATGCCAGAACTGAGGAAAAGACCTTCGATGTAATTGCGGCGATAGAATTCGATAGTAAGATCGACCAGTTCGCTCACCGATAGCGTTGCACGCGGGATGTCGTTGCTGCGACGATTGATGCAATAAGCACAATCGTACATACAATGGTTCGTCAGCATGATTTTCAATAACGAGATACACCGTCCGTCTTCTGCAAAGCTATGACAAATTCCCCAGCCCGCAGCACTACCGATCCCTCCCGCTTTATGCTTTCGGGAAGTACCGCTAGATGCGCAAGATACATCGTATTTGGCAGATTCTGCCAGAATTTTTAACTTTTCGAGTACCGATTCGTTCATGGTAATACAAAGAAAAGATT
The DNA here is from genome assembly GCA_021771575.1 of Bacteroides sp. Lineage (GTDB taxonomy): Bacteria > Bacteroidota > Bacteroidia > Bacteroidales > Marinifilaceae > Odoribacter. The sequence goes on along the minus strand of JAETOX010000055.1, from coordinate 13,402 downwards.
TCTTTCCGACAATACCAATGGATAAAAGTTAATAATAATAAGAGAATCTATAAGGCTGTGGATTTATTGCTTGTTTTTGTAGTTCGTTTATTTACAGATTGTTGACATGGTGGAATACGAAGAACATCAACAGCGGTTCTTGAATAAATCAACCAACAGAAGTTGGTATTCGTAGATAAAATTGGGGGTCAAAGTGTTTTGACGTATCCCTTTTTCTATTTCCTCTTTACTCCAAAAACGGCCTTCTTCCACCTCGTCGTTATCAATACAAATCTGGTTATAACGGGTACATAAAAAAGAAAATACCAATTCCTTTTCCCGGGGACTTTCCCAGATATAACGGCCGAGAAACCGGGCATTGAAATTGGTAATACCCAGTTCTTCGAAAGTTTCCCGTTTGAGTGCATCCTCTACTTTTTCGTTCAGGCCGATATGGCCCCCAACAGCGGTGTCCCATATTCCTGGAAGCAGGTCTTTTTTCATGCTTCTTTTCTGAAGGAACACTTCCTGTTTTTCATTGATGATATGTAAATGGATTACAGGATGTAAAAGTTTGGTGCCGGAATGGCATACCCGACGGGGAGCTCGTCCGGTTACTTCCCCTTTTTCATTGACAAGGGGAAGCCATTCTTCTTTTTTCATCTTAGCTATTTGAAGACGATTGCGCATAAATAACAACACAAAGTAAATCCCTAAAAGAATATATAAAAGTGGATTGCTGATAAAATCACCTGTCTTTTGAGGTAAAAACAGGAGAGCTAAATAAGAAACAAGGGTATGAATGGTGATAAGAAAGAAATGTATGCGTATTATTTTTCGTATTCCGTGGAGTTGTTGCTCCGTCAATTGCATGTTTTTCCGGTAGCTTGCAGGAAGGCTGCGAGTGAGATCGGCAGATGAAAATGCGAATATACCGAGCAGTATACATAAAATTGTTTCTACGATAGCAGGCTGTAAACGGACAAATACAGAGTCCTTTGCCCAGATAGCGATTAATCCCGGAATACAAAAAAACAAAGTGGTAAGGAGAAGCGTTTTGTCGTATATTTTTTCCCGGATCCGGGTATAAACAAACTCTGCTGCTCCGAGGGAAAAAATTATCCACATGCCGGTAACCGCACCGAAAAATTCATCGGCAATAATATAAATAACAATCAGTAACAAAGAAGGCAACAGACTTCTGAAAGTATGGTTCATCATTTTTTCAGTCTTAAATAGTTTACAAATATAACAAATAATACAAATTTTCAGTTCCGATTCTTTTTTCGTAACATTTATTTCACGACGTGATAGATTTTGAGGCAACTGTATTAATTTTGGTCTTTAAAAATGGGAGGTTATGCTAAAGATTGTTGGAATTATGCTGTTCGGGATGATGGTCGGTTATACATTCAGAAAACACAACTTACGTTGGATACAGAAAGCAATTATGGTAGCTATTTGGCTACTCTTGTTCCTGTTGGGGATAGCCGTAGGTCTCAATGACGGGATAATGAACAATCTGGATACCATCGGTTGGCAGGCCTTGGTGCTGGCTGTGGCAGCAACAGGGGGAAGTGTCGTATTGGCTTGGGTAGTCTACCGATATTGGTTTACCTCTAAATAGAAACAACTGAAATCGGAAAAATGGATGTATGCGTGGTAGTTTGATTATCGTATCTTTTTTTGTTGCTGGTTTACTGGCGGCCCGTTGGGGGCTCTTACCGGACGAACTGATCGAAAATGATTTCAGTATGTATGCTTTATATAGCCTCATGTTTCTGGTAGGGATGAGTATAGGCAACGATACGAAGGCTTTGACAGCTTTAAAAGGTCAGCACATTAAGATCCTGTTGGTTCCTTTGGCTACCATCTTGGGGACTTTGGCAGGTTGTGCTTTGGTCAGTCTGGTATTGCCGGGCAGGAGCCTGACCGATTGTCTGGCGATAGGCTCCGGTTTCGGTTATTACTCTTTATCTTCTGTTTTTATCACAGAATATAAAGGTGCAGAATTAGGAACCCTGGCTCTTACAGCTAATATTATCCGCGAAATCATTACTTTGCTGGGAGCTCCATTATTGGTCTGTTGGTTTGGCAAATTGGCTCCGATCTGTGCCGGTGGGGCGACGACTATGGATACGACGTTGCCGGTGATTACCCGTTTTTCCGGGAAGGAGTTTGTTGTGGTTGCTGTCTTTCACGGTTTTGTCGTAGATTTTTCCGTGCCTTTTCTTGTCACTTTCTTTGCCGGATGGTGAAGCGGCCTCGGATGAAGAAATAAAAAAACGTTCCTTGTCACAAGGAACGTTTTTTTCAGATCATTTCTGCTGTTTATTTTACAGTAGCCATGTGGGCGATCAGTTCCAGAACTTTGTTCGAATATCCCCATTCATTGTCATACCAGGATATCAGTTTCACAAAGTTTTTGTTCAACGCGATACCTGCTTTGGCATCAAAGATAGAAGTGCGAGGGTCTCCCAGGAAGTCTGAAGAAACCACATCCTCTTCGGTATATCCCAAGATACCTTTCATTTCGCCTTCCGAAGCTTCTTTGACCGCTGTTTTGATTTCGTCGTATGATGCTTCTTTTTCTAAGCGGAATACAACATCCACCACAGACACATCCAGGGTGGGAACACGGAATGACATACCGGTCAGTTTGCCGTTCAACTCGGGGATTACTTTACCCACAGCTTTGGCAGCACCGGTAGAAGAAGGAATAATATTACCGGCAGCGGCGCGACCACCTCTCCAGTCTTTCATAGAAGGTCCGTCTACTGTTTTCTGGGTAGCGGTAGTTGCATGTACGGTAGTCATCAACCCTTCGATCACTCCGAATTTATCGTTGATCACTTTGGTCAGCGGAGCCAGACAGTTTGTGGTGCAAGAAGCATTAGAAACAATAGCTTCACCAGCATATTTCTGATTATTCACTCCCATCACGAACATCGGAGTATCGTCTTTGGAAGGTGCAGACATCACAACACGTTTTGCTCCGGCCTTTAAGTGGGCTTCTGCTTTTTCTTTTGTTAGGAAAAGACCTGTTGACTCTACAACATATTCAGCTCCTACCTCATCCCATTTCAGGTTGGCAGGATCTTTTTCTGCGGTTACCCGGATAGCTTGACCATTTACGACTAATTTCCCGTCTTTGGCTTCTGCTGTCCCATTGAAACGACCATGCATAGTGTCGTATTTCAACATATATACCATGTAGTCTACATCAATCAGGTCATTGATTGCTACAATTTCTATATCGTCACGAGTCATTGCTGCACGAAATACCAGACGACCGATGCGCCCGAATCCGTTGATACCAACTTTAATCTTTTCCATTTCTATTGTTTTTAAGTGTAATAAAATTATTTCCTTCCAAAAATACGAAGAATCCACCCCTCTTGATTCCACTTAAGACAAAAAAAATGAAAAAAAACTACTCAAACGATTTCAATTTCGGTAAAAAAATATTTACCGAAATGACATTTTTCCTGACGCTGAAAATTATTTTACAGTATCCATATAAGCTACCAAATCCAACATTTTATTGGAATATCCCCATTCGTTATCGTACCATGCAATAAGTTTGACAAAATTATCATTTAATGCGATACCGGCTTTTGCATCGAAAATACATGTCCGTGGATCTCCCAGAAAATCGGAAGAAACCACTTCGTCTTCCGTATATCCTACAATACCTTTCAGTTCGTTTTCCGAAGCTTCTTTAACCGCGGTTTTTATTTCTTCATAAGTCGTTGCTTTGGCAAGACGATAGGTTACGTCGATAACCGATACATCTAATGTCGGAACACGGAAAGACATTCCGGTCAATTTGCCGGCCAGTTCGGGAATGATTTTGCTTACTGCTTTGGCGGCTCCTGTAGAAGAAGGGATGATATTACCAGAAGAAGCGCGTCCTCCTCTCCAGTCTTTTTTGGAATGCCCGTCTACAGTCCGTTGGCTGGCCGTGATCGAATGAACGGTGGTCATTAAACCTTCAATTACTCCGAATTTCTCGTGTATGATTTTGGTTAATGGTGCCAGGCAATTAGTTGTACAGGATGCACTGGAAACGATTGCGCTACCGTTGTAAGTTTGATGATTTACTCCCATTACGAATAAAGGGGTTTCATCTTTGGCGGGTGCAGATATCACCACCCGTTTCGCTCCGGCATGAAGATGAGCTTCTGCTTTTTCGCTGGTGAGATAGTGGCCGGTAGATTCGATAATATAGTCGGCTCCAGCCTCTCCCCATTTCAGACCTTCCGGTTCACGTGTTGAGGTAACGAAAATGTGTTTCCCGTTTACGAATAATTCTCCGTCTTTGATTTCGATCGTCCCATCGAACCGACCGTGCATCGTGTCGTATTTTAGTGTATATACCAAATAATCTAATTCGCTTGGATCATTGATGGCTACAATTTCAATATCGTTTCTGTTCATTGCTGCTCGGAATACTAAACGACCGATACGACCAAATCCATTGATACCTACTCTGATTTTTGTCATTTCTCTAAATTTTTATTTATATGGTAAAAAAAATTCAAACGTTTGCGTAAAAAACAATAAAAAAAAGAAGCACAAAAAACTTGTGATAAAAATCTAAAAATAAAATATAAAAAAGAATATTCGGAAATAGCACTCATGACAACCGATATTGTTTTTATTGAATAACGTGTAACTTCTTTTTTGGTAAAAGTTTTAAATTGTGCGGCAAAAGTAGAACAAATTATTGGGAAGCCCAAGGTTTGTTAGAAATTATTATTTAAAGAACCCAAAGAAAAAGAAAATATAACTTTTTTGTGATTTTTTCTTTTAAAAAGTTTGTGCAAACGTTTTAAATATCTACCTTTGTCGCGAGATATAGAAATTATATTGCTTTATAAGTGTAGTAAATTTATTGTTAGTGTGTTTAAAGAGGTTCCCCCACAGGAGCCTCTTTTTTTCTATTTTAAATCCTGCTTTTAATATTGGAGGAAACGGAGGAAGCGGTTTATCGGATAATTCCTCCGTTTTATCCGTTTTCCTCCGCTTTTCTAATCATCAAAATATTTTGAGTGAAAGTTGTAATTTTAAAACGATCGTCCAGTCGGTGACCGATCACCCATGCGATTTTATCTGTTGCTATTAATAAAAGGCATTCTTTTTTCTGTTTGGCACTGAATTTCTGATCAGTGAAAAAATCGCTGAGTTTTTTCCTGCTTTTCTTCATGCCGATGGGGCAGAAATAATCACCTGCCTGCCAGTTGCGGACGAGCAGTGGAAATTTCAGTTTATCGGCATCCAGGCAAGCGATGGCTGGATCCTGGGGAATCTCGAAATTTTCCGGACGGGGAAAAACCGAGAATTCAAAACGGTCATTTCCCAGAGAATAGATACCTGTTGTGGGTACAGTAATGGCGATAGAGTGGCTTTTGCTGTTATCGTATAAGCGCCAGTATTTTCTGCCTTTGACTAAAATATGATTACCTGCTATAAATTGTTTTCCGGGGGTAGTTGCATGTGCATTCAGGATATCCCGGATTTGTGCTTTGTTGAATCCGAAAGGTTTTAATGTTTCGTACAGTAAGGTATAAGGCGCGGTGGTTGCTAAGGTCTTGGAGATATCGATCAGAATCTCATCTTCCTCACAATCTAAAATTTGTTCCTGCAATTGATGGATACCATATTGAAAAATCGCTTCGGTTTCTTTCAGAGCTTCACAATTTTCATGTATCGTTTCGAGCAGAGAAGGATTGATTTCCTTCAATATGGGGATTACCTTATGGCGTATCTTATTCCGCACATAATCCAGGGAATTGTTGGTCGAATCGGTCCGATAGCCCAGTTGATGCTCTTCGATGTATTTCAATATTTCCTCTCTGGAGCATTCCAGTAAAGGACGTAAAATATCCCCATTGACCGCTTTTATGCCCGTAAGGCCTTTTATGCCGGTACCCCGGCTAAGGTTTATCAATATGGTTTCGGCAACATCATCGGCGTGATGAGCTACAACAATATAGTCCATCTTTTTTTTCTTCTTCACCTCCCTGAACCAATTGTACCGTAGTTCCCGGGCAGCCATTTCAATACTTAGACCCTGGGCATGGGCGTAGCCGATGGTATCGAATTTTTTTACGCTGTGGGCAATTCCGTATGTATCACAAAACCGTTTGACAAATTGTTCATCCATGTCCGATTCTTTGCCCCGAAGCGAGAAATTACAGTGTAATACCAGAATTTTCAAATTCAGGTACTTAAAAGCATGGAGCATACTGATCGAATCGGCTCCTCCGCTTACTGCCAGAATAAATCTGGCATCCCGCGGAATCTTCTGTTTGTTTAAAAAATTTTCTATAGCTTCCCGGATCATCGTAATAAATTCAAAATTAACAATAATAACTCAATTCCAGCCACCTCATTTCTTTTTCGTCTAAGATAGCGATTATTTCGGCAATCCGGTTGGATTTTGTCAATAATTCGTCCGGAGAAAGAGTTCCGGAATTCAGAGCGGATTCGATGGCTGCTTTCTCCTCGTTCAGTTGTTCCAGATCGGTTTCGAGTTGCTGCATTTCCTGACGTTCCTTAAAACTGAGTTTTCTTTTTTTCTCCGATGTATCTGTTTGAGAAACGGGGGTGGGATCGGTTTTCTTTTTTTCTTTTTCAATTTTTTCCTGATTTTCTTTTTCTTCTTCCTTTTTGTTTTTGTAAAGTGTATAATTTCCGGGAAAATCTTTAATGATGCCGTTCCCTTCAAAGGCGAAAATACGGTCGACCACCTTATCGGTAAAAAAACGATCGTGGGAGACAATCAGCAGACAACCTTTAAAACCTTGCAGATATTCTTCCAATACATTTAGGGTGAGGATGTCCAGGTCATTGGTCGGTTCATCCAGAATCAGAAAGTTGGGATTACTCATCAGTACAGTCAGCAGGTAGAGACGTCTGCGTTCGCCTCCGCTGAGTTTACTTACCAGGGAGTATTGTTGTTTGTCGGTGAAAAGGAAATATTCCAGAAACTGGGAGGCAGACATGACCCGACCGTTGCCCAGATCGATGTGTTCGGCTATATTTTTGACAATATCGATCACCCGGTCGTTTTCATGAAAAGCGATCCCGGATTGTTGGTAATATCCGTATACCACCGTTTCGCCGATAGAGATACTTCCGCTGTCCGGTTCCAGATGTTGGGTGATGATATTCAGAAAAGTGGATTTTCCTACACCGTTTTTTCCGACAATGCCGATCTTTTCTCCCCGGACGAATTTATAGGAAAAATCATGTAGGATCACCTGACCATCGAAACTTTTTGAAACATGTTCCAGCTCCAGAATTTTTTTCCCTAATCGTTTCCCTTGAATATCCAGCTCCAATTTAGTTTCTGTTGTCTGCTGGGAAGCCGTTTCTTTCAGCTTATAAAAATTATCGATGCGATATTGGGCTTTGTGGCTCCGGGCTTGGGGCATACGTCGCATCCACTCTTGTTCTGTGCGTAAAAGATTGCGAGCTTTGTCGATAGCAGCGTTTCGGTTGGCTATCCGCTCTTTGCGCTTTTCCAGATAATAGGAGTAATTCCCTTCGTAGCTATACAGACCGAAATCGTCTATCTCGATAATCTGGTTACACACCCGGTCTAAAAAATAACGGTCGTGTGTCACCATGAGCAGGGTAACATTCGATTTCTCCAGATATTCTTCCAGCCATTCCGTCATTTCGATGTCCAGGTGGTTGGTCGGTTCGTCGAGGATCAGAAAATCAGGATTACTGATCAACACTTTCGCCAAGCCTACTCTTTTTTTCTGGCCGCCAGAGAGCAGGTGGACCTTTTTATCGTATGTATCTATTTTTAATTCGGAAAGAATTTGTTTGATGGTATTGTCATAGTCCCAGGCCGAATGGTTATCCATTTCCGGAATCAATTTCTCCAGAGCGGTCGTATCGTTTTTGCTGATTGCTGCTTCGTAGGCTTTGATCAGCCGGAGAATGGGAGAGTCGGAATTGAACACCTCCTCAAAAATGGTATTTTCGGGATCCAATAAAGGGTCTTGTTCCAATATCCCGATCGTGATGTCGTTTCGAAAGATGACGGTCCCTGTTTCTGCTGTGTCTTTCCCTGCAATAATCCGCAATAAAGTGGATTTTCCCATTCCGTTTTTGGCGATTAACGCCACTTTCTGTCCTTTGCCTATGCCGAAGGAAATATTTTCGAAGAGAAGTTGTTCTCCGAATCGTTTACTGAGATTTTCAACTTGTAAATAACTGATCATAAATAATATACTAATTTCTTTTGTACTCTGAGTCAGTCGGAAAGTCCGGCCTGCTTCAACTCTTTTGATTGTTTCGACTTTTGGCTCCCATGTATTTTCTGCGTTCTTCTTCTGGAAAATGTTCAATCGCATAACGTAACATCGTTCGGGGCATGACAGAATAACGGGTACTTAAAAAATCGGTCAGCACCCGGCGGTCTTTCTTGCCCGTTTCCCGTAACAGCCACCCCACCGCTTTATGGATTAAATCGTGCGGGTGATTTAATAACAGTTCGGAAATAGCCAGACAATCTGTAAAATCTCCCTGACGGACAAAATGCATGCAAGTGACGATGGCTATCCGTTGTTCCCACATATTGGCCGAATGCGCCAGGGTATAGAGTATTTGCCGGTCCTGATTTTGCAGCCACACTCCCAAGAGTTTGTAACAGCTAAGATCGACCAGATCCCAATTGTTAATCCGGGCCGTGTGGGATAAATAAAAGTCTATACAAGATTGCTGGAAGACTTCCGATTTATTTTTTTCAAATTGATAGACCAGGATAAACAAGGCGGTCAGGCGCACTTCATGATAAGGAGAGGCCAACAAAGTCTCCAGGGTTTGGTGGTCTGCTGTGCTGTATTTTTTGGCAACTGTCCGTTGTTCGGGGACGGTGACTCCTAAAAAGAGGTCGCCTTCGCCATACTCTCCCTTTCCGGTCTTAAAAAAACGGGACAGATGGGCTGCTTTTTCGGTATTACCTAAGCGTTCTAATTCGGTTACAATTTCCGGGGCATTCATATTGATAGTCGTTATTTGCAGGAGGTAAAAGTAATAATAATTTAGGATTTTTTGCTCCTCCGATATCTGATTGATTTTCAAAATGAAGAAGATGATTGTTAGTAAAAAAGGCGTTTTTGTTATTAAAAAGCCGTTCAAAAAATGAGCAGATAATTTTTTTAATTGTACTTTTACCACAAATATCATAAAATGGGAATATATGTCTAAGATCATTGCTATTGCTAATCAGAAAGGTGGTGTAGGAAAAACGACAACTTCTGTGAATTTAGCTGCCAGTCTGGCGGTTCTCGAACAGAAAATATTACTGGTGGATGCGGACCCGCAGGGAAACGCATCTTCAGGTTTGGGCTACGAGGTGCAGAAGCTGGGCGATGAGACGATATATGAATGCCTGGTGGACGGATTAGAAGCTGATAAAGCAACATTGAAGACAGAGATTGACCGCTTGTCCATATTACCTTCCAACATCAATCTGGTAGGAGCAGAAGTAGATATGATGAATTTACCGGACCGGGAAAAAATTTTAAAGAAAATGCTGGAACCGGTGCGGGAAAAATACGACTATATTTTGATCGATTGTTCGCCTTCCTTGGGATTGATTACGGTCAATTCTCTGACTGCTGCGGATTCGGTGATCATACCGGTACAATGTGAATATTTTGCTTTAGAAGGGTTAGGAAAATTGCTCAATACAATCAAGCTGATTCAGAAACGCCTGAATACAGAATTGGAAATAGAGGGTTTTTTGCTGACGATGTACGATGCCCGTTTGCGTTTATCGAATCAGGTGGTGGAAGAAGTAAGAAGGAATTTTCAGGAGATGGTATTCCGTACCATCATCAACCGGAATACAAAGTTGGCAGAAGCACCCGGATTCGGGCAACCGGCCATCTTATACGATGCCAATAGTCGCGGATCAGAAGATTATATGTTGTTGGCACAAGAATTGTTGAAGAGGAACGAAGAATAAACAGGACCATGTCGATCGACGAAAAATAGGGTTATGGCAAAAAAGAATGTATTAGGACGGGGATTGGGGGCTCTTATTGCTGATGCTGCCGAAGAACCGGTGACGAAAGAGATTGTGGTGTCGGCTATTCAGGAATTGAACCTGGCGGATATACGTCCCAATCCTTTTCAGCCGAGAACAGAATTTGACGAGGAAGCTTTAAACGAATTGGCTGCTTCCATCAAATCCATAGGGATTGTTCAGCCTATAACCGTGAGGGCTGTGGAAGACGGCAAATATGAGATCATTGCCGGAGAAAGAAGATTTCGGGCTTCAAGATTGGCCGGGCTGGAAACCATTCCGGCATATATCCGTAAAACGGAAGACGATAGTTTACTCGAACTGGCATTGATAGAAAACATTCAGCGGGAAGACTTAAATGCGATCGAAGTCGCCATCAGTTACCAACGTTTGATCGATGAATGCCATCTGACACAAGATGCTTTGAGTGAACGGGTGGGGAAGAAGCGGACTACCGTGGCGAATTATTTGCGGTTGTTGAAATTACCGGCACAAATACAATTGGCCGTACGGGATAAAAAAATCAGCATGGGACATGCGCGGGCTATATTGGGTGTGGAAGATTCCGATACCCAATTGATGATTTTCGAGCAGATCCTGAAATATGATTTTTCGGTGAGAAAAGTGGAGGAAGTGGTGCGGGAGCTGTCGAACCCTAAAATCATGGAGCCTGAAGAGACACAACCGAAAGAGGAGAAAGCGAAGAAAACGAATGAAATCGGCGATTATATCGAATTACAAAAACATTTGTCGAGACGGTTCAATACCAAAGTGGAATTGAAGCGGAACGAGAAAGGGAGAGGAAAAATTGTTATCGGTTTTAAATCGGATACGGAATTGGAAAAAATCATTGAGTTGCTGGATAGAATTGAATGAGAAAACTAGGGTTATCGATTTTTGTATTGCTATTATGGTTTCAGTGTGAAGCTGCCGGGAGAGGGGAAGATACCGCTCGTATCGTGACAACCGGTGATACCCTTCAGGTGATAGAGCAAATTATCCGGAAGCCTCATTCTCCTCACAAGGCGACGATCATGGCAATGGTGTTGCCGGGATCCGGTCAGATTTACAATAGACAATGGTGGAAAGTGCCTATCTTATATGGAGGGGTGGCAGCCGATTTGTATGGGATCACCTGGAATAGCAAACGGTTTAAGGAATACAGGAATGCTTTTGTCGAGTGGGTACAATACCTGGAAAAAAAGGCTGAAAATCCGGATTATCCTTATCCCAAGAATCCGGCCTGGGATAAAATACCGAAAGCTTTTGACGTGGAAACCGATCCTTATTTGCAGACGCCGGAAGGGCAAACCTGGTTTAAAAATACACTCAATAACCGGAAAACTTCTTTTAAGCGCAATCGGGATTTGTGTTTTATCGTGATGGCGGCTATTTATGCGATCAATATTATCGATGCGACAGTGTATGCTCATTTTTATGACTTTGAGATCGATGACGATCTGAGCTTGAATGTACGGCCGACTTCTTCCTATTGTCCGATAACCGGAGGATCGGTCGGTTTGACTTTAACTTTAAATTTTTGACGGAATAGTATGAGACATTTTTTTGTAGTGGTGATGGCTTGTCTGGTAGTTCAGGGAGTGTTCGGAACAGTGACGGTCAGCAGGGATTCGCTTGTGGAGGCGGAGCAACTGGTAGAAGAGCGGATAGTGGTAGATTCCATTCCGGAATCTTTTCTCGATAAATTGAATTATTACTATACTGCCTGGTATAAAGATAAACAGGATGCGACTTCCTATGTCGATTCACTGACGATTGTCGAAAATGCGAAACTGATCCCTTGTTGCAGTGATTCGCTGTATCTGGCCCGTATCGATTCTCTTCAATCAGCCGTTCCATTGTCATTTAATGATATTGTGCGCAATTATATTGAATTATACACAGTGAAACGACGTTTTCAGGTGGCTAATATGTTAGGATTGGCGGAATACTACTTCCCTATTTTCGAGGAGGCTTTGGATGCGGAATGTATGCCGCTGGAATTGAAATATTTGCCGGTTATCGAAAGTGCTTTGAATCCCAGGGCATTGTCCCGGGCCGGAGCATGCGGATTATGGCAATTCATGTATTCTACCGGAAAAATGTATAAACTCAAGATCGATTCTTATGTCGACGAACGCCGCGATCCGGTGTTGGCTACAAAAGCGGCTGTCCGTTATTTGAATGATTTGTATGGCATTTATGAGGATTGGATTCTGGTGATTGCAGCTTACAATTGCGGACCGGGGAATGTCAATAAGGCCATCCGGCGATCTGGCGGAAAGAAAAATTATTGGGATATTTATTACCATTTGCCCAAGGAAACCCGCGGTTATGTGCCTGCTTTTATCGCGGCAAACTATGTATTCAATTATTACGAAGCTCATGGGATTTATCCTTTGGAGCCCACTCTGCCTACACTATGCGATAGTATTATGGTGAATGATGCTTTACATTTTGAGCAGATAGCAGCAAAACTGAACTTGTCGGTGGAAGAGTTGCGGGATTTGAACCCTCAATACCGGGCCGATGTGATTCCTGCCGGTTTCGGGAAATCATACGCGTTGAAGATGCCTTACAATCATATCAATGACTTTATTGATAATCAGGATTCTATTTTCGCTTGTAACCGATCTAAATATTTTAACGACAATGATCGTACGGCCGATCCTAAAAACCGGATCAAAGTGCATGCTCAGGCATTGGGGCAGGAAGGCAGGGCGCGTTTGGTGTATACCGTGAAATCCGGAGATGTCCCCGGAGCAATCGCTTTGAAATTCAATGTACGACTGGCAGATCTGAAATATTGGAACAACCTGAACAAACGGATGACCATTCGTCCCGGGCAAAAATTAGTGATTTATGTGCCGGAGAAAAAGCTGGCACAGTATAAAAGCAAAGCAGCTTATACCGGTAAAGTGAACAATACGGCTTCGGCCCCTAAAGTGGAGACCATTAACGGGGAATTCGTGTATTACACTGTGCGGAAAGGAGAAAATCTTTGGTCCATTGCTAAGAAATATCCCGGGGTATCCAATAAAGACATTATGCGCTGGAACGGGATTTCCGAAAATCAGGTGAAAGATATCCGGCCCGGACAAAAGCTGAAAATTAAGATCTGATTGGTAGAAACCTCTCTTCGGTACAAAGCAAAGAATATGGCGCAGGAAATCGAGCGGAAATTTCTGGTAAAAGGAGATTTTAAAGCCCAGGCTTTCGGGGTTTTTCGGATTGTGCAGGGATATCTTTCGTCAGTGCCCGAACGGACGGTCCGCGTACGCCTTAAGGGAGAAAAAGGGTACCTGACCGTTAAAGGAATCCCGAATACCGGAGGAGTAAGCCGCTACGAATGGGAAAAAGAGATTTCAC
>JAETOX010000288.1 GCA_021771575.1 Bacteroides sp. | reverse complement strand
AACGGGCATTTAGGCCTGTTCACCGGTATCAGGTTGTGGTTTACGCCAAGACGGTAACGCTGCGCGTCCCCGTAGGAGAACAGGCGTCCCTGAAGCATCTTATCGGGAGAAAAGCCTATACCCTCCACTATCTTCATCGGATTAAACGCTGCCTGTTCTATCTCGGCAAAGAAATTTTCAGGATTGCGGTTCAACTCCAGGATGCCTACGTCTCTAAGCGGAAAATCTTTATGATACCATACCTTTGTCAGGTCAAAAGGATTTATATGGTACTGCCGCGCCTCTTCTTCAGTCATAAGCTGGATCTGCATCAGCCAACGAGGATAGTCACCCCTTTCAATAGCTTCAAAAAGGTCTCTCTGGTTAGACTCCCTGTCTTTGGCAATCACTTTCTCGGCCTCCTGGTCGGTGAGATTTTTAATTCCCTGCAAAGTACGAAAATGGAATTTCACCCATATGCGCTTATTGTCCTTATCATAAAAACTATACGTGTGGCTTCCGAAGCCGTGCATATGGCGGAACGAGGCAGGAATACCCCTCGGCGACATCGTGATTGTTACCTGGTGCAACGCCTCAGGAACCAACGTCCAGAAGTCCCAGTTGCTGGTAGGGCTGCGCATACCGGTTTTAGGATCACGTTTAATGGCATGGTTAAGATCTGGAAATTTCAAAGGATCTCGCAGAAAGAAGACAGGGGTATTGTTTCCGACCAGGTCCCAATTGCCTTCATCAGTATAAAATTTCATTGCAAATCCGCGAATGTCCCGCTCAGCATCCGCGGCCCCACGTTCTCCAGCCACGGTAGAAAACCTTACGAGGCATTCTGTCTTTTTTCCAATCTCGGAAAATATAGACGCGCGTGTGAATTCAGTAATATCGTTTGTAACTGTAAAAGTACCGAAAGCTCCAGAGCCTTTGGCATGCATGCGTCTTTCCGGTATTACCTCGCGGTCAAAATGCGCGATCTTTTCAGTATACCATGGATCCTGAAGCAAAACCGGGCCGCGAACTCCGGCTGTCTGAATATTTTGATTATCGGCAATTGGTCTGCCGTTTTCTGCGGTAAGTCTTCGTTTATCCATATGAAATAATTAAATAAAATGATTTTTCTATCTAAAACATCTATAATAATGGTTTGTTCAAGTCCGGCAGAAAAATAAACAGCTATAAGAAAACAGATAAATAATCTTTAACTGCAGCTGCCTTACAAACATAGACATAAAGAACCGAGAGAATTTCAACGGACACGCTTTGGCACGAAATTTGCTACATTATAAAAAACTTTATAATGAAACAGTATTTCTACCATCTTTTCACAGTGTTTACCACAGGGCTGTTATTATCGGCATGTGTATCTGTACCTAAAGAAAGCATCGCGCTGTCACAGACAATAGACCGCGATCTGAGCGTTTACAAAACATCGCATATCGGAATAACAGAACGATATTTCGACATGGTAGAGGAGGATATAAATCGTTTTATCGACTCAAAAATAACACCTGCGCTGATCAATGTATGGGGGCAAAAACGAAACGTGCAATGTTGAGTGAGCGGTCGGCAGTCGGAAGCCGCGATGTTTCAGTGAGTTACGGCGCGATGTCGTGAAATGACCGAAAAAACGAAAAGTACA
>JAETOX010000054.1 GCA_021771575.1 Bacteroides sp. | reverse complement strand
GAAATGATCTATCGGGCGCAGGAACAAATCATCTACCGCCGCGACACCCATATCGACATTCTCATCGACAAACTGCATGAAGACCGGGTGCGTCGGGTAATCGGTCCGATGTTGGCGAACGAAATGGATGCCCAAGAGAGTTTGATGCCGCAGGACGATGTACAATATGTGGCCGATTTGGGGTTGATCACTTTGGATAAACCCCGCCGGATAGCGAACGCCATCTATAAGGAAATTATTCCCCGCGAACTGACGTGGACTACTCAGAGCGGACTAATCCAGCAATCGGCATGGTACATGAATCCGGATAACAGCATCAACATGGAGAAATTGCTGCTGGACTTCCAGCAATTTTTCCGGGAGAATGCGGATTCCTGGATCGAGCGTTTCGACTACAAAGAGAGTGGCCCGCAGTTACTGTTGCAGGCCTTCCTGCAACGGGTGGTGAACGGTGGCGGTTACATCGATCGGGAATACGGCCTGGGCCGCGGGCGTACGGATTTGCTGATTCGTAAGCCTTTGACCGACGGATACGGCGGTCCGGTGCAGCGTATTGTTCTGGAACTGAAAATCAAGCGGGGCGATTTGGACAAGACCATCGCGAAAGGCCTGGAGCAGACCACATGGTATATGGACCGTTGCGGTGATGTGAGCGAAGGTCATTTCATCGTCTTCAATCGGGACAAGGGCGTCAGCTGGGATGAGAAGATCTGGCACCGGCAGGAAGAATATGACGGACGGACGATTACCGTGTGGGGGATGTAGCTAAAATAAGTCGGTATGAATGTTTGGGAGGAAAATCACAGGCGTAAAAAAGTCGGGACATCGACGATAGACGACCTTTATGACTGTTATTATAACGAATTGGTGCTGTGGGCGGATACCATCCTGAACGATATGGATATGGCCGAGGACTTGGTGCAGGACCTGTTTGTCGCTTTGTGGGAAAAAGGCATCGACAGGCAATTGGAAAGCAAGGGCGTGCGGGCTTATTTATATACGGCAGTCCGGAATAAGGCGGTCCGGGCGTTGAAAGGGGAAAGAAAAACGGTCGAGTTCTGAATTGTTTTTTTTAGATTATGATCCGTGGTTTACCTATGAAGATGTTTGTACTTTAAAAATGCAGCGTTCCCGCACCATTGGCGAGCACGGTCTTGCCTTGTTGAGTAACTTGGATTATTGGTATGCCGCCGCTGGAAACAAGTTGATTCGTTTCCATTTCTCCAACAATTCGGAGGTAGTGGATTGGACGGAAGAGTTGGAAGGCGAGATTACGGCGTTGATGTTCGACTTTTGGAAGACACAGAGCCGGATATTTGTAGCCACTTACGACGGCATAAAAGGCTACATCCACGAATTTGCCCTCAATGAAGCCAAAAAGGAACTGAATGCGCCGTTGGAAGTGGACGGGAAAGTCGTGTCCATGTGTGTGGCAGGAGACTGGAAATATTAAACTGATGAACAAGATGAAACATACAATATTATGGAGTTGCTTGTGGGTGCTGTTGGGCATCGCCTGCAAACAGGCTCCCCGTTACGAGATTACGGCGGAGTTCCCCGGTGCGCCGGACGGGGTGACCTTTTACTTGGCGTGCGATGCGAACACTTTGGATTCGGCAACCGTTTCCGGCGGGCGTATGACGTTAAAAGGTGTGGTGGAAGCGCCGGTGGAATGCCTCCTGTCAACCTGCTATGAAAACAACGGGCGTCTGACAGGTAAAATGATGATGTTGTGGGTGGAAAACAGCCGTATCCGGATTACCTGTCCGTGGGATTCCCTGCCCGACAACTCTTTTTATGGAGGTCCTCAAACAATTGTCAGCGGTTCCGCTTCGCATGATGTCTACGGGGCTTATCAGACGGCAACCGGAGAGTTGCGCCGGCAGGTGTCGGAGTTAGCTTCCAGTATGCTCCGTCTGGAACATGCCGGAGTGTTTACTCCGGAAAACACCCGCTTAGGCATTGAAAAGGCGAAAAAGTACAATGCGCTGAACCGGGAAATCACCCGCCGAGAAAAAGAATTGATGGCCCGTTATCCGGCATCACCTGTTACGCTTCGGGTATTTGCCGATATGTTGCAAACTCCAAGCCGTCTGACTTTGGAAGAGGTGGATGCCTTGTTCCACGGGCTCGACACCACCCTGCAACGCCGTCCCGAATGGGCCGCCATGCAGAAAGCCTATGAGATTTACCGGCGTACGGCATGCGGTGAACTTTACACGGATTTTGCCCTTACCGACGAAAAGGGGGCCGCCAGACATTTTTCCGACTACTTTCAGCCCGGTAAATACCACTTGTTGGTATGCTGGGCATCCTGGTGCCACCCTTGCCGTATGGAGATTCCCCATTTGAAACACATCCACGCGGTCTGCGGCGACCGTTTTCCCATCATTGCCGTGTCGGCGGACAAAGACCCTGCCGCCTGGCAAAAAGCGGTGCGTGAGGAACAGCCCGGTTATGTGCAACTGCGGATGGCAAAAGATGACCGGGGAGAGACCTTGGCCAGTTATTACGGTTTGAAAGGCATTCCCTATACCTTGGTGCTGGACGGGAAAGGACGGGTGGTTGCGTCCGGAGTTTTCGGCGGAGTGTTGGACGCCCTCCTGGCGGATTGGTATGGCGATGCTGTAAAAGAATTGTAAGAAAATAATGAAACGGATAATTACAATAATATGGTTATTGGGTAGTCTGGGCGCCTTTGCTCAGACTGCCCGGTATGCCCGTTTACAAGGGACTGTCAAGGATTTTCCCGGCGGGCAGGTGATTTGTTTTTCCGGACAGCAGTCGGACAGCCTTTCGGTCAATGCCGACGGGACTTTCGACTGGCGGCTTGCTGTGGAAGAACCCCAGGAAGTGTTCATAAGTTTTATGGGCAACCGCTCCTCTTTTTTCTTGTACGCCGAACCGGGGATGAATGCCGAACTGGATATTTCTTTCCGGAAAGGGATGGATTTTGCAGGTCATGAGGCGGATATTGCCGAAGTGGATTATCGGGGCGACAATGCGGATTGTTTCCGTTTTATGCGTGAATATCAGGAATGGCCTATTGGTCCGTCTTACCGTGCCGACTTCTTTGCCCGCTTGAATATTCTGGGCGGCAGCCGCTCCCCCTCTGCGGGCGAAACCGATGATCCGGCGACAAATTAATTAATTGATAAACTAACCTGTTGTGGATGATTTGCCGGTCTGAAAAGCATCAGGTTAGGATTGTCCTATTATACTTGTCTCCATTATATGCGTCGGCTCACTTTGGCGGACCGACAGACTCCGGGCAGTAACCCGGTGTCTGCTGTTTTTTTGCACTATACAGAAAAGCCATAACGATTGATTTTCGTTACGAATGAACGCTTGGGAAACTGTTCGGGCGGTTCTATAATGAGTCAGCTAATGCTCCAGTTTTTTTATTTCCTCCTCCGAGAGTTCGGTATATTTACGAATGATATCGATAGGGAGTCCGTCGGCCAGCATCTTTCGGGCAGTTGCCGCACGTTCTTCCGCTCTTCCCTCTGCTCTTCCTTCCACACGTCCTTCTGCCCTTCCTTCCGCCCGTTCCGTGAAGATGTTATCGCGGAGGATGACGACATTGTCGAGGTGGCGGTAGTAGGCTTTCAGCTCGTCTTTATTGAGGCGGTCGAGCTGGAGGCGTTCGCGTGCCTCTGGAAGCCCTGGAGCGGAGGCATCATCTGGGATTTCACCGGTGTTGAGGAAATATATCCATTGCTCCAATGGTACTTTCGACCATTTGTTGAAGTCGTTGACCCGGAGGATGTAGTATTCGGGATACAACTGGCTGACCGCTGTGGCCTTGAAGGTTTCCTGCTGGAAGGGAGAGAGGCAGAGCAGTTCGTTGGTATGGATGCCGCGGAATTCCGTCTGTCCGTGGTAGACGGTATCCGATCCGCTGCCTAAGGCGAAATAGACGATATTGACGCTGTATATCTTTCGGATGTTCTCGTATCCTTCCCCCCGGTTGATGTATTCGGTGACCAATTTGGAAACGCCGAACAGCATGCGCTGAAAATAGGCGTACTCGTTGTTGTTCTGGATTTCAAAGAGAATCAATGTTCCTTTGGAGTCCTCGGCAAGAATGTCGACCCGGTTGTACTTGTCGAACTCGCTTTCCTGGTTGCTCTCGCTTTCAAGAAGTTTCCGGATGGTGATTTTCTCGTTGAGCAAAGTGGTCAGTAACCCTTCCAGTACGGAAAAGTTTGCTTTATCCCTGAGGAGGCGTTTCATCGCCCAGTCGAAACGGATGTAATTGCCCATGGTTATCAGTGTTATATACTGCAAAGGAACGGATTTATTTTGAATTAGGCAAGGTGGAGAGGGTGAATCGGGTCTTTTATTTATTCTTGAGAACATACTGGTAATTGTTCAATATGATTATTTTTACAATGAATTTAGGCTGCTATATATAATATATTTTCAAAATATTGTTTATTTTGGCAGAATATTATGGGAGTTGAAAAAAATAGTATCGGTCGTATCGGGTTTGAAGAAATTCATTCAGAGCAAGCACTTCTTTTGCACTTTAACGAACGCGATCCTCAGGCTTTTGGCCGGTTGTATCTGCATTTTTTCGATGAGCTTCACTACTATGCGAAACGGTTATTTCAAAATACGGAACATGCTCCGGCAGATATTGTACAGGATGTATTTATGGTTATCTGGGGCAAAAAGGAACTCTGTTTCCAGTCGCCGGTGCACTTGAAAAATTATCTCTACCTGTCTATTAAAAACAGATATAAAGACTATCTGAAGCATCGACTACATAGCCGAAAATATATGGAGGAAATAAAGTATTACGAGGAAGAAGCTTTTACCTGTCAAGTGGAATCAGAGCTTTTTTCTTTGTTGAGCGCTGCGGATCGCCTTCTGCCCCGGGAGTGTGCGCGGATGTTGAAATTGTACTTGCAGGGATACAATATTCAGGAAATAGCCGGACAATTGGGCAAATCTCCTTCTACCGTTTATCATCAGCATGCTAAGGCCATAGAGATTTTGGGCAAGCACTTATCGGATAAAAATTTAAAAATTTTGATATTTTTATTATTCGGATAGCAAAAAAGGGAAAGCCGGTCGTAATAGTAGTCGGATAAAAAAATAAAGAATATGGAAAACGACTATTCGGAAGCCGGTCGTATTGCCCGTTATCTCCTGTATGTTATGTCAGGTAAAAATGTTGCTGGACCTGGAGAGGAAACTTGTAAACAGGAGGCCGGGGATGTCGGGGCGGCAGAACAGGCCGAAGCCTTCGATAGATGGGTGAGGGAAAACCACTCGGCTATCTGCGAGTTGAATCGGTTAAGCGATGAAAAACAGTGGGAGCAGGATTTTGCTGATTATACCGCTCCGATGCGGGAAAAGGAAGAGCGGTCCGGACAGCTTTTGGAAAAAATTTCCCGTTATGAGCGTCGTCAGAAAACACGTCATCTTCTTCGCTGTGTATCAGGTGTAGCTGCTGTAGTAGCGATAGCTATAGGCGGTCTCCTGCTTGTTTCGGAGAGACAGGAGGCTCGGGAAAGTGATCTGTTGGCAGAAAATGTGCTTGAAGGTGTCTATTTGGTACGGGAGGATCACTCGGTCATTGCGCTCGATCATACGACAGATTCCATTTGTTTACAGGATCTGACCCTTTATAAAGAAGGGGAAAATCAGGTGGCGTCCTTGGGGCCTGGCTCCGATAGCTTGCGAATGACTTATAATACTTTGGTGGTGCCACCGAAAACAACCTATACCCTTCGTTTGCCCGATGCAACTCTGGTGACACTTAATGCACAGAGCCGGATTACTTTCCCGAATCGGTTTACCGGGGCAACACGCGAGGTGAAGATACAGGGTGAATGTTATTTCAAGGTGGCTACCGACAGTTTGCATCCTTTTGTCGTCCGTTATGAAGATGTAAAAATTCAGGTTTACGGGACACAATTCAATGTAAACACATATAGTCCGGATGTGGTCGAGACGGTCTTGGTGGAAGGATGCGTAAGCGTGGCTTTCAGAGGAGGGCGGGAAACCCTTTTATCACCCTCACAGATGGCGAGCGCGGATTTGAAAAGACGGACGGCGGCGGTTAGCCGGGTCGATGTGAGTCATTATACCGCCTGGATGAATAATTATTTCGATTTTGAGGCGGCTTCTCTCGAAAAGGTGATCGGCGAAATTTCCCGTTGGTATGGGGTGCAACTGAGAGCAGAAAGTAATCCGGAGGTATCTATTACGGCTTCTTATAGCCGCTATACCGATTTAAAGGAAATACTGATTTCACTGGAACGATTGTCAGGGATTAAAATAGAAAATATAAACTTTTAAAATCAGAATAACAGCCGAAACAAAAAGTATGTAAAGATCAAAACGAAAAGAGCATATTCCAGGAATACACTCTTTTGTCATCAAATTTAATTAACCGCAAGTAGTTGTGATTGGAAGTCAGATACTTGCTATTAACGCAACCGATGAACTAAAATTATGAAAAAAAACTCAAGTCGCAAACAATTTCTGAGCAAAATTGCATATTGCTTCCAGGGCCTTTTGATTCTGACAGTAATATGGGCGTCCGGACCGGCGCATGTTTTTGCCCAATCGGCGGGTAAAACCGTTACCATCCATGCAAAAAATCAAACAGTAAGGAATCTGTTACAAGAAATCCAGAAACAGACCGGAATTAATTTCGCTTACAATGAAAAAATCCTTTCCTCGTATACGTCCAGAACTCTGGAGGTGACCGGTCAGAGTGTCGGGAAAGCTTTGCAGTTGCTTTTCGAGGAGACCGACCTGACTTATAGTATTGACGGCAATACCGTTACGATCTATCGTAAAATACAGCATCAAGCCGTCGGGCATAAAAAGGTCAAAGGTAAAATCACCGATGAGCAGGGTGCCCCTTTACCAGGCGTTGCCGTCCTCATCGCCGGTACAACCATTGGTACGGCTTCGGATATCGATGGCAACTATTCGCTGGATATTCCCGGTAATGTAGAGAGTAAACTCCAATTTTCGATGATCGGAATGGAGTTGCAGGAAATAGCTATCGGCAGTCGTACTGTCGTTGATGTTATTCTCCGGCAAGCTCATACGGAAATGGAGGAAGTGGTGGTAACCGGAATCTTCAAAAAAGCCCGCGAGAGCTATACCGGTTCGGTATCGACCATTACCGATAAGGATTTACAGGTACACCGTGGGCAGAACCTGTTGCAGACGCTGAAAAATGCAGACGCTTCGCTGAATTTTGCGGTGAATAATGTGGCGGGGAGTAATCCGAATAATTTGCCGCAGCTCAATATTCGCGGTAATTCCTCCTTGCCGATGAGTGTACAGGAGTTTAACGAATCGGCTTCCAATGCCGTGAACACGCCATTGATTATCATGGACGGGTTCGAGATTTCGCTGGAGAAACTCATGGACTACAATGATGACGAGATTTCCTCTATCAATATCCTGAAAGACGCTGCTGCTACTGCAATTTACGGTTCCCGGGGTTCTAACGGAGTCATCGTCATTGTGACGAAACAGCCCGAACCGGGGCGTTTGCGGGTAAATGCCGAGGTGGGTATCGACATGGAGGTGCCCGACCTGACCTCTTACGATTTGCTGAATGCCGGGGAGAAACTGGAATTGGAAAGACAGGTGGGGTTGTATCAGGATAATAATCCCAACCGGGATTTCGAGTATAAAAAAGTATATAATGAACGTTTGCAGCGGGTATTATCCGGAGCGACGACCGATTGGATCAATAAACCGATACGTACCGGCGTCGGGACGCATTATAATTTGCGGTTGGAAGGGGGAAGCGAACAATTCCGGTGGAGTGCGACCATGAACTATAAGAATGTACAGGGGGCTATGAAAAACTCTTCCCGCCGTACATTCAACGGTGCTGTTATGTTGATGTATAAAATTAAAAACTTCACTTTTAAGAACTATTCTTCATACGGCAGGGTACGCGGCAAAGAGAGCAATTACGGTAAATTCAGTGATTATGTAGCCCAACAGCCTTATAATTTGCCTTACGATGAGCATGGAAACGTGGTGAAGCAGTTTGAGGATTTCCGGGGCTATGAGGGAAGCGGGGGTGGAAATCCATTGTGGGACGCTTCGCTGAATACGCTCAATAAACAAGGATACGAGGAGCTGACTGACAATTTTGCCGTGGAATGGAACATCACGAAAGATTTCTTGCTGCGCGGGCAATTCGGTATTACGCACCGCAACAACCATAATGACTATTTGCTACCTGCTGAACACTCCGAATTTACGACAGGCAGCAAAAAAGAATTTTACGCTACGGACGAAGGAATGCTTCGCCGGGGAATCTATAAGTACGGCAACGGTAAAATGGACGCTTATGACGCGAATGTGACATTGGCTTACAATAAGACCTGGAATGAACGCCATCAGTTGTATGCCGGACTGGACTATTCCGTTTCTGTTGACCGTGCGTCCAATGTGCTGTTCGTGTTGGAGGGCTACAAAAACAAGGAATCGAATTTTGTGGCCAACGGTCTGGGATATGAGACGGACGGTATCCCTTCAGGTTCGCAGACAACGAGCCGTCGCATAGGATTTACCGGAAACATCAATTATACATTCGACAGCCGCTATTATGTGGATTTGTCCTATCGGGTGGATGGAAGTTCCACTTTCGGCAGCGATAAAAAGTGGGCGCCGTTCTGGAGTGCCGGATTGGGATGGAATATACACCGGGAACGATTCATGGAGAATAACGACCTGTTCAGTAATTTACGCCTGAAAGTCTCTTACGGACAGACCGGTTCGCAGATCGGTTCCGGTTCGGGGGCCAGCACTGTTTATGCCGATGTTTTGAATAATAAATATTTGCATTGGACGGGTTCGCAATTGAGGGAATGGGGGAATTCGCGCCTGACCTGGCAAACGACCGATGAATTTAATGTAGGTACGGAAATCGGTTTGTGGCAAAACCGGATAAAGGCGGAGTTCGACTTTTATACCAAGAAAACCGATAACCTGTTGTCGAATATGGATTTGCCCTTATCGATGGGTTTGCCCTCGTATGTCGCCAATGTCGGAGCCGTGAAAAACCGCGGTTGGGAAGCTTCTCTGAATGCTTATATTATCCGTGATTCGGAACGGGAATTGAGTTGGATGGTCGGTGGACAGTTGGTGTATGACAAGAACTGGATTTCCAAATTGTCCGATGCAATCAAAGCTCAGACGGAAGAATATCTGAATCAGGATGTGGAGGTGTCGAATCTTTTTTATGAAGGCAATCCGCAGAACTCGATATATGCCGTCCGTTCGGCAGGGATCGACCCCAGTACCGGTGAAGAGATTTTTCTTGACCGCAACGGGAAGATCACTGACACCTGGCATGCCGGCGATAAAGTTTATCTCGGCTCGAAAGATCCGCTTTACCGGGGTAATCTGAGCACTATGGTGATGTGGAAAGGGTTTACGTTCAATATGTCTTTCGCTTACCGTTGGGGCGGAAAGGTATACAACCAGACGTTACTCGACCGGGTGGAGGTCACCATCGACAAGTTGAAGTCCTCCAACGTGGACCGCCGTGTTTACGAAGAGCGGTGGACGCAGCCGGGCGACAAAGTTTTTTATAAAGGATTCGGATACAATACGACCCGGGCGACATCCCGTTTCGTGATGAAAGACAATGTATTCGAATTGCAGTCGGCCAGTTTGCAATATCGTTGGGACAGCGAGTTCGTGCGGCGGCAATTGCATCTGGCTTCGGTGACTTTTGCGGTGAACGTATCCGACTTGTTCCATTGGTCATACACCCGTTTGGAGCGCGGTACGGACTATCCGTTTGCCCGCAATATCCAGGGAAGCGTAAAGATTTTATTCTAATGATATAAAACAGAAAGATATGAAACAGATAGGATTATGGTTTGCAATGGCCCTTTTGGCGGTTTCGTGCAACGATTGGCTGGATGTGCGTCCGGGAACGGAATCGAAAGAGGAGGAGCAATTTTCGTCGGTGCAGGGCTTCTATGATGCTCTGACGGGGTGTTATATGGCGTTGGCAGACCAGAACGTTTACGGTGAGCGTCTGACCATGTCGGACGTTGAGGCGCTGGCGTGTTTGTGGGAGGTGACGGAGAGCGAAAACACCCGGATGATGGAATGTTATGAATTGACGAACCGGAATTATACCTCCGACAAGGCCCGGGCCGCTATAAAAAAAATCTATGCCGGGTTGTATAATGTAATTGCCCAGGCCAGCATGATTATCAAATATGCCGATGAGCAAGGCGGTGTGTTTACCGACGAAACGGTCCGCAGCATGATACAGGGAGAGGCATACGCCATGCGGGCGTATTGTCAGCTGGACGTATTGCGCCTTTTCGGGCAAATGCCGCAAGGCGCGGGACGCCAGGTGGAACTGCCTTATTCCGCTACGACCTCGATAGACGAGACGCCGGCTTATTACGGTTTCGACGGTTACGTGAAAAAATTAGAGGAAGATTTGACGGCGGCGGAAAAGCTGTTGAAAGGGAATGACCCGGTATTCGAACACTCGTTTGCCGACTTGAACGGGAAAGTGGAACTGAACAGTGAATATCAATTGTACCGGCAGTTCCGGTTGAACTATTGGGCCGTGAGGGCGTTGCATGCCCGTATGGCGCTTTATTTAGGCCGAACGGACGAGGCCCTGGCGATTGCGCGTGAATTGATCGGCGCCACCGGAGCGGACGGGCAACCGGTGATGACCATGAGCGGCCGGGAAGATTTTAAAGCTGGGTATCGGCTCTGTCCCTCGGAATGCCTCTTTTGTCTCAGTAAATACAATGTAAAAACCTATTCTTCCGAGTTTCTGGGAGGAGGCGGTTTGAAACAGTACAACGGGACCGTTCATCTGGCCATTTCGGGCGGGCGTTATCAGGCTTTATTCGAAGGAGAGAACACGGCGTCCCATACTCGTTATCTGGCTTGTTGGAATGGTAACGGGGTACAGGATATGTATGGATACCCGTATATCCCTTTGATGAAATATTGGTACGACGAGGAGGTGCAGGACCAGACTTTGCGTTTCCAGTTGATTCCGATGTTGCGGATGTCCGAAGTCTATTTGATAGCCATGGAAGCTTCGGCGGATATAGAAGAGGTGAATGACTGGTATCGGGAATATATGATACAGCATGAAGTGCCTGACGCCGTGGATTTTGCTTCTGTCGATGAAGCCCGGCAATGGATTATGGACGAATACCGCCGTGAGTTCTTTGCCGAAGGACAGATGTTCTACACTTACAAACGGCGCAACGCGGCGCAGATGCTTTGGGGCAAGGGGCCTGTCGGCGAAGAGACTTACCTCTTGCCGTTGCCGGAGACGGAATATAATCCCAATAATCTTCAAAACTGAAATGACATGAGAAAAAACAAATATATAGCGGTCTTTATTCTGGCGCTTGTGTCTATGGCTTGCAACAAAGAGCCGGGGGCATCCGATATGCCCGACGGGCGTTTGAATTTTGTATATCATCGTACGGTTTATCCTTACGGCCAGTATGCTGCGGAAGAGGTAACGGACGAAATGCGTATGACTTCCTATTCCTTCAAATACTCGGCGGACGATGTTGTCGCCGACACCGTCTGGTTCGAAGTGGCTACTATGGGTAACCTGTCTGCCGATGCGGACCGTCCGTTTGCCTTGGAGCAATTCGTGGCGGAAGACGTGGAAAATGCTGTGGCAGGAATCCATTATGTCGCTTTTGACGATGAAAGCCTGAAAGAATTTTACAAAATACCGAGAGGCGCGAATACGGTGACGGTTCCGGTGATTGTTTTGCGGAAAGACAGCCGGTTGCGGGAAAAGACCGTGGTGCTGAAATTCGGTTTCAGGGACAACGGCATATTCCGGCCCGGCTATGAAGGGCTTACGATCCGTTCTCTCAGCATTACCGACCGGTTGGCCGTTCCTGCCAATTGGGAGCGTATAGCGGGACTTATCGGTGAGTACGGCGAACGAAAGCATACCCTGATGATTCAATGGGCAACGGACGAGAACCAAAAATGGGATGAAGCATATATCGACGAGTTTGCCGATGGCGATAGTGCTTATCGGAGCTATATGCAACAATGGCTCCAACGGAAACTGGAAGAAGTGAATGCCCAGCTGGCGGAAACGCAGCAAGGACCGGAACACGAGGAAGATGGTACACCTGTAAGTTTTATCCCTAAAAAATAGAGACAATGAAAAAGTTGAATATACTGCAAAGCTTGTTGTTAAGTTTTTTATCTGTCGGCCTTTGGGCTTGTTTTGATGACCAGAGTTCGTTAGGAACAGCGGGTGCTGCCACAGAGATTGTTATTGCTGATTTACCAGATACGGCTGTCATCTCATACAATGGCGTGGTGCTGGATGTTACTCCTGATATGCAGGGCACCACTTATCCGGAGGATGAGTTGGAATATGCCTGGTACATGTATGACAGCCGGGATGCCGATTTTGGCGCTGACGGATTTGAGGAAGGCTACCGGGCCCATCGGGTGGGCGACGGGAAGACGTTGTCGTATGAAGTCAATCTGCCTTCGGGCGACTATTATTTTATTTTTGAAGCCGTGGCCAAAACGACGGGCTACTCACAGGCAAAGCGGATGAAGGTATCGGTTTCTACCGATTTTTCGCGCGGTTTTTTCATTTTGAAAGAGACGGCGGAGAGTATGACGGAGCTGGATATGTATACCGGGCAGAAGGGGGTAACCTCCGATTTGATGCAGAAACGTTTGGGCGCTTCTTTGGAAGGTATGCCGCTCAATCTCGCTGTTGTGTATAGTCAGGCTTATATCAATGACGATAACCAGACCATGGAACGTACCAACATGGTGCATATTTTTACTGAAAGTACTTACCGGGGCTTTCGAACGGAAGATATGGCTCCGACTTTTGATCGGGCTACGCTGCGGTTCGACGGGCTGGACGGAGACGAGACCGCATTGAATATGGGCAACGGTATGTTTGTCGCTTTTTTCTTGTCCAATAAAGGAGTATACAGTATAGGAAACAATGCGGCGAACAGTGGGAAATTCGGTTTTCCGGTAGGAACGGGTGCCAGCCGTTTCATGTTGCCATATGGCATGAATATGGTGTACTGGGATGATACGGAGCATCATATTTATATTGTCGATTACAATGGTAGGGCGGCTTCCCCGGCCAGTTACCCGTTGAACGGAGTGAATGAGGAAAATTTGACCTGTATCGCTGCCGGGCAGCATAATACAACCGTTTCGATGATAGGGAAACATTGGTTTTTATGCGAGGATAAAACAGACCACTCGCGTTGGTTGTATCAAGTGGGTGGAATGGCCATGCAGGCGCCCAGTATTTCGGTTTCCCGGTTAGATCCTTCATTACATGTGTCGAAAGCCGCTTCGGTGGTAGGGAATGCCTTGCAGGCAACTATACTGTACGCCCTTCATGAGGGTAAACTCTATACGTACAATTGGGTTTCCGGGGCGGAATCCGGACCGATTTCTTTGCCGGGAATAACAAACGATGAGACGTTGACTTATGTTTCGAATCAATATTTGAATACAGGTTCTGATAAATTCGATTATTTGGTTGTTGCCACTCAGAAAGGGAACGAATATAAAATATATTTTTACGATGAATTGGTTGGTGGTGTGCCGATTTCTCCTACGGAGAAGATGGCAACGGGAATGGGTAAGGTTAAATGTGTCCGGTATGTTACTTCGCAATTGAATCTCATGACTTTGGGCATACAACCTATTCCGCGTTTGCCTTGGTGCGATTGAGGAATAATAAATGTGATTTTATATTAAAGCTTGATACAGGGGCTGTTTCCAAATGGATGTTTGGATTCAGCCCCTTTTTGTCATTAGACCGGCAGTCGTTCATGATTCAAAAACCTTAATCTTATGAATCGGAATGCATTTAACCCCCCGGCAGACGTACCGGTATGCCGTCACACCCGCGACGGTATTTATATACGTCACAAAGATTATTTCCGTAAATACTTGTACACCGATTTGCTTTGGGTGAAAGCGGATGGTTGTTATTGCCACCTGTATTTCCGCGATGAAAGCCGTCTGACTGTGGCATTTCCCCTGGCTGTCGTTACAAGCAGACTCCCTGGCGATTTGTTTATCCGTCTTCACCACAGCTATGTCGTCAGCCTCTACGATATCGAAACGTTTTTTGGTAATACCGTACGGATAGGCTGGCAGGATTTGCCTATTGGTCCGTCTTACCGTGCCGACTTCTTTGCCCGCTTGAATATTCTGGGCGGCAGCCGCTCCCCCTCTGCGGGCGAAACCGATGATCCGGCGACAAATTAATTAACCGATAAACTAACCTGTTGTGGATGATTTGCCGGTCTAAAAAGCGTCAGGTTAGGGATTACCCCCTTATTTACCTCCTATTTATTTTTTATACACACCTTATTCCTATGACGTTATTATATAGAAGATAAATAGAAGGTGTAACGTTTGTATTACCTGTCTTCTCCCTGTGTGGAGCATTATTTCGATATTTTTTGCAAACCTTGTGACGGGGTGTGATGCAATGTTCTTTTTCTTTATAAAGAAAAGAATACCCGAATCTCATCCATATAGGATTTTCCCGTCTTTATATGCGTATTTCCCTGTCTGTATAATAGATTTTGAAAGGGGGATATAGCGGCGCTACTTTTACTTCCGAAATTTGATTCCGGCCGGGATCTTGTGTTTAACCTATTAAAACAAAACGTTATGGCAAAGAGTGAAATTATGATTCGGGGCCGTATTGGGAATATGATTTTTTACCGGGTGAAGGGAGTAACCCGTATTCGTTCGGTTCCGTTGGCGGTGGGCAGACCGGATACGTTGAAGTGTCAGACCGCTCGATTGCGTCTGATTGCAGCGGTCCGGTTTTATCAGCGTTTGCAGGATTCCCGGTTGCGGGATATCTGGCGGATGGCGGCCCAAGATACGGCGATGAACGGGTATAACCTGTTTGTGAAACAGAACATCCATGTATTCAACGAACGCACGCTATTCGATCCGGCCCATTTGTTACTGGTCTTCGGCGCCCTTCCTCCGATGAATTGTCTTGAAGTGGCGGAACAGACAGGGCGTCGTGTCGTCCTGGTCTGGAAAAACAGTCTGGTGACGGCGGGTATCCGGGCAGATGATCGGGTGGGGGTGGTAGCTTTGTGCGAAGGGAAAATGTATTCACCCCTTTGGTTGGATAAAACGCTAAGTTACCGGCAGGAGCAAAGGGCAGTCATTGAACTGGAAGGTTTGCCGGCGGGGGAGGTCCACTTGTATTGTTTTTTTGTTTCGTCTGATGGGACGGCGTATTCTCCCAGCAGTTATTTGTGTATCCATTTAAAATCTGACTTATGAAAGGAATTGTGGAAACCGTGGCCGGCGTGATAGAACGCTTGTCGCTTTCTTCGACCGAGAAAAAAAGGTTGAAGCAGGAATTGGAAACGCTTCTGGTGGATTATGAACGGGAACATTTACAAGTACAGTCGGGCGTACTGCGCAACGAGGCGCAGGGCAATTGGTTGCAACGTTCGTGGCGTCCGGTGATTATGCTTGCCTTTGCTGTGGTGATATTGGTGGGTATGTTTACCGATTTGCCCATGCTGGAGGATACTTCCCGTTTTTGGGATTTGCTGGAAATCGGATTGGGTGGTTACATTGTTGGACGTTTTCGGGCGCGGCAGTAGCCGGAGTTACAAACTGATAAAATGAAAGAATATGGAAATTTTAAAACATCGTTTGGTGGATGGTGGAGTACAGCATCTAATTTGCCCGAAAAACCGGCGGAAGCTGATAGGACCCGATATGATCGTGGTGCACTACACTGCCGGCACGAGTGCACGCATGGCAGCCGAATTTCTGGCTAAAGAAGAAGTAAAAGCCTCAGCCCATTTGGTCATCGGCAGACAGGGCGAATTATTCCAACTGGTACCTTTTGATACGGAGGCCTGGCATGCGGGACGGAGTTGTTATGCCGGACGGGCGAACCTGAACCGTTATTCCATCGGTATCGAGTTGGACAATCTGGGACGTTTGCAGTTGAAAGAAGGACGTTTTGTGGCGGAATGCGGTGTGGAGGTTCCTCTGGCGGATGTCTATGTCGACGATACGGGCGAAGTGGCGACTTTCTGGCACCGCTATACGGAACGGCAGAAAAGAATGCTTCGGGAAATATGCCGGTTATTGAGACGGTATTATCCCATTCGCTATGTCGTAGGGCATTCGGATATCACCGACCGGAAACAGGACCCGGGGCCGGAACTACATGAATTTATGTGCAGATAATCTGTGAAAATGTTAAACTTTAAATTTTTGAAATTATGGCAGAATTTAATTCTTATTTATTGGGCAAGATTAGTAAATCGGTGGGAAACATTACTCTGGTTTACACCAATCGTAAAAATATTGCGAAAGCGAAAGTGTTTAAACGAAAAGACCATCCGACGCCGGAAATTTTAGAGCAACGGGCAAAAATGAAGACATTGGTACAATTCGGCAGACGTGTATTGCCTGCTGTCCGCAAAGGTTTTGCCGGAGTGGGCCGTGGTACGGCATTCAATGCTTTTGTCGCTCTCAATATGGATAAAGTGTCGCTCGGTGCCGATTTGAAGGCAACGATAGATTACGGGCGGCTGTTGCTGGCTTCCGGTTTGTTGGTTACGCCCCGGGTGACGGTCGGGTATGACGAGGAATTGAAATCCTATACTTTCACTCAGATGGCACAGCAAGCGGAAGAAGGTTTTGCTTCCCTGACGGACAAAGTATACGGGGTGTTGCTGGAAACCGGTTTACTGCGGGTGCGTATCGTCGCTCTGAATAATCGCGGTGTGGCGGGAGAAACAGAATATGCCTTGCCTGAAGAGTGGGATGCATCGAGAGTAGAGGCGTATTGTTTTGCCACTTCTCCTAATGGACGGATGGTGTCGGATAGTATTCATTTGACGGTCTGACAAGAAAAAGGGTATTGTCGTGTATAAGATGACAGATAGTGCTGTGGGCGGTCTCTGTGCGAGGCCGCCTCCGCCAGCCCTCCGGTAAGAAAATCTGCAAAAATGGATGGGAGAATTTGCGAATACGCCGAAAGCTTGTTATTTTTACAGGCCGGATGAAGCCAATTCATCAGTTAAGGTATATCATTGATTATTTATGGAAAATTTTATCGTTTCAGCCCGAAAATACAGACCTGCAAGTTTCGATACCGTAGTAGGACAGTTGTCTATCACTTCTACGTTGCGGAATGCCATCATGAACCATCAGTTGGCGCAGGCTTATTTGTTTACCGGTCCGCGGGGAGTGGGAAAAACGACATGTGCCCGTATTTTTGCGAAGACCATTAACTGCATGAATTTGCAGCCCAACGCAGAGCCCTGCAACGAATGTGAATCCTGTAAGGCATTCAATGCCGGACGTTCGTTGAACATTCATGAGTTGGATGCTGCGTCGAACAACAGTGTGGACGATATCCGGGGGTTGGTCGAGCAGGTGAGGATTTTACCCCAGGTAGGGAAATACAGCGTTTATATCATCGATGAGGTGCATATGCTGAGTACCTCGGCTTTCAATGCTTTCCTGAAGACATTGGAAGAGCCCCCTGCACATGCTATTTTTATTTTAGCAACGACAGAAAAACATAAAATATTACCCACGATATTATCCCGTTGTCAGATCTATGATTTCAATCGGATGAAAGTGGGAGATACCGTCGAACATCTGAAATATATTTCGGCGAAAGAGGGGATTACTGCCGAAGAAGCCGCTTTGGATGTGATTGCTCAGAAAGCCGACGGAGCTATGCGCGATGCGCTTTCTATTTTCGACCAGGTGGTTAGTTTTTGTGGCAAAAACCTGACATACGAAAAGGTCATCGAGAATCTGAATGTGCTCGATTACGATTATTATTTCCGTTTGACCGATTTGTTCAATGCTGGAAAGGTGGGAGAGGCCTTTTTACTTTTCGACGAGATCATCGGAAAAGGATTTGATGGAGGGAATCTGATTGCCGGCTTAGGAAAGCATTTTAGGGACGTATTGGTTTCTAAAGATCCGGCAACCGTCCAATTACTGGAGGTCAGTGCGGGATTAAAAGCACGCTATGCCAAACAAGCGGCGGATTGTCAGGTAGATTTTCTATACGAAGCTTTGAAGGTAGTGGAACAATGTGAAATGCAATACAAAGTACGCATGGAAAAGCGACTGTGCATCGAATTGACATTAATCAGACTCTGCCAGATCAATGAGCTAAAAAAAAAAATCTGAGGGCCTCTGAGGTCGGTTTTTTCCTGAAAATAGAAGGTTTTACAGGTAAGTTTCAGACGGCAGCTAACGCTTCCGAAAGCGGACAGGCAGTCGCTACTCCTAAACCGGTCGGGCGTGTTGCTGAAAATGACCGTCATCGCCCCGATGCTTCTTTTAAGATAAAAGATTCGTTGCGTAAAGTCAGTGAGGTGCAGCCTGTGATCAAAGTGCAGCCTGTGACAGAGCAAAAACAGATACAGCGGACAGAAGCCCGTGAGCCTTTGGATGAACCGAAGGTGAGTGCTGCTTTTGATCGGTACGTCCAGGAGCATCAGCCGGATACTTCGGTGGCTATAGCCCTGAGAACCCACCGTCCGGAAGTGGAAGGAGAAAATATCTGTCTGGCTGTTGATAATCAGTTACAATTGGATAAAGCAGAA
>JAETOX010000053.1 GCA_021771575.1 Bacteroides sp. | reverse complement strand
TGGGGACCTCGGATGCTAATATGGAGACCTCTGAAATTAATATGGGGACCTCGGATGCTAATATGGAGACCTCTGAAATTAATATGGGGACCTCGGATGCTAATATGGAGACCTCTTTATCGAGACAGCGGTTGAAATTTGAAGAATTGGAACAAATAATCGTAGCTGTAGCACAAGAATATATGGGAATAGATCAGATTGCTTTGAAAATTGGCAGGACAAGTCAATATCTGATGAATTTTATTATTCCTCGAATGTTGAGGAACGGTAGTTTGGAACGATTGTATCCCGACATTCCGAATCATCCTTTACAAAAATATAAAGCACGGCAAAATCTTCAGAAAAAATGAACACGCAAAAGAGAAAAAAATTAAGGCCTGTCATGTTTGTCGGTACCTGTTCGGATGCAGGGAAGAGTGTGATTAACACTGCTTTTTGCCGGATTTTTTTGCAGGACGGTTATACTCCGGCTCCTTTCAAGGCACAGAATATGTCTTTGAATTCATATTCCACTCCCGAAGGTGGGGAAATCGGCAGGGCACAGGCTGTTCAGGCTGAAGCTTGCGGTATATTGCCGCATACTGATATGAACCCGGTTTTATTGAAACCCTCGACCGATCAGACTTCTCAGGTGATATTGAATGGAGAACCTATTGGGAATATGTCGGCCCGGGAATATTTCCGCTCGGAGCATAAGACCCACTTGTTCTGCGAAGCTGTGGAAGCTTTCCGGCGCTTGGACAAGAACCATAATCCTATCGTGCTCGAAGGAGCGGGGAGTATTTCCGAACTGAATTTGCGGGATAGGGATATCACCAATATGCGTATGGCCCGGGAAGTGAACGCTGCTACTTATCTGGTTGCAGATATCGATCGCGGTGGAGTGTTCGCTTCCGTATATGGTTCAATCATGTTGTTGCCGGAGGAAGAACGGTGCTTGATCAAAGGGATTATTATCAATAAATTCCGGGGAGATGTTTCGCTTTTCGAAGAAGGACGAGAAATCCTCCGACGATTGACCGGGGTTCCGGTGGTCGGCGTTATCCCTTATTTTAAGGATATTTATATTGAGGAGGAAGATTCCGTGGCCTTGGAATCTAAAGCTACTACAGCTTGTAAAGGGAAGATAAACGTAGCGGTAATTCGTCTTCCGCGCATGTCTAATTTTACTGATTTTAATACCTTGGAACGGGACGAACGTTTCCATTTGTATTATACAAATGAACCGCTGGAAGTAGAGAAAGCAGATATTGTCATTCTGCCCGGAACCAAAAGTACGATTGCCGATTTGCAGGCAATCTATGACAATGGCATAGCACAAGCGGTGATAAAGGCCTTTCAACAACAGAAAAAAGTAATCGGCATCTGTGGTGGGTATCAAATGTTGGGCGAGCGGGTAGAAGATCCTGATCGGGTAGAAGGATCACTGACTGAAATAAAAGGTTTGGGATTAATGCCTCTGGTCTCGGTTATGCAGCATAAAAAAGTGGTGTGTCAGAGTCATTTCCGGTTTAAAAATCAGGAGTCCGACTGTACTGGATATCAGATTCACATGGGGGCCACAACTCCGGCAGGAACGATGACTCGGCAAGCTGTATTGAATACCCTTTCCGACGGAACAACCGATGGTTATTGGCTGAATGATCGCTGCTGGGGAACCTATATGCACGGGATTCTCGATAACCCTGTCGTGTTGGACGATCTGGCTTCCGGTTATGATGTAGCAATAATCGGTGGTTTTGACTATCGGGCCTTTAAGGAACGGCAATACGACCTGCTGGCCCATCAGGTAAGGAAAGCGGTCGATTTGGATTATATATATTCAACATTATCAGTATAACTATGATTCATGGACATGGGGATGACCTTTACCGATCGGAAAACCGGATAAAGGCGAATTTCTCGACAAATGTATGGTACGAAGCGGATACTCGTCCTTTGTGTGATTTTTTGAGTCATCATCTGGAAGAGATCTTTCATTATCCGGAGCCGGATGCCGGGTCATTCCGTCAGGTAGCAGCGACATATCATGGAGTAGCGCCCGAACAGGTACTTGTAGGAAACGGTGCGACAGAACTGTTTTATAAAATTGCTCACGCTTTTGCCGGCCACCGCACCTTGATTCCTATTCCTGCTTTTATGGAATATGAAGATGCCTGTACCTTATATAATCATCACATTCAATATGCAGAGCATTTGGATATAAGGCACATTCCGAAAGATATCGACCTGATGTTTATCTGTAATCCGAACAATCCGAACGGCCGGATCTGGGAATTCGGAGAAATCGAAGCCTTAGTAAGAAATTATCCGGATATGGTGTTAGTAGTTGACGAGTCGTTTATTCATTTTGCACCCGATGCGGTATCCGCTTTGTCATTGCTCCCGGCACATCCGAATTTGCTGGTCGTCAAGTCGATGACTAAATGCTACGCAATTCCCGGATTGCGTTTAGGATATATGTTGGGAAATCCGGCTATTATCGAAAATATTGCTTGTTTTGGACAACCCTGGTCGGTGAATGCTTTGGCTATTGAGGCTGGAAAATATCTCTTGAAGAATGGCGAAAGTGGTCTGCCCGATGCCGGGTGCTTAAAGATTCGTCAACAGGAATTTGCGGCACAGCTGGCCCGGATACCCGGTTTTCGTCCTTTACCTTCGGGCACTTCTTTTTTCCTTATAGAGACGGATTACGATACGCGGACATTAAAAAAATACTTATTGCAAGAGTGTGGGCTTTTGATTCGGGATGCATCTAATTTCAGGGGATTGGATGCCCATTATTTTAGGATAAACACACTGACGGACGATAAAAATCGTCTATTATTGGATGCTTTGCAAGGCATCGACAAAATGAAATTGATCAGATATGAATCATGAATGGCTGATGCTCCTTCCCTTAGTGGCAGGATATTTATTGGATTTGATTTTCGGAGATCCCCGTAGTCTACCGCATCCTGTCGTTGGCTTCGGAAATATGATTTCTTGGGCCGAACGGCATACCAACCGGGGGAGACATCGCCGGTTGAAAGGATGTATCGTGGCTATCGTCTGGCCACTGTCGGTAGCTCTGATTGGCTGGGGGATCGTTTGGATGACTCAGACTGTCGGAAATTGGTGTTATTTGGTGGTGGCGACAGTTTTTGTTTTTTACGGATTGGCAAACCGCAGCCTCATCCAGGAAGGGGCGGAAGTGATAAAGACATTGAGGGAACAAGGGCTTGAAGCAGGGCGGCGGC
The DNA here is from genome assembly GCA_021771575.1 of Bacteroides sp. Lineage (GTDB taxonomy): Bacteria > Bacteroidota > Bacteroidia > Bacteroidales > Marinifilaceae > Odoribacter. The sequence goes on along the minus strand of JAETOX010000053.1, from coordinate 15,530 downwards.
GTTTGTCGTGGATTGTGGGACGGGATACCTCGGAATTGTCGCCTAAAGAAATTTATACGGCTGTGCTCGAAACGATGGCGGAGAACCTGAGTGATGGCGTTGTGGCCCCTTTGTTTTATTATGCTTTGGGTGGTTTCCCGGCCATGATGGCCTATAAAATGGTGAATACACTCGACTCGATGATCGGTTACCGGGACGATCGTTACCGGGAATTCGGCTGTTGTGCCGCGCGTCTCGACGATGTGCTCAATTATATCCCTGCCCGTTTGACAGCCCTTTTTATGGCGATAGTCGCTTGGCGTCCCGGTATTTTCGGCTTTATCCGGCGATATGGTCGGCAACATGCCAGTCCAAATTCCGGCTATCCCGAATCGGCTATGGCCGGTATTTTGAACTGCCGTTTTGGAGGAGCTCATATTTATCACGGTCTTTGGGTCGAAAAACCGTATATCGGCGATAACGACCGCGAATTGCAATATCGGGATTTTCGCAAAGCCGCCCGGGTGAATCAAGGGGTGACGCTGTTGATGATGGTGTCGGTTGCGGTTGTGCAAATGATATCTGCTAGCAACTAGTAAATACCTTGAAATATGTCATTACACCTTATTTTTCTCCCGTATCTTTCCTTATTCATACTGATTGGAATAAGGAAAGATACGAGAGAAGTGGAAAGGGTATATCAGCTACCTGATTATTGGCGTGAAGCCTGCCGGGCCATTTCGATCATCTGGCTCAGTTCGGCCACGATTTCCTCGTCGCTGCCGGCGGCTCCCGTTACTTTAAAGCGGATGTTTCCCTGTGGGTCGATTACGAATTTTGCCGGGATACCGTTTACCCCATAACTTTTCACAACAGTGTTGGCATTGGTTTCCGGATCTTTCAAATCCATCAGCAGCCGGAAAGAATAGTTGTTCTCTTTTAGGAATTTGACCGCCGATTCGGTGGCATTTTTCTCCCGTTCCCAAGTATGGATAAACAGGAATACCACCTCCGGATCGTTTTTGTATTTATCCACTGCTTTTTGCATGGCCGGGAACGAACGTTTGCAGGGGCCGCACCAGGTGGCCCAGAAATCCAATACGACCGTCTTACCGCGCAGTTCACTCAGTTTTACCGTTTTCCCCTCGGTGTCCGTCAAGGTGAAATCCGGTGCGGGTTTGGTGATGATACTTGCTGCCACTTCCCGTCTCTTTTGCTCCGTCCGGGCTTTACGCAATCCTTCGATATAACTGTCGAATCCCTGGTCGGAACCATTCATTGCCGTATATAAGCTTTTAAGCTGTTCCAATAATTTGGCATCAAAATTTCCTCCTCTGACAATATCCAATAAACACAAAAAAGCTTCCATCGGACGTCCGGCTTCGGTTAAAGCTTTGGCATAAACAGGGGTACGCCGGTCGGCCGGTAATTTTTCCAATGCTTCCAACGCTTCAGCCTTGCATCCCAACTGGTAGCAAACATCCGCATAGGCTGAAAGGTAACCAGCATAACCGATCATAGCGAACCGGGCTCCCGGCGCATTCTCTTTTTGCAGAGTTTCTGCATTTTCTATCGCCATTTTGAAAAGCTCGGCAGCTTCTTCTAAGTGTCCGCCCTGTGCCAAAGCCCGGGCTATACCGGAATATCCTTCGCCGCGCCAGACTTTTACGGTCATCGCTTTGGCATAACTCATCGCTTTGTCTGTCTGGCCGGCTTCTGCAAAAGCCATTCCTACGTCATGGCGGCCATAGTCATACACGACATCTTCTCCTAATTTCTCTGCCGGAAAACGTTTCAGCCATGCCAGAAATAATTTTTCTTTCTTCACCGGATCTTTTTCGTTGTAAATTTTTGATATAGAAGTATTCCGGACATATTTTCCGTGCGGAAATTTTTTCCGGATAATCATCAAAACGGAATCCATGGTTTTCTCCATATCCAAATCGTAAAAAGCCTGGGCAACCTCTTGGTATACTTGTTCGTTGTTCCCTTTTAATTCTGCCCAGAGACTGGCTTTATACTTTTCCAGCTGTTCGCCTCCGGCCGTTTTCGCCTCTTGCGTGCGTTTCTGCCTTTCGCTCATGGGACGTTGCGCAACAGCTAAGCAAACGGAATATGCGATTACTAAAACGGATAATAGAATTTTTTTCATAATTTATTCATTTCAAATTTTAATTATTTCGCGATGAAATCAAAGTCGGCAATTTTGCCGTCGAAGTCATACGCGGCTGCTTCTTCGTCCAATACGCCACTGGAAATGTCGGACCCGATCACATGGATTTTTCCTTTGCCGGAAGTTTCGTCGTAAGTGGCCACCAACAGGTATTTGTCTAATGCGCTGCTTTCAAGATTCAGACCTGCATGTTTGAACAGTTCTATCCGGGTAATTTTCTCCTTCGCATTCAGGGGAGTTGTCGGCCATACCTTTTCCGCACCCGACGTACCCTCGGTCACATTATATGTCATGCGGTATACGGCAGTTTCAGTTGCATAAAAAACTACCGGTCCGCGTTCGCCCGTCGCAAACGAAAGGGCATCCGCTATCCCCGTACAGGTAGTTACGTTCAGAGCACCTACTGCCGTGTATTCATTTCCGGAAGACTTGTCGGCCAGGAATACATATAAATAACGACTGCCGTCATCCTGCGGATTTTTGAAAAAACAATAATTGGCATACTCATTCCCTTCATAATAGCCTTTGGACCAATAGACCAGATCTTTGCCGATATTGCCGAAATCAAATGCTCCGGAAGCATTGACAATCGGCGTGATTTCGGCACCCCACATCATAGAATGTAAAAAACGACGTTTTAGCCCGTCATACCACACTCCGTTTACCCCATAAGCGTATTTTCCTCCTCCTACCCGGTAATGATCTTCTGGCATAGCCAATGGAGCAAGGGATATTCCCCAGGCAGATTTATAAGCTACTCCATCATTTATTAAAAAATGATTGTCTCCATTGACAACTATACTACTCATATCTTTTTTCCGGGGAGCTTTCCCGGCAAATATTCCGTCGAATTCATGCTCTATGCTCATGTCGATAGAAGAAAGCCGGACTGCATCCTCTGAGGAGGCCAAATAAATATGGTAGTTTGAGGAAGATACGGCAACCACCAATTCCCGTGGTTCTCCCGCAAAAGAATAGGAAGGATTGACTGTGGAATAAGCTTTGCGGACAAAAGAAGGGGTTGTCAGCGAACCATTGAACAGGGGCGAAGCCACCACGTCGATGTCGATGCCGGACGCGCCTTTGTAGAGCACGGCCAGGCCTGTACCGATGACACCCTCCACCGTCAGCCGGTAATCCATCATCGCCTTCACGCCCGTTTCCGGATTCATCGCCGTGAATACCAGATAATATTCACCCGGCGTGGCTGTAATCCGAGCTGAAAGCTTTTCGGTTTCCGCTAATGTATAATCGGGATAATCATCACGCGTATAATGGTGGCTGAATCCCGTACCATACGATGAATTTCCGATGGAAGTCAATTCCGATTTATAAAGTTCCCATTTATATTTCAGTTTACTTTTGTCTCCCGGATATTTCAATTTTGGAGTGAGTTCGAATACACTGAACTGTTTGGCCGTATACTTGGTTTTTATGCCTACCGTATCGATGTAAAAACCGCTCATGTCAGCATAATCGTAATTGCCCTCGTCTTCTAAACAGGAACCCAGGCCGAACAAGGCAAATAAAACTGTAATCGCTGTGAATAAATATTTTCTCATACTCTTTTGTTTTTAGGAATTAATAGGGTAAGCCCTCACCAAAGGCCAGCGGGTGCCCGTTATCGTTCAGATAAGGTTTGCGGGGGTGCTGCTCGTTGTATTCGTTCAACAAATCAATTAATTCTGCGATGAATGCAAACAAAATGTTATAGTTGTCCGCATAACTGGCACCTTCTTCTGCTACTCCCATTTCGTATAAATCGACATCACCGTAATAATCTAAAATGAATTGGTAGCGAGCTTGGGAAAACGGGCCGCCATAATATGAAAATAGGTTCCACCAAGCCGGTTCGATCAGATAGTTACACCACAGCAATCTGAATTGTTCTTTTTCGTTCGCTCCTGTCTCGAAATTTTCGTTCGCTTTTACCCGTAAAGTCAATTGCGCATTTTCTTGGGAGAGATCGAGGCTTGCCACTTCCCGTTTGACTGTCACAGGTACTTTGGCGTAATAGGAATTGGCCGGAATTTCCATTTTACCGATGGAATAATCTTCCGGAGATACATTGCTCTCCTCATTCACTATTTCCAAATCGAATGTCCGTGCCTCACCGCTTGTCACGCCGGTTGTATATACCATTACGTTCAAATCGTAAGTCTGTATTGCGGCATCCATTTTTTTGAAGGAAAAAAGCACTGAATCCGCTGTTGCGCCTTGTTCACTGTCGCCGCCAAGATAGATGGAAGGCGTATCGCTGAAAGTGTTCTTGTCGTTTTCGCATGCTGCAAAAAACCATACGAGCAGGCCAGGAACTATATATTTGCTTATTTTCATCATTTTTCTGTTTTTGAGTTTCTGTTTCCAAATTCAATTTCTTCTTCTGGCATTGGCCACACGTATTTTTCCCGATTCATGTTTTGATTATTCAGACGTCCGTAAGAATAATACGGGATCGTCGGACTGTTTAGCCGTTTGTAATAATACCACAGAACACCTTCGCAGTAAAATTCCCGCTGATATTCGTTGCGGATTTCGGTCATCACTTCCCCTTCTTTTGCCTCGGTGGGAAATACCTCCGTAATTCCTCGATGACTTCGGATTTCATTGATTATCTCCGCACCTTTTCCGGATGGGTTGCATTCCGCCACGATCAGTTTCATTTCCGGCATACGGATCAAGGGCAGCAAGCATTTGTATTCTACGGGCATATCTTCGTACTGACACAATTTCGTCGGTATACGGTAAGTTCCATTGAGAGATAGTACACTGCTCCAACCATACAAGGTTCCCCAACCTCTCCAATCCGTAGAATAGGGATAAATTTGATTCGCATCGGCTTGGGATACAGAGATAGAATTGCCACTAACCCATCGGGTATCGAGCGATAAGGCATATTGGATGTTTGTTTCCATTTTCTCGACTTTCAGCACAAACACCTGCTCCGGCGTAAAAGTACGATCGCGAACGGCTTCCGTGGTTGCAACATCGTCTACCGAAGTCCATTTGCAACCGCTGCCGTCGATTACTTCCTGTGCTTTCAGAGCAGCATTGGTTTTATCTCCTTTATAAAGATACACCCGTGCCAATGTGGCTGCGACGGCATAGTAATTGAAGCGTAGCTTACGGTTCAGGAGATAACCGTTGTCTTCGGAAGTCGTTATGGTTCGTTTGGTCACCATCGGATCGGATTCCTTCAGTAAAACGGCGGCAGCATTCAGATCTTTCAGGATGAATTCGATAGTCTGGCTTACCGTCGATGTCTCGGTGATATGGTTATCGAAGGAGGTCACATACGGAATAGCTGCAGCATCCGGGGCGTCTGCATACGAGGGGGCGAACAGCCGTAACAGATCGAAATGTAGGAATGCCCGCAACCCCAATGCTTCACCGTAAATTACATTGTAATTGTCCTCAGCGAACATCTGTTTATCCGCCGACCGGATGTTGCCAATCAAATTATTCAGGTTGGCAATCGTCGTATAGGTATTTTGCCAGACGGCATCCACCACGGGGCGCGTGCGGGTACTCGTATAATTGTAACTACTGAAATGGTTCAGGGCGGAAGAGGAACCGATACGGGAATACATTTTTGCCATAGCGTCCGGCGTAACGGTCATGTTCAGACCGTACATGGAGGTCTCGGTCATTTTGGTGTATACCCCCCAGAGGGCATCTTTATAACCCGCTTCCGTTTTCAGAAGTTCCGACGATTCCACTTCGGTTTTGGGTTTCACGTCCAACCACTCCTCGCAGGCTGTTAGGAGGAGGGAGGCGATCATCAGAATCGATATGGATTTTATTGTTTTCATAGTCATACTCGGTTTTAATTAAAACATTACCTGCAAAGAAAGTGAGAACGTCCGGGCAAACGGATAAGTAGTACCCCGCTCTACTTTTACCGACTGGATACGTCCGAAGTCGGTCATGTCGAACGAAAGTTTCATCCGTTCCAGTCCGGCTTTTTTGATTGCCGCAAAGCGACCGAAATCGTAGGAGAAATTCAGCGAAGAAATCACGAACTGGTCATCATCCTCCACAAAGCGGGAAGTGGCGCGGGTGATTTCCTCGTTCTTGATGTTTTTATAGAGACTGACATCGCCTGTTTTTACCCAACGGTCGGTAAAAATGCGGCGATCTATGTTATAGTCCAGGTCGGCATTCTCCACTTTATCCACCAAGGTTTGGTTATATACCTGTCCGCCGAATTGATAACGTGCCATCACATTCAGACTGAAACCCATATAATCCATATTGAAACCGAGATTTCCCTGTAATTTCGGTTCGGTATTCCCACAAATTTGTAAATAATCCGAATTCCAGTTATAGGTACGGCGACCTTCCGGTGTCAGAAACAGTTCGTCTCCGCAAGCCGGATCGATACCTACCGACCGGACTGCCCAAATCGAGCTCATCGACTGCCCTTCTTCGTATCGGATGATGGGTTTGTTGGATACGGTGGATGTTTGAGTATCATTGTAGGTTTGAAGGAAATTGGAAATTTGCTTAATCCGGTTTTTGTTATGGGATGCTGCGGCAAATACATTCAGAAAAGCATTTTTGGAGGGATTTTGCCATACCCGGTATTTCAGGCTGATTTCATATCCGGTATTCTCCACCTTGCCGAGGTTCTCCTTGTAGGAAGTGAAACCGGTGGAAGAAGGCAATGTCACATCGGTTAGCAAATCATCGGTGACGGCGGAATAATAGTCGAAACGTCCTTGCAGGCGGCCGTGCAGCAAACCTAAGTCTACACCTATGCCGCGGTCGTATTTCCGTTGCCACTTCAATTGGTCGTTTGGCATGGTGGAAAGTAACGCCCCGATATTCCCGTTGTAGGCGTTGGAAGTATTGTATAGGTAAGTGGCGATAGCCTGATAGGAACTGAAGTTTTGGGATCCCGTGTAGCCCAACGAACCCCGCATTTTCAACTGACTGATGATACCGTCCTCGACAATGCCCGCCATGAACTGTTCTTGGTGAATGTTCCACCCTACACCTAATGACCAGAATTTACCCCAACGATTTTCGCTCCCGAATTGAGAGGAAGCAGAAAGCCGGAATGAAGCATCGAAAAGATAACGGTCGTCATAGGAATAGTTCAATGCTCCGACAAAACCGATATCCCGGGTGGTGGATTCCGTTGCCGACGGCCGGCCCTCTTTGTAATACTGGCGGGCGAAAGCCAGGTTGTCTAATTTATCGTTCGGAAAACCTTCCGCTTTAAAAATGGCGGATTCCGAAGTGGCATTATTCAGACTCCAGCCTGCATTGGCAAAAATCAGGTGTCTTTCGCCCAATTGTACGGAATAATTGGCGAGAATATCCGTCGAAACGGAGAAGGATTTTCCGTCGCCGTAAGTGTAACTGCCTCGCCGATAAATTTTTTCTTCATCATCCTCCCAGCCGGCAAATTCAGTATGGGAAGCAGGCTTGAACGCTTCGTTGCCGTCATCCGTTTTATTGAGGCTGACCCGTCCGGTGAATTTCAGGTTTCGGACAGGGGTCCATTCTAAATAAAAGTTATTCACCAACTGTGTATATTCCGTGAAATCCTTCGTATGGATGGTGGCATTCCATGCGGGATTATAGACATCGTCCCGGCCGGCTCCCATAATCGAAAACCCTTTCCCCGGTATTTTAATTACGTTTCCGCTCTCGTCCCAACAACGATAATAAGGGTTCATACGGGTATATTCACTGAAAGTGCCGTAAGGAGAATTTTCCCCCTTGTTGTAAGTCACCGAAAGATTGTTTTTCAGCATCAGGTTTTTGTGACGATAGGATAAAGTCACGCCGCCCATAAAGGTGTTTCGCTCCGACCCTTTCATAACGCCTGCCACGTTGTTGTAAGAAACGTCCAGACCGTAGCGGAAATAATCGTCGCCACCCTCTAAATAAACGGTATGTTTGTGTCCGATACCATTGCGCAGGGGGATGGATTTCCAGTCGGTGTCGACACCGGCCACCACTTCTTTCAGATACTTGTTATATACCTGGTCAAAAGAATACTGGGATACGGGATTAATGGATATGTTTACTCCGTTATCCATAAAATAAGTATACTTTCCGGCATTATATTCCACTTCTAATTTCTCCCGGGCATTGCAAAGGTCATAACTGCTCAGGTCCGGCAGTTGCACGTTCATGCTTCCGGTATAAGTGACCCGCAATTTCCCTTTTTCCGGCAATACCGTTTCGATAACTACCACTCCGTTGGCGGCTTTCGATCCGTAAATTGCCTTAGCGGCAGCATCTTTCAACAGTGTGACACTGGCCACCCGGTTCATGTCCATATCCATCACATAGGTCACCGACTGTTCGAAACCGTCGACGATAAACAGTGGATTATTGGGATTCGATGAATATTCTCCTTTCAAATCCGGGAACCCCGATTGTCCGCGCAGGGTGATATCGTACTTCTGATTCGGATTGGAACCGTTTTCCATACTTTCGGCAATCCGGAAAGAAGGATCCAAATTTTTAATGCTCTGTAAAACATTTGTGTTTCCCACCCGGCGGATTTCCTCTTTGTTGAAGGTTTGTGCCGCTCCGGTAAAACTGTTCGCCTTACGGGTGAACATACCAGTTACGACTACTTCCTCCATTTCGGTCACTTCTTCTTCCATCACGATTTGCAACGTTTTTGTTTCCGGGCTGAAGTTTACTTTTTGGGGCTTATAGCCCACAAAAGAAAATTCGAGAGTACCTTGGGTTTCTGCCAGATTCATCACGAAAGTCCCTTCCGCATCGGTGGCTGTACCAAGTGTAGTTCCTGCTAACCTGACTGTTACTCCTGGTAAAGGATTCTTTTTCACATCGCGGACTACTCCCGAAATCCGGATTCCTTGCTGAGGAAGGGCATCCTGTAAGGACAAAATGATAAAATCATCTTCCAATTCATACTTCAGTCCGGTTCCCTGCAACACCTTTTCCAAGACCTGACTCACTTCGGTCCCCCGAAAATCCACATACATCTGCCGGTCTGCATTTAGGCGTTGACTGTTGTAAACCACCGTATAACCAGTCTGTTTTTTGATTTCAAGAAAAATTTCCCTGAACGACATTTGTTTGCCGGAAATCGACATCAGCTGTTGTGCCATTGTGCTCGCCGTTACGTTTGTCACCAAAACGAACACGAAAAAAACGCATAATTTCATCATTCGGCTAATTTTCGTCAACTTGTCGCGAACAAGTTTCCTTTTTCGTTTTTTGTTCATACATTTGTATTGATTTAGTTAATATTTAGGGATATTGCGAATCTCCCGTAATGTGTTGCGAGCGCATTGCGGGATTTATTATTTTCGTATTATTCTCACTTCTTCACCGAAATCCGTGAAGGCGATATCTTTTGTCTTTTCGATAATTTTCAGCACATCATCCAATTTGCAATATTTCTTTACAGCTCCGGTAAAACGCAATTGTTTCGTTTCTTCATCGGCAAAAACGAACCTTACCTGATACCAACGTTCCAATTTCACAACCAGTTCTTCCAGTGGCATATCTTCGAAATAAAAGTAACCTGACCGCCAGGCTCCTATTAGGGTGACATCTTTAGAATCGAGACACACGATAGCATTTTCTTTGTTCATTGTCACGACATGTCCCGGTTTCAGTGGATATACCTGCCGGGTTGCCGTCGCGGTAAATTCCACTTTCCCTTTTTGCAGGGCTACCTCCAGGCGTTTGTCGCCTGCGTAGTTTATGACATTGAAAGAAGTGCCTGTCACTCTGATATCCGCTTCTCCCGTCCGGACGATAAAAGGATGCAGTGAATCTGAAACCACCTCGAAAAAAGCTTCTCCGTTGAGATATACTTCCCGGGTATTTCCGGTAAAATGAGCCGGAAATTTCAATTCTGAATCGGAATTCAGCCATACATTCGTTCCGTCCGTCAAGGTCACATTATATTCTCCTCCTTGGGGAACCGTAAGCACATGATACTCTTCGGTTCGTAGAGGTATTTCCTGGCTGGACTTGTCCGCTGGTAACAGCGAATCGCCTTTTAAAATAACGTTTTCTCCTATATCTACTTTTATGGTATTACGGTTACTTAATGTCCACTCTTGTCCCGACGCCGACCGCAATACGGCAATCCGTCCGCCCTGGTTTGCTTGCAGTATGCTGGTATTTTGTAGTTCGTCCTTTTGAAAACTGTCTGGGTTGGCATAAAAGAGATATCCCGCACCCAAGCTCAATACCAATACGGCCGCACAGGCAACGAGCCGGTGAATACGTTGGTTTTGCTTTTGCCGGTTGCGTTGCAGGCATTTCTTCATAACATTTTCCCGCATAATAGTGGCTCGTTCGCTGGCTGCAGCCAGCCGCAACCGATGGCAAATACGTATGGTCTGCTTAAACTCTGCCCGGTGGTCCCCGGAGATGTTTAACCACGTTTGCAATTCCTCTTTCTCCGTTTCGGAAAGTTCCCCCAAATAAAAGGAGATTATTTTTTCAAGCTGTTGCTCTTTTGGTTCACTCATGGTTGTTTTGGGATTTTTATATCTTAGACGGAAAAATTAAAAAACGGGTGAATGGAAATGGAAAATTTCTAAAAAAAGATGGAGATTTCTGTTTTATTCGTTTATTCCGGAAAATTGGTCTAATTTTGTAACAGGCATTCTGAAACAAACGTCTATGTACTCACTCGAATACACCTTAAAACATATTTTTGGCAGGTATGCAAAGCATTTATGCCTTTATGCCCGGAATTATCTTCCGACGGATGCTGATGCGGAAGATGTCGTGCAGGATGTGTTCATACGGTGTTGGGAAAAAAAGCAGCTGATTCTCTCGGATGAAAAAGTTGTCAAAACGTATCTTTTTAATGCTGTTAAAAATGCTTGTCTCGATAAATTAGAGAAAAAAGGGCCTGTATATACCCCTCTCGATACTTTGAAACAGGAAATCCTCGATGAGGAAACCGTCCTTTTCGATGAGAAAATCGTCGATGAGATCAAACAGGAATTAGAGCAAATGCCCCGGCAAACCCGGAAAATCATTTCCCTCATTTTCATGCAGGATATGAAATACCGGGAGGTTGCCGATGAGATGCATATTTCCGTCAATACGGTGAAAACTTTGTTGCGCAACGGAATAAAACATTTGCGTAACCGATTCGCCGGCCATCTTTTGGTTCTTTATCTTTACTTAAAATTCAAACCGACATGCCCGGTACAATTCCGTTGGCACCCCAGTAGAAATGAACATAACTGGCGATGACGTTGCCCAACCGGTAAACGGCGGTGTCTGTTTCCTGAGCTTTCGCTCCGTATACCCGGGCAATGGAGGGAAGCGGATTTTCGCCCGGCAGAATCCGGGAATAGTGAAATTCGTGGCCACGAAATTCCCGGCCTTCCAGGAACACTTTCCGGTAACCTAACCGCAATTTCATATTTTCCATAGTAGCTCCTTGGGGGAGGTAGCCGCACATGGGGTAAACACGGCTGTTGTTGTCGGTAATATATTCTCCTAAATACATCATTCCTCCGCATTCTGCCAAAAGCTTGCCACCTTGCTTGCAATATTCCAGCACGGATTGCCGCATGGTTTCGTTTGTGCTTAATCCTTGCAGATAAAATTCCGGATATCCACCGGGAAGATAGACAAAATCGGCCTCCGGCAACCGTTTGTCATGCAGGGGACTAAAAAAGGTGATTTCTCCCATTTGACTCAGGCGGCGGATATTTTCCGGATAAGTGAAATTGAAAGCTTCGTCCCGGGCAACGGCAATCCGTCCAAAGTTGGGGAGAAGGAGACGGGCGGCATTCCCGGAGGAAGTCAGGGCAGTATCTTCAGCCGCACAGATTTCCAATAACCGGTCGAGACAAACTGTTTTCTCGACCTGTACGGCAATACGGTCGGCAAATTCGTCGAAACAAAATTCCGAATCGACATTCAACCCCAAATGGCGCGAAGGAATCTCAATATCCGGACATTTGGGAAGATAGCCTAGTGCCTCTATGCCGGCATCCCGACAAGCTTGTTGCAGATAATCGTAATGGGATTCCGAACCGACAAAATTGAAAACTGCGCCGGCAATACGGAGGTCAGGGCGGAAATGTTTGAAACCGTAAAGAACGGCTGCAACGCTGTAGGCTGTAGATTTTGCGTTGACGACCAGTACAACGGGCAATTGCAATAAGCCGGCAATTTCGGCGCTGCTTCCCTGCATACGGTTATAACCGTCGAACAAACCCATGACACCTTCGGTGATACACACATCGGCCTCCCTTCCATAATGGACATATATTTCGCGAAGGTGTTCCGCCGGTGCCATAAACGAATCTAAGTTATACGACTCCCGGCTGGCAGCAGCGGTATGATGTTTCGTGTCGAGGTAATCCGGACCACACTTGAAAGGTTGTACTTTCAGGCCCCGGTTTCGCAGGGCACGCAATAAACCTAAAGTGAAGGTAGTTTTGCCACTTCCGGAAGAGGCTGCACCAATAAGGAATTGAGACTTCGGCATGGTTTCAGGAATATTACAAATATACGGAGGTAAAAGTACAGAAAAAATGGAAAAAACAGATAGAACAGATAAAACGGTTCATTTTTTTCATTAATAAGAAATTTATTTTTGCAGAAACTTTGAATATTACAGAGGTCAGGAATCTCTTTGCCTATTTCGAGATCCTCCCAAATCTCGTTATTCCGTTGTATGTTTTCAACATTGAAATCTCACTCTTTAAGAGTTTCGACTGGAACATTATTGGCAAATTTTATAGGATAGCCGTGTTCCTTTCAAATGTGGTTAAAATCTGGTTGTTTATATATTTGTTTTGATTAGAACATGGATACCTCCGTAACGATAATGTTGTCAAATTATTGTTTGATTAATTTTTTTTTCAAATATTAATTATATATTTGTAAGTATCTAAAAAATAAATATAGGCCGTGTAGCCATATTGAGTTCAAAGCGATCTTGTATTATTTGTTGAACCTAAATATTATCATATTCTATGAATAAATTAGCCTTTCTTCAAAAATCTGGTTTATTTTCAAACTTATTTCAAGTTTTTTTTATTGCTTATATTGCTGTAAGTTCTATTGGGTTTGTGTCATTGAAATTAATTACTCAAAATGTTCATACAATACTTTTTCTATGTTTTGTGAGTGTATGGATTTTTGAGGCTGTTTATTGGGACATAAAATTGTTTAAGCGTAAAGCTAAGATCAAATGCTATTTTTTTCTATGGTTTTTACTTATCGCTTGTGGAGGGATGCTAATATTCTTTAATTCATATTTAATAAACAATTGCAATATCAATATTGCAAAACTTGATTCAATAATAACGGCCTTATTTGTTGGTAGTATGGGTCTAATCGTAATTGTATTTTCCATTAATAATAAAAAAGAGAAAGGATATACTGCTTGAATTAACAAATTTATTTTTGCAAAAACTTTGAATATGATGAAGGACGATCATATAAAAAATGCTTCTTATCGAATCAGTGAAATGAATAAAATGCTTCAACCGCTTTGATAAACCACTTCCTCCGTTTTATCCTTTTTATCTGTTTCGTCCGTTTTTTTTATATCTTTGCACCTGATTTTGGTAAACGGCGGTTTCTCCGTCCGTTGAAAAGGGAAGCCGGTGAAAATCCGGGACAGTGCCCGCTACTGTGATGTCTGTTATGGAAAAGTTTCTTACACCACTGTTCGTTATGTGAATGGGAAGGTTGCTTTTCTGGACTAAGTCAGGAGACCTGCCAACATCGTATAGGTAATAAATGATTCCCGGGGTCAGGAATACGATTGTTAAATTTCTAATTGATTAACTGATTTATGAGAAAATGGTGTGCGCTGGTAGCGGTGTTGTTGTGTATTGTCGGACAGTTATGGTCGCAAACAACCCTTAGCGGTAAGGTAGTAAGTATGGAATCCGGGCGTCCGGTGGACGGGGCCAATATACGGGTAGGGCGTAGCCTTGCCGGTTGTTCGACCAACGCCCGGGGAGAGTTTACCTTGCGGGATTTGCCGGAAGGAGACTATGAACTGAGGGTGACTCATGTCGGCTATGCTCCCATATCGGTTAGGGCAAAGAGCGATGAAGATAATATGATCATTCGGTTGGAAAAAAGTCCGATCAATATCGGACAAGTAGTGGTCACTGGCACAGGTACGCATCGGCGCATGAAAGACAGCCCGGTTCCTGTATCGGTCATTACGGCCCAGGACATTCGTGAAGCAAATTTGTCGACCATGGAAGAAGTATTAACTAAAATGAATTCTTCTTTTGCTTTCACCACCAGTGGTATGGGAACCACGATGAGCCTAAATGGATTGAACGACAATTACGTATTGGTTTTGGAAAATGGCCGGCGTCTCGCAGGAGATGATCGGATCAGCCGAATCAATGTGGCTAATATCAAACGGGTAGAAATATTGAATGGCGCGGCTTCTGCCTTGTATGGTAGCGATGCGATCGGGGGAGTGATCAATATTATTACTGACGATGTAAAAAATGCGATCCAGGTATCCAATGACATCCGCTATGGTAGCAAAGGACGTTTTTCAGAGGCTGTCAGTGCCGATTTCAATCGGGGGAAATTTGGCTCTTATACTTCTTACCAACGTTTACAGGCTGACGGCTGGCAGCTAAATCCTCTGGAGGCGGCTTATACAACCGATAAAAAAACAAAATTGAAATCCCGCAATCCTGAAAAAGACAAAGTGACCGATAAGGAAGCATCTACCGCTTTTTATTCGAACACCGTAAGTCAGCGTTTTACTTATGCAGTGAACGACCGGTTGTCGTTCGGGGTGAGGGGGTCTTATTATAATTGGGAAAACGACCGTCCTGTTTCAGTGTATAAATACAACATGGAACATCAAACCTATACCTATGGAGTAGGGGCTAAATATATGTTCGGAAAGTCGGCTTATCTTGATGCCGATTTTTATTCCGATAACTTTACTTCCCGCTACGATTCGCTCAGTAAGCCTGGAGAAGCGACCCACGGAAAGGAAACCCGCAAACAGGTGCATTATTATAATGGATCGTTGAAGGGTATATTTAAAATCGGACAGTCGCAAAAATTTTCCGTAGGTGTGGAATATGTCAAAGAAAACCTGATGAGTGTAAGTGATGATCTGGATGGAGAGAATATGTATACCTTGGCGTTATTTATTCAGGATGAAATTCGTATAGGGAAAAATTTGCAGGCTGTTGTCGGTGTGCGATATATTTACAACCAGTATTTCAAGAATTATGCTACGCCTAATGTAGCTTTAAGTTATAAATGGGGGGAGGTGAACTTCCGGGCTTCCTATGCTTCCGGTTTTCGTACACCTACTTTATCCCAATTGTATGCAACGGATGTGGCCAAGACGACCGATATGGTCACGATTCCGAATTTCGGTTTGAAACCGGAA
>JAETOX010000052.1 GCA_021771575.1 Bacteroides sp. | reverse complement strand
TTTCCAGATACCGGTTCATGATGATGTTTACCATGCCGGTCGTGATATTCATGATAAAAGCAGCCATTCCGATGCCGATGATGCTTACCAGTATAGAAAAGCGGGGTATCAGGCAGGTGTAATGCAGTTGTAGTTTGTGATCAGAAGCTGTGAAGTGTTTTAGAATCAGCCCGGAGCTGATACATATCGAAATCAGGGTAGCTATTGCTGCGCCTTCGATGCCCAGACCGAACCCAAAAATAAAAACAGGATCCAGGACAATGTTGGCTATGACACCAGTTAAGATGATCATGATGGACTTTTTGGGAAAGCCGGCAGCCCGTATCGAGTGGCAATAGGTGAAATTCAGGTTGTTGAATAAACTGGCCGGAATCAGTATACCTAAGTATTTATGGGCATAAGGAATCGTCTGTTCGCTTCCTCCGAAAACATCCAGAATAGGATCGAGATAAAATAAAGAAAAGACGATCAGTAAACCCGACAGCAGTACGTTCAGGAGAGTAGCATTTCCCAAAATCCGGCTGGCCAGCTGGTTGTTGTTTAAAGCAAGCGAAGCGGAAATCCGGCTGGCGGCACCTACACCGGTAAGAGTACCGACAGTGCTTAACAAGGAAACACAGGGAAGAGTCAGAGCCAAACCACAAATAGCCAAAGCTCCTGCGCCCTGACCGATAAAAATACGATCGACCATATTGTATAACGCCATCACCACCATATTGAGCATGGCGGGATAGACATATTTCTTTTTTATATCTGCCGAAAGCTGATTGACCATAGATTATTTTCACAAAAATAGTATAAATCTTGTAAAAAGACAAAGAGAGAAAAATTTCTAATTTTATACCTTAAAAATCCCGATCGATGAAAGAGTTAATAGCACAGCAGCGATTTTATTATAGGGAAGGATATTTTACTTTCAGTGATCGGAAAGCTGTGCTTTGTAATATTGTGTGCTGTGATATCCTTTTTAAATATCCACCTTATAAGTATCTGGCTTTATTGAAAAAGATGTCGGTTTACATTGATTTTGTTTGGAACAATCATAACTAATGTTATTTTTGTGATAAATTTAAAACTACTTCCTATGAATTTCGAGCATTCTCATCTGATTTGTTTTTCACCTACTCATTCTTCCCATGTAATAGGCGAAACGATATTACAGGGCTTAGGTTTAGAACAAATAGCGGAAACGGACCTGACTTATGAAAAGCCGGAGGAGGAAATTTTGCTCTGCAATACAGTAACGGTGATCGTAGTTCCTGTATATGGTGGACGTGTACCCGGAATAGCCCTGGAAAGAATGGAAGGGATCCGGGGAGAACAATCGCCTGTTATTCCTGTCGTAGTCTATGGTAACCGAGATTATGATGATGCTTTGTTGGAATTGAGAGATTGGTGTGTGGCTCATGGGCTTGTTCCGGTAGCTGCTGCTGCTTTTATCGGTGAACATTCTTATAGTAGGGAAGACAGGCCTATTGCTGCCGGGAGGCCGGACGAGACCGATTTGCAACAGGCCAGAGAGTTCGGCCGGCAGGTTTTCGATCGGTTGAAGTTAGTAGGGCAAGAAACTAAGCCTTTATATGTAAAAGGAAATTATCCTTATAAAACGATTGGTCCGAAGACACCACAAACCCCTTTAATGGTGAGTGAAAGATGCTCCCAATGCGGTTTTTGCATAGAAATCTGTCCTGTTCAGGCAATACGTTTGGACGAAGAGATTGTCAGTAATGCAGAAACTTGCATAAAGTGTTGTGCCTGCGTTAAGCAGTGCCCTCAAGGTGCACGTTTATTCGAAACTCCCTACACAGATATATTATTCAAAAATTTTAGCAACCGTCGGGATCCGGACTTGTTTTTTTAGCATGAGAAAATATTTACTGGCTTTTGTTGTGTATGCAGGTTTTGCATTCAGTCTTCAGGAAGATACTGATTTTCCGGATCGCTTTGTCCGGCAAATGTTGTTATGGGTAAAACATTATCCTCAGGAAAAAGTATATTTGCATACCGACCGCGATCACTATGAAGCCGGTGATAAAATATGGTTGCGGGCTTATCTTACCAATTCCTGCACCCATCAGTTGTCTGCCTTAAGCAGCTATGTATATGTAGAATTACGAGACCGTCAGGATAGTTTATATACCCGGATCAAACTAGGGCGTAGGGATTCTGTTTTTGCCGGTTATATGCCGCTACCGGAAAAACTGGCCCAGGGCGACTATTCTCTGAGGGCTTATTCTTTTTGGATGCAAAATGCCGGTGACGATTATATTTTCAGAAAAAAAATACGGGTACTTAATCCAAGGGATACCAAGGTTCGTACGGAAGTGATCGGTGAACAGACTGCTAAGGGATGGATGGCCCGGGTCCGTTTTTTCAATTCCCGTCAGGAACCTTATGAAAAAGTCTGGGTAGAGTACACGCTCGACGATAAAATGAAAGTTGCCCGTACCGATGAAAAAGGGGAAATTTGGCTGAATATGGATGCTGCCGCTTATGGCAGGAAAATCAAGTTTCGTTTTCAGGAAGGGATTCCTTTTGACTTTAGTCGTTACCTGTATCTGCCTGATCCTACCGGAGATTTTGATGTGACATTTATGCCGGAAGGCGGTGATCTTCTGCAAGGATGTCGGCAGGTGGTAGCTTTTAAAGCCATCGGTAAAGACGGATTGTCCAGAGAGGTTGACGGAGTGATCGTCAACGATAAGGACGAACAGGTAGCGTTAGTACATAGTCTGCATAAAGGTATGGGAGCTTGTGAATTGCAGGTAGAGCCGGGCCGGCGTTATTATGGAATATTTACTTCTGCTGATAGTGTGCAGAAGCGTTTTGCTCTTCCGGAGCCCAAAGCTGATGCAATAGCCTTGAAATTGCAAATCAGTTCCGATATGCTGGGATATACAGTATTGGCTGCCGATAGTACGATCATGACCGACGATCTCTATTTAGTAGGACATATAAAAGGGGTACCGTTGGTTTGTCAGCCTGTACGTTTAGGAGACCAAGGAAACATTGCCTTAAAAAAATTGCCGGAAGGCATTTTCCATCTGCTGCTGATGAATTCTGGCGGTGAAGTGTTAAGCCAGCGTCTGACATTTGTACGTCATCGCGAACGCCCGGAAATATCGCTGACCACCGCCCGGACAAATTATGCTATCCGCGAGCCGGTACGTCTGAATATACAACTCGATGGCAGGTGTCCGGAAAACCGATGTGGATCGTTTTCTGTTGCTGTCACTGATGATAGTCAGGTAGAGCAGGATTCGCTTCGCGATCATATTTTATCCTATCTGCTGTTGACTTCCGATCTGAAAGGATACATCGAGGAGCCTGCCCGGTATTTCCGGGATAACACAATTCTTACCCGTCGTTATCTGGATCTGTTGATGCTGACACAAGGATGGACCCGCTTTCAGGTGGAAAAAATTGTCCGGGGAGAATTCGATTCCTTGCAGTATTATGTGGAGCGTGGTCAGGCAATCTCTGGCAAAGTGAAAAACTTTTGGGGAAAAGAGGCTGAACGTGCAAATTTGGTATTACTATCTACTTCGGGAATTTTCCGGATGGTAGAAGCCGATTCCGCAGGATGTTTTATGATTGATGGTATTGCCTTTCCCGACAGTACCAGCTTTATGTTACAGGGAAAAAGCAAAAGAGGACGTCGAAGTGTTGAAGTTGTAGTAGATAAAGAAAAATTCCTGAAGCCTTCGGTAAATTTGCCGGTCAGGGTAGGAAAACAGATGGGAGAAGATGATTTTTATAAGCGTTTCAGTAAGGATTATTATTACGATAACGGAATAAAAGTATATGTATTGGACGAGGCTGTGGTGAAACGTACTGTGACTCCGAAAACCTGGTCTTTTTATGATCGTGTTGCAGACTATCGTTTGGATTCGACCAGACTTGCCGGGATGCAAACGATGGATATGCGGTTCGTTTTGCAGGAAATTCCCGGTATAGAGGCTTGGGGGGATTCGGTAACCCGTTTCGGTAAATCGGTATATTTGCTGGTCAATGATTTTGAAGAAAACTTTCAAAGAGTATTGTTGATGCAACCTCGGGATTTAGTTAGTATTGTCTATATTCACCCGCCGATGTCCGTTACTTTTTGGGGGGCGAAAGCAGAAAACGGGGCGATTGTCATCACGACCAATCCAAATTTTGTGCCTCGTGAAATTCCGAAACTGAATATGGTTGCTTTCTCTTTGCTGGGATATCAAAGGAAAGCGGAATTTTATATGCCTCATTATGAGGTCGATTCAATTCGTATGGCATTAGCGGATACCTCAGATTTACGGCGTACAATTTATTGGAATCCCCGGGTGGTTACAGATGTAGCTGGTAAAGGCGAATGTTTTTTCACGACTTCCGATAGCGACGGACCTTATACCGTCATTATCGAAGGTATTCTGAATGATGGAACGATCTGTAGGAAAGAACAAAAATTCCGGTTCAGACCACAATAAAAACGACCGATTAAATTGGTTGAAATTTTCTATCGTTTTATCATTTTCTATCTGTTCTGCTTGGCCTGGGAAAAAGAGGAATTAACAATTGATAATTGACAATTGACAATGAAATTTCGTTATCCGGACGAATAGATTTATTAGTTTGATTATCAAATATTTTATTCTTCATTACTTTTTTGATTTCTTGTTCTGTTTTACTTGTTTGGCTGGCAACGATGTTTCTGGTAATTGTCAATTGGCATCTGTCAATTGTCAATTTAATTTTTGCGGAAATCCGCAAAAATTAATCGGTCATTTTTATGGTAATCGATGAAAAAGAGATCACATTAAGATTGGAGTCAAAAGATGAGCAATGCATGCGAATGTTATTCGATCGTTACTATCATGCATTATGTACCTATGCTTTGAAGTACCTTCCTTCGCTTAGTGATGCCGAAGATACAGTCCAAAATGTCTTCATTTCGTTGTGGGAAAACAAAAAAGGACAGCGATTCGAAGGTTCACTTCAGGCTTATTTGTTTGGTGCAGTAACGAAAGCTGCACTGAAATTGCAGCAACGTCAGGGACGGTTTGTTTTTAATGACATTGAAATGCATGTCAACCAACTTTTGGATGAAATGATTGCTTTCAATGAAGAAGAAGCAGAAAGCCGAAAAATGAAATTGCAACAGGAAGTGGACTCTCTTCCTCCTAAATCCAAAGAAATATTTACAGCTATCGTACTGGAAAATCTTTCTTATAAACAAACTGCCGAAAAATATCACGTTTCCGTAAACACGGTAAAAACACTTTATGCCCTTGCCCTGAGAAAGCTGAGGGATAATCTCGGGGATCTGTTTGTGATGGCCCTATTTCTATATCATTGATATACAATTACTGATTACAACAATTCAAAATCTATCGAATTGTTTTTCCGGATATTGGAATAATTAGGTAAAAATATGTTTGGTTTTTAACAATAAGAAACTTTTTATGATTGGGGTGAGTTCGGAATTATCGAAATCGGGATGGAAAGTGAAGCAAAAGCGCATGAATTATTTTTAAAAGCCCGGTAAATCTCAAAAAAGTATATCATGAATATTCTTGTGTATGTACCTCTCTTCCGGGCTGTTCAGGCGGGTAAAAGTGTACTTTTAGTATATTCTATCAATTATCACTACGATAAGTTGAGGAATATGGCGGAGAAATGGCGACCGAAGGTGTTGAAGTAAAATAAAGTCAGAATTGTAATTTTTATATTCCTATTTATCTATTTCATTAAAAACTAGAATATTAAAATAAACACATAGCGAAAAAGTAAATTTGGGTAAATTGTAGCTAATTGTTTGACATATAGTTTGTTATGTTTTGTTTTCTATGGGGCAGAGCTAACGAAAAGCCAGCAAAAGCCGAACTGCGCAAGAGTTTAGTTACCACCTCATTACCTCCGTAACGGGTGCAGATTTCTTGCTAAATATTCTGTTTCTGTGATTTGCATAGCGATCGGTAACTCACTAAGAATTAATTTTGTAACCAAAAAAGTAGTGAGTTATGCGTAGTACATTTAAGGTCTTATTTTACGTGAAGAAAGGTTGCGAGAAGCGGAGTGGCAACCTGCCTCTGATGTGTCGTATCACGGTGGATGGCGAGATTAAACAGTTCAGTTGCAAGTCGTGGCGGCTCACCTGCATCGAGACGAGGAAACGTCGCACATACACGTTACGCTCGTCCCCATCGTCAAGAGCGAACGCAAGCGCTGGAAAAGGGAGGAGCAGACAAAGAAGTGATATCGCAAGAAGCTGACCGACACCGTGAGGCTGTGCGCAGATGATATTATGACATGGCGAAAGCTGAAATCCTATCAAAATATCAATGTCGTGGCGATGACGAAATACGGGCTGCAAAGGGGGGATAGAGGGCTCAAAGGCTCGTCATAAGTCTACATAGCAATATTACAATGAAACGAAAAAACTCGCCGACAGCCTCAATGCGGAAGTGGTGGATTAGTAGCGACAAGATCAATACACTGGAAAGGGGGAACACCGCCCTGCGTAGGGAGGTAACCGACCACGAAAAAACCATCGAAGCCCTGCAAACCCGAATACAGACCATGCAGGCAGACCATAGCCGGGAGATAGGGGACAAGGGAACGAAGCACAAGGAGGAAATATCGTTTTTGAAAACGGTAATCGTAAAGGCGACGGCATGGTTTCTCTACCTGCGTGAAATGCTGCGTATGGAAAAACTGTGCCGCCTTGTGGGGTTTGATGAGAGGCAGATTACAACGCTCGTCAGTGTCAATCTGTTAGAGTATGCTGATGAACTCTATTCGGAGGAACACAGACGGAAATTCACGACCGAAAAGGCAGAGGAATGAAGTCCTAACCGTTTTATCTCGCTGAAAAATAACAAAAAAATCCGTTCATAATTCTTGATAGTTTGGTAAAATTATAAAACTAAGGTTACTTTTTACCTAAAAAATATGATTTCCTGATGTGTCCGCCCTTTAGAAATACCTATTTTTGACGATTGCCGGATTTCGTGGGTGAGGGTAATTTTGCACTCGAAATTAACCCGCTCACAAATGAGATATATAAACAGAAGAATCGAAATATGGGGAGTCCTGACGGTCATGCTGGCCCTCTGCTTTCAGTCAGCCGCAGCCCAGCCCCATCGTCCGCATGCCGGACATCACGGCCCGCACGCCTCCGCATGGCTCTCGGGAAAGGTAATGGAGAAAGACAGCACGGCAGTCGCTTTCGCCACCGTCTATCTGAAAGGCACGAACTACGGCTGCTCCACGGACGATAGGGGGCGGTTCCGTTTCAAGGTGCCGGCCGGAAAGCATACGCTGGCCGTGTCGCTTATCGGCTATGAGCCCGTCGAGAAAGACATAGAAGTCGGCCGGGACATGAAAAACCTCACGGTCGTCCTGCAACCGGCAGCGACCGAACTCGAAGAGATCGTTGTCACGGGCGGAGGCGTGGGCCGGGTCCGCCGGTCGCCGTTCAACGCGGTGGCGGTGGATACGAGGGCCTTGCAGAACACGACCAAGAGCCTGAGCGACGCCCTCTCGAAACTGCCCGGCATGAAGCTCCGCGAATCGGGCGGCGTGGGCTCCGACATGCAGCTGATGCTCGACGGGTTCAGTGGCAAGCACGTCAAGGTCTTCATCGACGGCGTGCCGCAGGAGGGGGCCGGACAGGCGTTCGACCTGAACAACATCCCGGCGGGCTTCGCCGAGCGCATCGAGGTCTACAAGGGGGTGGTGCCCGTCGGTTTCGGCACCGACGCCATCGGCGGCGTCATCAACATCGTGACGAACAAACAGCGGCGCAACTGGTTCGCCGACGCCTCCTACTCCTACGGTTCGTTCAACACCCACCGCTCGAACCTCCGTTTCGGGCAGACGACCCGAGGCGGCTTCCTGTATGAAATCGACGCTTTCCAGAACTACTCCGACAACGACTATTATATCGACAACTGGGTGCGCGAATTCGAGGTGCTGCCCGACGGTACGGTTCACAAGTTTCCCGTGGACAAGAACGACGTGAAGCATGTCAGGCGTTTCAACGACGCCTTCCACAACGAGGTCGTGCTCGGCAAACTCGGTCTGGTCGGCAAAAAATGGGCGGACCGCTTCGTGCTGGGCTTCTCCTATTCCAATTTTTACAAGGAGATCCAGACCGGCGTCTATCAGGAAATCGTCTTCGGCCAGAAACACCGCAAGGGCCATTCGCTCTCCCCGTCGCTGGAGTATGCCAAGCGCAACCTTTTCACCGAAGGGCTCGACCTGCTCGTAACGGCCAATTACAACCGTAACGTCACGCACAACATCGACACCGCGGCCCGCTACTACAACTGGTACGGTCATTACTACGAAAAGGACAGCCGCGGCGAACAATCCTATCAGAACAGCGAATCGCGCAACACGAACCGGAACGCCACGCTGACGCTCAACTACCGCATCGGCGAAATCCACACGCTGACATTCAACCATGTCTTCAGCGATTTTCGCCGCACGAGCCGTTCGCACGTCGGCACCTCGTCGGTGCTTACGGATTTCTCGATTCCCAAACTCACGCGCAAGAACATCGGCGGGCTCTCCTACCGGGTGATTCCGTCGGAGCGGTGGAACGCCTCGGCATTCGTCAAATATTACCTGCAATACAACCGGGGGCCCGTTTCGCGCAGCGCCGACGGCGTGGGCGACTATGTGGAACTGGGCAAAAGCGTCTCGGCATGGGGCTGCGGTGCGGCCGGGACGTATTACATCCTGAAAGCGTTGCAGGCCAAATTCTCCTACGAACGGGCGTTCCGGCTGCCGACCACCGACGAGCTGTTCGGCGACGAGGACCTTGAAGCGGGGCGCGCCGACCTGCGGCCCGAACGAAGCGACAATTTCAATCTCAATCTCAGCTACGACGGCCGCTTCGGCAAGCACGGTCTCTATGCGGACGTCAGCCTGATTTACCGCAACACGAAAGACTATATCAAGCGCGGACTGGGCAAGCACGGCTCGACGCAGTACGGCATCTACGAAAACCACGGCCACGTGCGCACCAAGGGCTACAACGTCTCTTTGCGCTACTCGTTCGCCCGCTGGTTCGACCTCGGCGGAACGTGGAACAGCATCGACACCCGCGATTATGAGCGGCGCTGGACGGGGTCGTCGCAGCAGGAGAACATGCACTACAAGGTGCGGCTGC
The DNA here is from genome assembly GCA_021771575.1 of Bacteroides sp. Lineage (GTDB taxonomy): Bacteria > Bacteroidota > Bacteroidia > Bacteroidales > Marinifilaceae > Odoribacter. Next base: position 9,652 of record JAETOX010000052.1, on the reverse strand, counting down.
CGAACATTCCCTACCGGTTCGCCAACTTCGACGCTTCGTTCCACTGGCACGACCTTTTCGCCCGAGGAAATACGCTCACGGTCGGTTACGACGGATTCTGGCAGCACGCCTTTCCGCTCAACTGGGAGAACATCGGCGACAAGGATTCGAAAGCCTACGTGCCCGACCAGCTGTCGCACAACCTCTCGCTGGCATATAGTCTCAAAGAGGGACGTTACAACATCGCTTTGGAGTGCCGCAACCTGACCGACGCACGGCTTTACGACAATTTCAGCCTCCAGAAAGCGGGCCGCGCGTTCTATGTCAAGCTGCGCGTTCATTTCGGCAACTGATTTATAAACACTAAAATAAAAAATCGAATCATGAAAAAGAACCATTTTATTAAGCCGAGCGCAATCGAGCGTGCTCGGACGAAATTCAACCGTTACACCCGGGCTTTCCTCGCCCTGCTGTGCGCCGGCACCGCCGGCCTGCTGCCCTCGTGCAGCGACGATAACGACACGCCCGAACCGACGCCGGGCCCCGACGCCGAAACCGCCTACGTCATCGCGGCACAGGATGACGGCACGAGCTACCTGATTACCGCCCCGTCGCTCGACGAGGGCACGGCCACCGTGCGCGGCACGGGTACGGAGGTGCTCGGCGGCTCCTACTGGGTATTCAAGAACCAGAATTACGTCTTCTCGCTGGTCTATAACAAGGGCGGCGCCGGCACGGGCGCATCCTATTACCTGAATGCTGCGGGCAAACCCACCGAACGGTATATCTACGAGTTCAACCGCATCACCTCCTACGGCACGTGGGGCGACAAGGTGGTGACCGTCTCGACCGGCGACTCGAAGACGATCGATGCCGACGGCAACATCGCGCAGGCGCTGCTGTTCAACTACCTCGACGAGAACACCGGCGGGCAGACCGAAGGGTCTATCGACGCGGAGAATTTCCTCGGCAACGGCGAGAAGGTGACTTTCGCCGGACTGGAGGAGGCGAACGGCAAGCTCTACACCTCGGTCGTGCCGATGGGCATGAGCCGCTACGGCATCGCGCGTTGGCCGGAGAAGGTGACGGATCAGGAGTTGGTCGCCAAAGCCGACGGCGGTTCGGCCAGCAGTTCCTACACTGCCGGAACGATTCCCTCCACGCAGTATCCCGACCGGGCGTGGGTCGCCATTTACAGCGGTTCGTCGTTCGCCGAGAAACCCGTCATCGCCTCGACCGATAAAATCGGCTTCGCCTGCGGCCGCCATCGCTCGCAATACTACCAGACGATCTGGGCGGCCGACAACGGCGACCTCTACGTCTTCTCGCCCGGCTACGGCCGCACGTTCACCTCGTCGGCCGACCTGAAAAAGGTGACCGGCACCAAACCCTCGGGCGTGGTGCGCATCCGCAAGGGCGCGACGGAGTTCGACCCCGACTACTACGTGAATTTCGAGCAGATCGGCACGCAGCATCCTATTTTCCGCTGCTGGCACATCTCGGGCGCACACTTTCTGCTGCAACTCTACTCCGACGGCGTGGAGGGGATGATGCAGGGCAAGAATGCCGTGACGAACGAACTGGCCGTCTTCGATGCCGAAGCGAAAACCGTCGTACCCGTGACCGGACTGCCGGCGGATCTGGCAGGATTCGGCGGCGAGCCCTACGGCGAGAACGGAGCCATGTACATCGCCGTGACGGTGACCGGCGGCGACAAACCGGCATTCTATAAGATCGATGCCGCCACGGGACGTGCGACCAAAGGGCTCGTCATCGACGCGGAATCCGTCGCCACGGCGGGCAAGCTGACCGTCCGGAAATAGGAAACACCCCGGCAGGAGAGCGGTCCGTCATGACGCGGGCCGTTCCCTTGTCCGGGCCAAACACCCAAATCATGAAAAAGATATTCGCAAAAATACATCTGTGGCTCTCGCTGCCGCTCGGTATCGTCCTGACCGTCGTCTGTCTGTCGGGCGCCGTGCTCGTCTTCGAGGGTGAAATTACCCGGTCGCTGCATCCGGAGCTTTATCGAGTCGCAGCACCCGCAGGCGCACGTCCGCTTCGTCCGTCGCAACTCGCCGACCGAATCGGCGGGCAGATGCCCGATTCGCTGCATCTGGTTTCGCTGCAACTCTCCGCCCGCAGCGACGAACCCTGCATGGCCGCTTTCCGCGAGACTGGACGCAAACAATTGAGCGTAGACCCCTATACGGGACGTGTGAACGGATGGACCGAAAGCCCGGCATTCTTCGGCACGGTGCGGAAACTTCACCGCTGGCTGCTCGACCCGCCGCCGTCGAAAGGCGAAAAGTCGGTCGGAAAAGCCATTGTCGGAGTCTCAACGCTGGGACTGGTGCTGATTCTTGTCAGCGGCTTGATCCTTTGGATTCCCCGCAGCCGCAAGGCGCTGCGCAACCGGCTGAAAGTGTCGTGCACCTATGGTCGCCGCCGTTTCTGGCACGACTGCCATGTCACGCTGGGATTCTATGCGACCCTGCTGTTGCTGGTCATGGCGCTGACGGGGCTCACGTGGTCGTTCGGCTGGTACCGCACAGCGGCCTATGCGCTTTTCGGCGGAACCCCGCAAACCGCTGTGGCGCAAGAGTCCCCCGCACGAAAGACCGATTCAGGCAACCGTCAGAGCCGCGAAAGAAGCGGCGAACGGAACGCAGGCCGGGAGCACGGCGGAACGCAGGCCGAAACCGAAGCGCGCCCGTTCGATTATGCCGTATGGGACGAAGTGCTGGGTCAGCTCACGGCGCATTGCACCGCCTACAAAACCATCACGCTGACACAAACCGAAGCGCAGGTCGCACGGCAATCGGCGATGCGACGCATCGACCGCGCGACGTTCGACCCCCGCAGCGGCCGTCTCGCCGAAATCGCCCGTTATGAAGACACGCCCCGCCAGCAACGCCTCCGCGGCTGGTTCTATGCGTTCCACACGGGCACGTGGGGCGGCATCTGGACGAAAATCCTCTATTTCCTTGCCGCGCTTATCGGTGCCTCACTTCCCCTGACGGGCTATTACCTGTGGTGGAAACGGCGTGCCGGCCGCACGAAAACGAAATAACTCAACATGCCCTAAAGTGGTAAGTGACGAAGAAATGAACGCAGTATTGACCAACGACGCGAGAATTATTTTTGAAAAAGACATTTAGAAAAATACAATGAATGGGAGGAATGATTTTCTTTTTTGTTGCCAGTCGATTTTATAAAAATTGTCGGAAAGATGAGCTGAAAAATATGTTCCCACGATCGACTGTTTAAAATAAAGGATAAAGAAAGTTTAGGGAAAGCTCCTACCAATACTAACCCATTACTGACCCATTACCGACCCAATAGGTGAGGATAGGCCTATTTTGTTAGCAATGGATTGGTATTGGTACGGTATTGGTAAGAGCTTTGTAGAAGAATCATTCTGGTCTCGTCGGATGAGAGCGTCATAAAGGAAGAACAGCAGCAGTATCAATAAAAGACGGCTGATACAGAAAGTGATATGTCTTGTCGTTTTATCGGATTTTGTCATTTTTTTTAATTTTCATTCACCCATTTTATCCAATACAGGAATATTAAAGAAAGTATGGGTAAAATGGGTGAAAAAATTTTTGAATGGATTGCCGATTATTGTTCGGGAACAATCAGTAAAAAAAATGGCGAAGCGTTGCGTAAATGGATAGGGGAGTCTTCCGAAAACCGGGAAATATTCGAAAAATATCTCCGTATCATAAAGACCTATCGTATGGTGGAAGGCAATCGGTCGATTCGCGACCAGGAAGCTTGGACCCAATTGTATGGAAAATGGAAGAAGCAAAAGGAGCGTCGGACAGCTTTCCGGGTGATGCTGGCGGCAGCTTCTGTCTTATTGTTGATAGGGGTGGGGGGATTGGCTTTATTCAGACCTTTAGAAAGGGATATGGAACAGCAGATCGCCTTAATTCTGCCCGGGACAACCAAGGCGACTTTGGTATTAGCCAATGGCTCGCAGGTAGACCTTACTTGTGCCAACTTACAGGAAGTGAAAGAACAGGGCGTATGCGTGAAAAACGATACGAGCGGCGGACTCCAATATGATCATTCCCTGCTGAAAATAGAAGAGCCGGTACATCATACCGTTAAAGTACCTACGGCCGGCGAATATCATTTTATTTTACCCGACGGTACAAGGGTATGGATAAATTCAGAGTCGGAACTGACCTTTCCTGTTAGTTTTCTAGGGGATAAGCGTGAAGTTTTTTTGAAAGGTGAAGCATACTTTGAGGTGGAACGGGATAAGGAACATCCTTTTATCGTCTATGCTCATGAGGTGGCTATAAAGGTTTTAGGAACTTGTTTCAATATAGCGGCTTACGACGAAAATCAAGAAGTGGTGACTACACTCACCCAGGGGGGCGTAAATGTTGAATTTGCCGGTAAGACAGCCCGGCTTTGCCCTGGAGAACAAGCAATTGCCGACATCACCCGACAAACCATCGAATGTCAGTCTGTTGAGACCGGCATGTATGTCAGTTGGATTAAAGGAGTCTTTGAATATGAGAATATGACTTTGGAAGAAATTACTGAACAATTGTCCCGTTGGTATGATGTAGAGTTTACTTTCGCTGCTCCGGAATATAGATACCGGCGTTTTACAGGAGTGGTGAAAAAATACGATGTCTTGAACGAGGTACTGAGAATTATAGAAAAAACGACAGATGTCTGTTTTATGATCGATGGAAGGAAAATTGCAGTAAAAGCTGTTGGTTTTTGAGAGGGCTAAAAGAAAAACGGGAAATGTTGACCGCATTTCCCGTCGTGATTAATCTATATTCCGGAAAATGAGAGAATCCGGAACGATACAAATTAAAACAACCAAATTTATGAAAAAAAAGCGTATTTCTGAATTTCTCCAACGATTAAGTGTTGGACGAAAAATTTTGCTTGCAATGAGATTAACGGTAGTATTGACCATTCTGCTTTCCATGAGTGCATTTGCCGGTGCGTGGTCGCAGACCGTTAGCGTGAAATTTGAAAATACTACCCTAAGGGAAGCATTTAAGATTTTGAAACAGCAAACCGGCCTTTATTTTGTTTTTAATGAAGAAGAAATAGACCGTGAGGTGAAGTTGAATCTGAATTTGAATCAGACGTCTTTAGAAAATGCAATGAAACAAATTCTGGAGGGTTTGCCTTATTCTTTCGAATGCCTGGAAGGTATGGTAGTGATCAAGCCGGCGAAGGATAAGCCTCAGCAAAAAGAGGTAAAAGTGAAAATTTTGAAAGGACGGGTAACCGATGCCGATGGGCATCCTTTGCCTGGCGTTTCGGTTATCATGGAAGGGGCTACCCGGGGATGTGCTACCGATGCAGAAGGCCAATATATGTTGGTGATCGAAAATAGACAAGGAATCAAACTGATTTATTCTTTTATTGGAATGACTCAGGAAAGCCGGATCTGGAAAGGAGAAGAAAGGATAGATGTCAAAATGTATGAAGCTACTTTAAATATGGATGAAGTAGTGGTCACGGGCTACCAAACCTTGAATCGCCGCGAATCGGCCAGTGCCGTCTCTACGGTGAAGGTCGAAGATATCTATATGGCAGGAGCTCCATCGATAGATCAAATGTTACAAGGTCAGATTCCTGGACTGATGGTAATGAATACTTCCGGAGAGCCCAGTGCTACTCCGAAAATCCGCATTCGGGGTACATCTACCATCAATGGAAATAAAGCTCCGGTTTGGGTGGTGGACGGAGTGATTCTGGAACAGGACGTTCCTGTAACTGCTTCCGAACTCAATAGTGAAGATGCTGAATACCTGATCGGAAATGCTATTGCCGGAATCAGTCCGCAGGATATCGAGTCCATCACCGTACTCAAAGATGCTTCGGCTACGGCAATCTATGGGGTAAAAGCGGCCAACGGTGTCATTGTATTGACGACGAAAAAGGGAAAAATAGGAAAGCCCGTGGTGTCTTATCATGGTGAAGTTGTGGTCAACCAACGACCTTCCTACCAGAATTTCAATCTGATGAATTCGGCTGAACGTATGCTTTTGTCGAAAGAAATTTTCGAAGATGGTTTGTCTTATAGCTCGAACATCACGCTGGATCCGGAAGATTCGTACGAAGGATTGTTGAATTCTTTGGTAAACAGGGAAATTACCCGCCAGGAATTTGCTGAACTGTCCATGGAAATGGCGGAACGGAATACGAATTGGTTTAATGTACTGTTTCGCAACGCCGTTACGCATAGCCACAACATGAGTGTCCAAGGTGGTACAGAACATGCTAAATATTATTTTTCGGCTGGTTATAACGATAATCAGGGAGGAGCAAAAGGATCGAATAGCGAACGTTTTACTTCTTTAGGCAAAGTAACTGTCGATTTGAGCAAATATGTCAATTTTTCGGCCAAAATCGATTATAGCACAACTAAAAACAAAGGTTATTCCGTTGTCAATCCTTTTTCATATGCTTATAAGACTTCCAGGACCCTAAAGCCTTATAATGAAGACGGTTCTTATCACCTCTACAAACAAAGCACGAAATACTATTACAATGTACTAAAAGAATTGGAAAACACCGGTAAAGAGGCGAAAACGAACGACTTCAATGCCCTCCTCGACTTGAATGTGAAATTGTGGGACGGTTTGGCTTATCAGGGAACTTTTTCATTTCATAATTCTACTACCGCTCAGCGGGATTGGAAAACGGCCGAATCCAATGCCATAACTAAAATCAGAGGATATGAATATAAAGAATATGATGAAAATCAGGACGAATACTGGAAATCCTCTTTGCCTTACGGAGGTATTCTTTTACAAGGGAATACGACGAAAAATGGATATACGGTACGGAATGCTTTAAGCTATATCAAAGTATTTCATGATGTTCATGATGTCAATGTTTTGGTCGGTTCGGAACTCAGGGGAACCCGATATAAAGGAGTCAACGTTACCGGGTATGGCTGGACTCCGGAATTCGGAGAACGTTTTATGCCTGTATATACCTCTGCTTTCAATGGGTCGTATGCAACGAACGGTTCGCTGTTGCCGACAAATACAAATTCCGTTTCCCGGGTTGCTTCCTTTTTCGGTACTGCTAGTTATGCTTATAATAATCGTTATCTTTTCAGTTTCAATATTCGTTCGGACGGTGCCAATAAATTCGGTAGTAATCCGAAATACCGCTGGTTACCTACTTGGTCGGTGGCCGGGAAATGGACGTTGACAAACGAAAATTTCTTGTCTGCGTGGGCTTATGAAGGGAATTTCATCGCTTTCCGTGGAAGTTACGGTGTGCAGGGAAATATTCACGACGATGCCACGCCGAACCTGATTTTACAAATTCAGGACAGAAATACGGTAAGTAACCTGGATAAATCTACGATTTACCGTCTGCCGAATCCTGATTTGCGCTGGGAAAAAACTTCTTCCTGGAATATCGCTGTCGATTTTTCTTTATTCTCCGGAAGATTGTCGGGTAGTCTCGATGTCTATAAAAAACATACCGAAGATCTGATTATGGATAAAACCGTAGCGCTTTCAAACGGTAGACAACGCTTGTATATCAATGCCGGCAAAATGGATAACTCCGGAGTCGAAGGAAATTTGAGTCTGGGACTGATCAGAAGCCAGCTGTTTAAATGGGATTTCAATGTTAATTTCGGGCGGAATATCAACAAAGTAACTTTAGCTAACGATGATTTTTACAATAACCTGGAAGAAATCGAACAGATGTTGAACGGTAATTTAGCAGTCGAAGGTGAGAAAGTTGGTTCTATGTATTCATTCCAGTATGGAGGCTTACATCATGACGACGGATATCCATTATTTTATGGTAAGGATGGAAAACTCTATCATGAGGGAGATCCCCGAAGAATGCAGTTGATAAAAAGCGGTTCCATCTATCCCGATCTTTCCGGTGGATTCGATACACAATTGACCTTTAAGAAAAGGCTTTCGCTTTCTATCGGCTTTACCTATAGTATCGGGGGAGTAAAACGTCTGCCCTCTGTATACGATGACAGAGGAAGGGCATTCGATCCGGTAGCGAACGTCTCGACCGACTGGACTAAACGTTGGAGGAAACCGGGAGACGAGGTTTATACCGATATACCGGTACTTTATAATGAACGCGTTGTCAGCGATTTTGGAAGTCGTGGGCTGAGAAATATTTCGGATGAAGATCGTTCGGTGATGGAATATTGTACTTATTTCTATGATTTGTCCTCGGTAAGGGTAGTGAAAGGAGATTATCTGCGTTTACGTTTGATTGGTTTGAGCTATTTAATACCTGACAAATTAATCCATAAAATTGGACTTTCTTCCATGATGTTGCGTTTCCAGGCCACCAACCTGCATGTATGGGCCGATAAAAAATGGAATGGTTTGGATCCGGAAACGCCGGAAGCCAATATCCCCTTATTGCCTTCATATAGCTTGGGTATCAATGTATCATTTTAATAAATATTGAAGATATGACGAATAAACTTTTAATATATGGGTTCTTGGCTATAGTAGCGATGTTACCCGGATGTGACGATTACCTGAAAGAAGATTCCGGTGATTTGCTGATACCTAAGAAAGTGGATGAATATTCACCCATGTTATATGCCGAAGGATATCCATCTACTTTTACGAATGATGTAGCTTGGTTTAAATTAATGACCGACGATGTGGAAATGAGCCATTTGGAAATCGATTCTACTAGTAAAAATCTCGATGCAAAAAACGGAGATGCATTTGACTTGCTGAGCGGAGGAGATGGGCGTCAGGCTTATATCTGGAGCGAGGATATCGAACTAAAATTGTCGGATAATTTCTGGAAAAACCGTTACTCCAATATTTTAGCTTGTAATACAGTAATAGATGCCTTACCGGTAATGGAAATAGAAGGAGATTCTGCCAAATACAATTATCTGGCAGCTCAGGCGTATGGCTTAAGGGCCTATCATTACTGGGCATTGGTGAATACCTATGCTTTACCTTATAGCCAGGCAAATCTGGACAAACCGGGAGTTATCCTGCGTACCGAACCGCAGGTGGATATAAAGGCACGTCCACGCTCTTCCATTCGCCAGATATATAAACAGATCAATGAAGATATTCAAAAGGCTGAGCAATATATGCAAAAAAGCTATGTTCCCGGCAATAAACATTTGCTTACGGAACCGGCTATCTTATTACTGGCTTCCCGCATCGCCCTGTTTCAGGAAAACTGGGACGAAGTGATCCGGGTAGGGGAATTGTTTCTGAAAGAAAATTCGCTGGTCTTTGATTTAAATACGGTGGATACCACTTTGCTGGGCGCTTATTCCGATATCGACGCTTTTTATATTATGGATGGAAAAATAAATGACGAAATCGTTTTTACTTTCGGTGGAAGCAGTACATCTTACGATTATCTGGCGGATGAAATTTCCGGAAGTTGGTACGGTCTGGGCTTCCGGCCTTCCCGCTCGGGGGGAAGTTCTTTACTGGAATCTTATGAAGGAGGGGATTTGCGCCGTCAGGCCTGGTTTATAAAAGATGTACCGGCAAAAAAAGCGACTTCCTGGTGGGATGAGGATCAGCCCCGGAAATATTGCTATGATTATCCTTCGAAATACCGCCGGAAATACAATGGGAATGCTGAAAAACCAAGTGAGAAAACCTATCGTGAAAATTGGCGGAGCGTGGAAGTTATGTTG
>JAETOX010000051.1 GCA_021771575.1 Bacteroides sp. | reverse complement strand
AGTATTTCCAGGCGGTTGCGTATACCAAGGATAGAACGAAGGTGGACGGTCATCCACAGCACCCAGGCCAGAAATCCCTGAGTTTTCAGATGTGGCAGGTCGGCTACGGCTTTGTTGCGTCCGATGGTTGCCAGTGTGCCCAGATCGCGATAATGGAAGGGAGCGAGAACTTCTCCCCGACTAAGACGTTGTAAATTGGTGGCCAGGAGTTGCCCTTGTTGAATGGCTACTTGGGCTACTTGGGGATGTCCGTTGGGAAAACGGTTTTCGGGTTGCAGGGCTACATCGCCGATGGCGAAGATGTGGGGTGCGTCTTTTACCCGATTGTATTCGTCTGTCAGAATCCTTCCGCCTTTACCGATCGCTGTTGCTGGAAGGCCTTCAGGATAAGCAGCCTTTATTCCACTCACCCAGATCACCGTTTGGGTTGGGATACGAGTGCCGTCAGCCAACAGGACCGAACCTTCCTGATAATCGGTTACTTTCATATTCAGCATGACTTTTACACCCATTTTCTGTAAAAATTCCAAAGCTTTGTGAGACGCTTGTTCTGACATATTGCCCAGTAATTTTGAAGTGCCTTCAACCAGATAAATATTCAGGACGTCTGTGCTCAAATCCGGATAATCTTTTTGCAATACATAACGTTTCATCTCGGCCAGGGCTCCGGAGATTTCTACGCCTGTGGCACCACCTCCCACTACGACGAAGTTAAGTAATTGTTGGCGTTCGGAGGGATCCGTGATGGTTAGTGCCTTTTCAAATTTACTCAGTAAATCGTTCCGGAGCGCTATGGCTTCGGTCACACTTTTCATCGCCATTGCATGGGCTTCTATGTTTTTCAGTCCGTAATAATTGGTCGTGGTTCCTGTGGCTATTACGAGGAAATCGTAGGAAAGAGAGCCGATACTGGTTTCGATTTTATCGTCTTCCGGGAAAATCCGGGTAACAGTTGCCATGCGGAAATGAAAATCCGGGTAATGACGGAAATCTTTGCGAAAAGGGAAAGCGATCGACCCCGGATTTAATCCGGCTGTCGCCACCTGATAGAGTAGGGGCTGAAACTGATGGTAATTCGTACGGTCGAGCAGGACGATTTGGAAATCGCTTTTCCGGAGCCTGTCGGCCAGCTTCAAGCCGCCGAATCCTCCGCCGATAATAACAATGCGCTTGCGGTGTGTTTCCGGAATATTCGGGTTCATATCCTGTTAGTTAACAGTATATATACGCAAGCAAAAAAAGAAAAGTTTTTAATGTGCCAATGTAGCAATGTACTAATGTGCCAATGAAAATCCCATTATCATTGTTACATTGGCACATTATTTATTCTACCGTATTGGCGCTTCCTAATACATTCACCAGTTTGTGTTTGTAAAGTTCACGCAAAGCGTCGCGGGCAGGACCTAAGTATTTGCGGGGATCGAATTCTGCCGGTTTCTGGGCGAAGACTTCCCGGATCGTAGCGGTCATAGCCAGACGACCGTCGGAATCGATGTTGATCTTACAAACGGCTGATTTAGCTGCTTCGCGCAACTGGTCTTCGGGGATACCGATGGCATCTTTCAGGGCACCGCCATATTTGTTGATGGTAGCCACTTTGTCCTGAGGAACGGAAGATGAGCCGTGCAGTACGATCGGGAAACCGGGGATGCGTTTTTCGATTTCTTTCAGGATGTCGAAACGCAAAGGGGGAGGTACCAATACACCATCGGCATTACGGGTACATTGTTCCGGTTTGAATTTGTTGGCTCCATGCGAAGTACCGATGGAAATAGCTAACGAATCTACGCCTGTTTTTTTCACGAAGTCTTCCACTTCTTCCGGGCGGGTATAAGTATGGTGTTCTGCCTGAACTTCGTCTTCAATACCGGCCAGCACACCTAATTCGCCTTCCACTGTGACATCGAACTGATGGGCATATTCCACAACCTTTTTGGTCAGGGCTACATTTTCGTCATAAGGCAGGTGGGAACCGTCTATCATCACAGAAGAGAATCCCATATCGATACAGCTTTTACACAATTCAAAAGTGTCGCCGTGGTCAAGATGCAATACGATCGGAATATTGACGCCTAACTCTTTGGCATATTCCACTGCTCCCTGGGCCATATAACGAAGTATCGTCTGATTGGCATATTTACGGGCTCCGCTCGATACTTGCAGTATTACAGGAGATTTGCATTCTACACAAGCCTGTATAATGGCTTGCATTTGCTCCATATTATTGAAATTGAAAGCAGCTATGGCATATTTACCCTCCATCGCTTTTTTGAACATTTCTCTGGAGTTAACCAGTCCTAAGTCTTTGTAATTAACCATAAGTTTATGTATTTGATTTTTCTAATTCCAAAATTAAGAAAATAATAGATAAAGAATCTCATAAACCGGGGAAAATTTCTATTTATACTTATGCAAAGGATTGATGGAAAAATCGTGTCCTTAGGTAATAATAGCACAAAGGTACAAAATAAAGACTGACCACTGTCCCGAAACTCATACCGCTGATCATCGCGATAGCCAAGGGCCGCTGCAATTGCGAACCGATGTCATTACCCCAAAGCAACGGCACCATGGCGATGATACTCGTCAGACTCGTCATCAGGATGGGTTTCAACCGGCGAATACCCCCTTCATGGATCGCTTCCTGTAAAGAATAACCTTCTTTTTCCAGGCGGATGATGGTATCGATTTTGAGGATAGAGTCGTTGATAATGATCCCACACATCACAATAATTCCGATCATCGACATCAGATTGATGGAAATTCCGCACACCCACAGCGTGAGTAGAGTAAAAGCCACATCGATGGGGATCTCAATCAGGATAATCAGGGGGAGACTCAGTGATTCGAACTGGGCGGCCAGAATAAAATATAGCATGAGGATAGCGATCGTAATGATCAGGGCCATCTCCCAAAGCGTTTGCGTCCCTGCAAGCAGAGTCCCTTCGAAATGAACGTCCAGGCCATGCTCCCGGGCGGAATGGCGGGCTGTTTCCATAATTTTGCGTGTACTGTCGCCAGTATGATACACATTGACAGGCACTACGACCCCTTCTTTTTTTCCGATAATATTTTTATAATCGTAATCTGTCGATAATTCCACCAGCGATTCTGCCGGGATATGATTTTTTCCGTCTTTGGTCCTGATCTGTGTCTTTCCGAGGATTTCCCGTAGTGTTTGTCCTGCTTCGGTGATGACAATGGGAATATACCGGCTTCCGGTGTTCAGTTTTCCGATATTGTTTTTGCTGATATTCTTTTCGAGTTCGTAAATCACGGCATTTTGATCTGTGTTGTAAATAGCCAGCCGGTCTGGTAACAGATGCAGCGCTATTCTTTCCACTGTGGGGATTGGATTGAGGTGCAGCCCCGGCATTTGCTGATTCAGGTGTTCGATAAATCGGTTAATGGTATCCACTGGGATCGGTTCGCGTTTTTGTGTCCCTGACAGATTGATGACGAGCGGTGCAGTCTCTTCGGCGAACATCTGTTCGAACAGGTTTTTCACTTTCTCCGGGCTCACCCGGGCTTCCGGATATTTTTTACGGATATACGATTGTATTTCGTCCAGTAATTCAACCAGGGATTTATTGTCTTTGGTTTTGATATAAAATTCTGCTTCGTTCGGATTCTGGTTATCATTCTGGTTCAGGAAAAATTGTTTTTCTCCGGCAAAGCAACTGATCTCTTCACATCGGTCTTTGAAAGTAGCGATAACATCGTTTACCCGTTGTTGGTTCTCGTCCACATGTATACTGCTGTTCCAGTCGGTTTTCAGGAGCATCTCGTTGATTTCCAGTGGGGGCATCTGCTCCAGCTTCAGTAAAACCACAGAAGCGGCCCCGGCTCCCAATAAAAGTAAAATCAGCAGGACTGCCCTTTGACGATGGTAGAACACGAAACGGTATCCGGCATTATAGTATTTATCCAGCTCTTTAAGGCTGATCCGTTCAATAAAACGGTTGATTTTGGTCGCTCCGGTATGGGCAAAGATCAGGTGAAAGACAACAGGAACGATACTGATAGAGACGAACAGGGAAACGAACAAACCGATGGAAACAGCCATCGCCTGATCGTAAAAAAGAGCTCCGGCAACTCCACCCAGAAAGATCAGGGGAATAAAAACGGCACACGTCGTCAATACCGACGAAAGCAGCGGCCGTATAATTTCCGTAGTACCCTTATCACAGGCATCGAACAGGGAATAACCCCGTTCGCGGTATTGGTTGATGTTGTCGATGACGATGATAGAATTATCCACCATCATTCCCACGCCGATGATCAAGCCAGCCAGAGAAATGGTGTTAACCGATAAACCCCATAGCTGGAAAAACAGAATGGCTATGATCGTTGAAATCGGAATGCTCAGAGCGATAATGAGTGATGACCGGGCGTCTTTCAGAAAGAACATCATAACCAGGACCGCCAGGACAATTCCCCAGACGAGACTTTGTGACAGATTGCTGATCGTATAGTTTAAAAGTGTCGCCTGATCCCGGGTAACGGAAAACTCGATATCCGGGAATTCGGTTTCGAAAATTTCCAGCATGTCCGACACTTTTTCTTTCATATCCGACATTCGGGCACTCGATTGTTTAATAATCGCCATACTCAGGGCTTGTTTCCCCTCGTCGATAAATACTCCCCTTTTGTCACGCGGGCGTATACCCACTTCGGCTACATCCCGGAGTTGGAGCAGGCGGCCTTCGATGCTGAGGTAGATATTTTCTACTTCTTCCACCGACATCAGCTGGCTGGTAAATTTGACACTGTATTGGTAATATCCGTCCCGGATACTCAGGCTACCAGCGATCTGATTGTTTTTATCGATCACGCTTTTCAATTGCTCTTGGGTAATGTTCAGGCTTCTGAGCTTGCTATCATTTGGCAGGATATACATTTCGGGCTGATAATTCCCGCTGATGTCCACCATCGCCACGTCCGGCAATTGTTCGAGTCGTTTTTTCAGCACCGCTTCTGTGAATTCGCAGAATTCCAGAAACTTTTGTTCCGAAGTGGCATTCTTTAAATTCAATTGGACATAAAATACCGGGATATCGGAGGTCGAAGCTTTGATGATAACAGGGCGTAGCATATCCTGGGGTAGGTAATTCATAGCGGCGTCTACCCGCTGGTTTACTTCGATAAAAGCGTAGTCGATCGAAGTGCCGTATTCGAATTTCATATCGATCCGTCCACCTCCGTCTTTCGATTCCGAGGTAATGGAAGCCAGATGAGGAATTTGCTGTAACTGGCTGCGTAAACTTCCGGTAATGGTATTCTCCACTTCGTTTACGGAAGCATTGTCCCGGGTGTAGTGGATACTGATTTCCGGGATGTCGATATCCGGCATCAGGGAAACCGGTAATCTGAAAGCAACGACACTGCCCAGGATAATAAAGGCAATGGTGGTCATCATGACGGCGACAGGACGTTTGAGGAAAAATTTAATCATAGCGTTTTATTAAAGAAGCGTCTTTTTGTTTAAACATAACGGGTAGTACGACAAGTAGCACGATCAGCGAGAACCCTAGGCCGCTCATGGTCCCGATAGCCAGACTCAGCCAGAAATCACTGACCTCCCCGATCAGGAAAGGAATGAATCCCAGCATGGTGGAAACGATGGTCAACAGGATAGGAACGATCTTGGCATTCCACGCTTTCAGGTAAGTCTGCAATCCCCGGGGACAGCCTTTCTTCAGCCGATTATTATAATCGTTGATGATGTACAGAATGGCATTCACCGACAGTCCGCACATCATGATGAAAGCCGCTAATCCCCCTTCGTTGAATTGCAAACCGAAGAAATAGAAGCCCAGGAAACAGCCGATGAACGATATCGGGGCGATGGTGATCACCACGGCTGCCTGCCGGATGGATTCCAGCAGGATAGCACAAATGAAAAAAATGATGGTGATCACGAGCAGGATGTACCAAATCCGGGTGTCGATACCTCCGGGACCTTCCCAGAAATAACGGGCCCACTCGTTTCCTTCTTTCACACGGAATCCGACAGGCATGTCCCGGTTCATCTCCTTGATCACTCGTTCTTTGACTTTATTCGAAAGCATATAATCCCCGATAAAGTCATATTGCACCAACACTTCGTACTCCTGGTTCGCTTTGGTTATCGATTCAAAAGTCCGGTCTTCGCCGATGTTGCCTACATCTCCCAGGCGGAATACGGATTTATCGCCTTGCATCGGATGGTTTTGCAATTCCCAGAGACTAGCTTTCCGTTGTTTTTGAGGACGGATCACCACTGGCGAAAGTTTACCGTCGATGTAGGCCGAGGTCCGGGTATCGCCCGGGCCCGACAGGCGGTTGAGGTGGGTTAGCATACTTCCGATGTCCGAATGATTGCGGGCTAGTTTTTCTTTGCTCACTTCTATGGCAAATTCTTTGGTCTTATCCGGGTTCCGGTTGCTGCCAATATAAAGTTTCTTCACCCTTTTTTGCTGTTCCAGTTTTTGTTTCAGGCGGTCGGCATAGATCAGCACTTGCCGGTAATTGTAGCCAATTACCTTAAGGCTTTCACTTCTGTACTCGTCACCTGTCCGGTTCGAGAATCCTCGTCCTACGCCCGAGATGTCCGAGTCGGCATTACCAATACTATTGGTAAAACGAATCAGTTCGTTTTTGATTTTTTCCGGCGCTCCGGTCAGTTCTTCTTCTTTTTTGAAGGTGATGGTCATCCGGGCCTGATTAGCCGAATTAATATCCGAAGTGAAGGTTTCGATTTCCTGAAAACCGGCCAGAAATTGTTCGGTTTTCAGAAAAGCTTCGTTCATTTGTTCCAACGAAGCTCCGTGAGGCATGGTCATCACCAAGTTCAGGGTGGTACGGGCTTTTTCCGAAGGGTCGTGCCGCCGCCATTCTCCGCCGCCGCCTTCGATGAACAGCCGTAGACTGCCCCCCAGGATTTTGTCTGTCCAGGGTTTGATGCTCAGATAAGCTTCGCTGCTGAATATCCGGTTATAAAATTCGGATATCGGCTTATCGCGGTCTATGGTGGTGGGAATCAGAAAAACCGGCAGTCCGAACCCCAATAGAATCAGGACAAAAAGAATTATCCGGTGACGTTGTACAAAACGGATAACCCGTTCGTATTTGCCTGTAAACCGGACAATACGGCGCAGACGATGGTAACGGCGGTGTACGCTTGGTTGTGCAAGCGGGATTTTTTCCATCAGGGCAGGAACAAAAAACAGGGCTATCGTTACCGAAAGCGTCAGGTTGACAATGATCACTGACGAGAACCCCCACATATTCCGCATGATCTCGTTGTCCATATTGAAAATGACGATCAGGGATCCCATCGTGGTCAGGGTAGCGGCCAGGATCGCCATAAATACCTTGCGGTTGTGGTGATGGCGGTAATGATCGGCCATCACGATCACATTATCGATGATGATACCGAAAGAAACCGTAATCCCGGCCAGGGAATAAAGATGAATTTCTATATCCAGAAAATAATAAAATACCAGTGCAATCAGGATATTGGCTGCCAGGCAGATCGTAATGATCAACAGATAACGATGACTTCGGCTGGTGAGCCATACAAAAAGCAATAGGATGACTACAGTCAGGACGGTGCGTAACAGGTTTTCGCCGAGTTCGTCTTTCAATTCTTTACTATTGTCCAGAATCATTTTTACCGAATAAGTCTTCGGTAAATTTTCTTCCACTTCCTTTATTCTTGCTTTTACCTGAGCCGAGAGATCGATCATATTCGATTTCTTTTCGCAGAAGATATTGATATTGATGCGGTTTAAGCCGTTAATCCGGTAATAAGAAGAAGGACGGGCCTCGCGGTAATCCAGTGTGGCAATATTTTTCAGATAAACAATTTTACCTTGCAGGGCTTTGATCGGTATTTCCATAAAATCCGGATCGGCGCCCCGGGGATTACCTTTAAATACGATGTAAGAATATTTTTCCACCGGATTTGCCTGTACCAACACTTTTCCTGCATCCTGGCGCGAATAGTATTTGTGGATGGCTGCCGTTATATCGGAAGGTGAAATTTGAATATCCCGGAGCATTTCCGGATCGTAATGCAACACCCATTCGAAAGGAACGGCACCTGTAATGTTCACGGCTTCGATCCCTTTCATTTGGGAAATCTCCGGGGAAATATGGTCTTCGGCAAAAGTTGCAACCTCTTGGCTGCTACCCGGGCCGGTGATGGTGTAGGAAAGCAATAGCCGGCGTTCGTCTGTCGATTTCTTTTCTTGCTGTATTTCCCCGCCTTGCACGGTGCCTACCCTTACTCCTTCCGGCAATCCCTTGGTCAGCGAACGTACCAGTGAGGACAGGTAAAGTTTTACCGCGTCGATGTTTTCGTTTTTGTCAATGGAGAGCGTAATACTACCGTATCCCTGGCCGGTATGCGAACGGATATTGTTCAATCCTTTGGTGGGTGCAAAAGCTCCTTCGAGTTTCGAAGTCACTTCCATTT
The DNA here is from genome assembly GCA_021771575.1 of Bacteroides sp. Classification (GTDB taxonomy): domain Bacteria; phylum Bacteroidota; class Bacteroidia; order Bacteroidales; family Marinifilaceae; genus Odoribacter. The sequence goes on along the minus strand of JAETOX010000051.1, from coordinate 10,388 downwards.
CCAGCATTTCCGGATTGGCATTGGGCCACGAAAACGATACGCTCAGCTCGTTTGACCGGGAAGAGGGCATCAATTGCAGCGATATCCTGGGAATCAAGACGATCCCCAGCAACATCCCTACAATAAAGATAATATTGATGGAAAATGCTGATAATTTCATCTTACTGTCACTTCGCTTTCGTGCGATAATCCCAGGTTATTCTCGTAAATCACCTCTTCACCTGCTTTCAGGCCCGATTCAATGCTGATTTCCCGGCTATTTTCCACTCCTGTCGTTACATACTTCCAGATGGCTTTTCCATTTTCATGCACGAACACCACCTTTTTCCCCTGCCGGGGTAGTACCGCTGTTTTGGGGACGATCAGTTTATTCCCGATTTGCCGTTTCAGGATGATATTGACATTCATTCCGTCCACCAGTACATGTCCGCTATTATCTGTTGTAGCTTTGATCCTCACCATCCCATTTTCATCGATCCGCGGATTGACCTCCGTTACTTTACCATGCAGTGTCGCTTGGTTATTGGCATAAGGGGTTAGTTCCACGTCCATCCCTGGGCGGATATATCCGATTTCCGTTTCCAACACATTGAAAACCACTTCCATTTTCGAATCGTCGATCAGAGTACATAAGTTTTTATAAACCGACGAAGCATTGAACGGCTTCACCTCCAGATCGGAGATCACTCCGTCGAACGGGGCACAGGTACGGATGTTGTCGTATTCTTTTTTTGCTTTTTCGTATGCATGGAGAGCCGAGGTATAGCCACTTTGCAGCATAATCGTCTGTAACCGCTGCTGGGGAATATCGGCAGAATCTTTCAGGTCGTTGATGCCTTCGCTCATCAGGCGGCTACGCAATTCCAGTTTCATCTTTTCCAGGTTCAGCCGGGCGTCGCGCAACTGTTCGCCGGCTTTGTAGCTATCGACCCGTACGATCGGATCCCCTTGCCGGACTCTCGATCCGTTGGTCACATATACCGAGTCGATTACATCCGCTACCAGGAAATTCAGCACGGCTTTTCCCCGCGCTTCCGCTTTTCCGTTGCTCACCAGTTCCATCTCGAACCGGTCGAACCGGGCTTTTTCTACGCTCACTTCTGTCTTTTCTGCCTTCTGTTCGATCCGGGCCTGGGTACCCTCGTTCGCCTTTTCTGCCTTGTCTTTACAATTCGTAAAAAATGGCAGGAGTAATATCACGGTGCCGATGTAATAATTTAGAGTGTTCATATAGGTTGATTTTTGATGGTTTTTACTCATGTTGGTTCACCAAAATCGGGCTTCCCCGTTTTCCCAGGTGAATATTCTTTCTTCTTGCCCGCAGGTAAGGTTGCGTAACCAGTAGAGTCCTCCGCTTGGTACCTGGTCGTATTCTATCTCATATCCTTCGGGCGATTTTATACCCAGTGAGGTCCAGCCTTCCGGGAAACGATAATAAAGCAATTCGTATTCGTTTCCGGGATAAATACCGTTTGCATCGTTTCGGGGTAAATAGCGGATTCGGGAGATACCGACTGGTCGGCCGAAGTCCAATCCGATCCATGAGTAAATTGCAGAGTAAGTCAATGGGGAATCGTCAAATAAGGCTTGTGCCCGGAGCGAGTCTATATGCATTGTCTGCCCTTGTATTTCATGGCCTTCCCGATCGTAAAAACGAAGGTCGGCCAGGTATCCTACCCACGAACCGGGAATGATGAAACGCCAGTATCTTCTTTTTAATGTGCTGTCCACCGTGATATACCTATACTCTCCGGTGGGTTTCGTGCGAAATTTGTATATCGTATCGAGCCGGTTGAAATCGGCTTCGTTCGAAGCCTCAATACGTGCTTTTTTCAAGCGTTCAAACCAATAATGCTGTGTACTGCTCCCAGGATATTTTCGTTTCAATTTTAGCTTTTCGGTTTTGCTTCCGGATAATTCGGGTCGGGAGATGCTACCTTCGGCAGAAACGATGAAAGGTGGTGCCAAAGGTAGCATTTCTTCTTCTTTATAGTATACCGGCAAGTAAACGATGTCTCTTCCCATATCCGGGAAGTATGCCTGACGTCCGGAAACCTTACTACAGGCGATCGGCTTCCAGGTGAGATCGTTGAACACCGCCAGATAAGCATGTTCGATTTTTACGTTCCGGGGGATCGGCACCGATATATCGGTTGTCGGCATATATGCCGACGTGACGTCTTTATGGAAAGGATTCAGGAAAAAAGGAGGAATATATTCATCTCTGTGTGGGGTAGGCGTAGGATTATGTGAAAAGGTGCGTCGGTAGATTTTGGCCATCCGGTACAGATTTGCCTGGAACACCTCGTAATTGTTCAAATTCGGGTCTATCCCCGTAATCCAGTGATGACGTCCGTTGCGATTGGCAAAATGTGGAGTATAGTCGATAACTGCAGGAATACCGATGATACGATAAGTAAACAGAGTCAGTTTGCTGAGCGGAATACAATCCAGTTTGAAATCTTTGAATGCTGTTTCCGGGATCTTACTTTTAAGGTTATTGATATAGGCATGAAATTTGTTTTGCATCCCTGTGACGGAATAACGGCAATCTTCACAATATTCCTGATAATAGTACAAGTCGGATAGGAAATAGGCTATCGAATCACGCCAGTTATCCAGCGTTTCGTTATCCACCCGGTAAGGAAGAATATATTCTTTAAACATTTCGAAATCCACTCCTTCCATCCAGGGGAGGGTTTCCCATTGCCGGAAAGCCAAATCGATTTGGTGAATCAGAAATTCTGCCCGGATATATTTAACATCTTCCCGGATTTGCAGTTTGCTTCTGTATTCCTGACGGTCGAATGGGATCGTCTGAAGCAGTTTCTTCTCGTGGTAGGGTGTGTCTTTGACTGTATCGAGACGGGCATAATATTTATCCAGGAAAGGCCCCGAATAAGTGTAATGTCCCGGCATATTCTCGATCAGGAAAATGGCTGCTTTTAGTTTCAGACTGTCTTCCGGTGTGTGTGAATAATGTTCCAGTACTTTTTCCAGTTCTTCGCGATTATTCCCGCTGTATTTTAATACGGCTTCCAGACGTTCCGACCGGTTGCTGCATCCGGTTGTTATGCTATGACCCGCCCAAAGGAGGAGGCTGTACAACATGATTCGTATCTTGGCATTTATTTTCATCTCATTCGTATTTGTTACCAAAATCTCACTCTTTTTCCATCCCAGGTGAAGGGATTGCTTTTTTGTCCTCCGGTTTTATCCTGAAGACGGAATAATCTGTTTGCCGGCACTCCTTCGAAAGTGACGCATTGATCTTTGGCTGTTTGTAGCCCTGCCGACTCCCATTTTCCTGTTTCGTAATAGAATAATTCATATACATTTCCTGTCCGGATGTTATAACCATCGTTTGCCTGCATATAACGGATTTCGGCTACTTCCACCGCTTTCCCGAAATCGATAATGACTGAAGGTTGTATTGCTTTCATGGTCAATGGATTATTGTCGGTCCATGCAGCACTGTTGCTTGTGTCCTTGGCAATGTATTTTCCTCTGAGTTCTGCACCGTGCCGGTCCAGAAAATGTAATTCGGCTAAAGCACAATATCCTCGTGGTATGTGTAATTGCCAATATCTTCGGGCATCTATTCGTTTCGGATGAATACTGTGTAACCGATAGTTAGGTATTTCTTCAACAATAAATACCGTGTCTGGATTTTCGAATTTTTGGTTGTCGGCACAGGTTATGCAAGCATTTGTCATTGTACCATAATAATACTTACGTTTACCAAAATAAGGCAATAGTCTCTCTATACGTAGGGTGGTTGTCGTATCGGCCGGGGCGGTTAACGGTTCGATTGCCGTTGTTGATCGTAAGATAAAAGGAGGGGCCAGAGAGTGCATTTTACTTTCTGGGTAACACACTGGCATGTAAACACAATTTTTTCCTATTTTTTTAAATACACATTTTCCCCCTTTTGCTTCACTATATGCTATTGGCTGCCAGTTTTCTCCGTCATACATAGCCAGATAGGCATATCGTATTCCTCGGGGCATTTCCAGTGTCAGGCTTATATCTGTCGTATGTAAGTAAAGATCGGTAACATCTTGTTGAAACGGGTTACGGAAAAATGGAGGAATATATTCCTTATCTTCCGCGACAGGGCAAGGGTTGATGGAGAAAGTCCGGCGATAAACTTTACCTGTCGAGATATTTTCGATTTTTAATGCAGATTTCAGGGGCAGGCGTGAATCTGCAATAATATGCCATTCGGAATTACTTTCGTTCATTCGGGAGATGGGAACATAGTCCATGACAACAGGTATGCCTATGCTTTTCAATTGGGCTATTGTCAGTCTACAAAGATTCTTGGGGAGTTTGGTATATTTTTTGAGCGAAGTATCCTGGTGTGTAAAATGAGTGTTTAATACGCTTTGCTGTTGTATATGGTCGGCTATTGTATAAACGGAGTTGTGACAATTCTGGTAGTTATTGTTGGCAAATTCAAGACATTCTTTCAAATCGGGACTTATAGATATCGGTGTAAATTCTACCCATTCATTGGCTATTCGGTAAGGGAGCAAATAGTCACAAAAAAGTCCGAAATCCTGATCCTTCAACCAGGAATATTTTTCCCGTATATCCATCTGTCGGTCGATATGTCTGATCAGGTCAGCTGCTTTCAGGGTATACAGGTCTTCCGCTTTGTTCATTCCGGGACACAATTCCGGATGTTCTGCCGGTAAACACATCAATATTTTCCGTTCTTCCGGCGAAATATCACCTAATGTATCTATTCGTGCCTTATAGTCGGCTATGCTGCTACTATCCGGACCCCAGTGTCCCGGCATATTTTCGATCAGGAAAACGGCCGCTTTCAGTTTCAAACTGTCTTTCGGATCTTCGGAATAATGTTGCAGTACTTTTTCCAGTTCCGCCCGATTACTTCCGCTTGCTTGCAACGCTTGTTCCAGACGAGTGACGGAAGGCTCATTGCATCCCGTTATTATACAGCAATATGCTACTATTATTTTATGTAATCTCCATTTCATTTTTAATTAATACGGTCTTAATTTATTTGAACACTAATATATTTACACCTCTCTTTCAAATATTTTCTCTCATTTGATAGATTTAAAAAATCGTTCCCACCGATACTCTTCCGTATCCAGATCTGTAGAAGTTAGCACCCACGCAGCTTTACCTACGATAAATTCCTCCGGGATCAGGCCGATGTAGCGGGAATCTTGTGAGTTCCACATTTTATCGCCACCCATAAAATACCAGCTGGTACGGAATGTATAGTCGTTCATCAGGCTGTCACCGTTGTATATTTGGCCTTCCCGTTCCCGGAGCTCTATACCGCTTTCATATTCGATCATCTTTTTATAGAGGCGGTAGGCTGTCGTATCGAGAGTGATGCGATCGCCTTGTCGGGGGATATATAGCGGTCCCATTTCCCGAATATTCCAGTTCAGCCGGAAATCAAAAGGAATTGTATGATAAATGCCCTGTGGAAATTCACCTTGATAATCGGCGATCATCTGTTGATCTTCCAGATTTCCGAATCCCTGTTTTCCGTTGATTTCATAAAAAGCATTGCGGATACATAGTGTATCTCCCGGAATGCCGATACATCGTTTGATATAAAAACGGGAAAGATGCATCCGGATTTTATTCCATCCCTTGTTATAAGGAAAATTGAATACCACTACATCTCCGTGCCGGATAGGAGCATATCCCTTCACCCGCCACATTTCCGGTTCCGTTTGATTCTTCAGAAAGTCGAAATTCTTATACATCCTCGCCCCGAAACTCAATTTATTCACCATAATAAAATCTCCCGGTTCAATCGTAGGCGCCATCGAATCGCTCGGTATCGAATAAAAGTCCACGACAAACAGCCTCAGTAACAATGCAATTGTCAGTGAGAGGACGATTACCGTCAGGTATTGGAAGAGGGTTTTGAGGAGTTTTTTCATGGAATTATTTATTGAGCGAGGATTTTGTTTTTTGCAATATATTAATTGTAGTGTAAAATTAGTTTTGTAATAAGAGAGAGACTAAAAAGTTTTTAGTACTCTTATTTTATTCGTGTCCCCTATTGGAAGTTGGAATCGAATATTTGATTCTATATAAAAGTATTTTTACTTTTTAGACTCTCATTTCTTAGGTGTCAATTACCATTTTTTCTGCACGCATAAGGAGTACAATATGTTGGTCCACCAGTATATTGACAGTCATCTAGTCTTCCTGGAAAGTCTAAGGTATACTCAAAATCTATAGTACAACCAAATATCCATTGCAAATCAATAGTACATATAGCGCGTTCGCGTACTATACAATCTTTTGGATTTGATATGTAGCCTTTTTGGCCTTGTCCACTTTCTTGTTGTGCCAGAGCCTCTGTGTTAAACAAGTGAAGATTTATATTTCTATCTTTTTTTTCAAATGAAAGATTTATTGTTGCACATAGTGCAATAACTATTACGGCAAGTATGCTTATAATTTTCTTTTTCATATTTTATTAATTTAAATGTTTTTTTTCTTTTCTTAGTTCATATATATCTTTTCAATGAACATCATGTATAGTATCTATACAGATAGCAAGTTTAGATTTTTTTTTCTTACATTGCAGCCTCTCTTTCTTTTTTAGGGGAGTGGTGGGACGGCGGCTAATTTAGTTTGCTTCGATATTTGGCCGACCGTCTTTTTTCTCCCAAGTTATACAATTTTTATTATCAGAAAATGAATTTTATTTTTAATGAAATTTTGTATTTATTCTGTAATAAAGCCCTTTAATCCTAAAACTATAGGATTGGCATTATTTATATATACAAATATTTTTTTAAAGTATGCACCTGGATTTTCTGGTTTTAGTTTGACAGTTAATGATGCTTTTTGTCCTGGTAAAAGTGGTTGTTTATCCCATTCGACGATAGTGCATCCACATGTTGTTTTTATATTCTTTATTATTAAAGGTTCTCTCTGTTCATTGCTGTATTCAAAATGAAATTTATATTCTTCTTGATAAGGTATAGAACCAAAATTTTTAATTTGTTCTTTAAATGGATTTATTACTAAGGAAGATGATATATGACATATTGCTTTAAATTGTTCTATGTAAATTTTCTTGGAAATATTTGTAAACTCCATTGAAGGAACAAATATGAAAGAAGGCTTTAGGTCATTATATATAATAAAGGAATAAGGGACATTTAATAATTCTAATGCATCTGGGAGAAATATATAAGCGTCATTACGTTCTATTAAATATATCGGAAAATTAATGTCGAATTTATCTTTTAGTAAACGGAGTAATCGGACATTTTCGCAGCTAACTAGAGCTATGGCATAATCTGCTATTTTATCTTTGAATGTTTCTTTGATCTGTTGAACTTGTGTACTTATACAAAGGTCGCAACAATTTTCTGTAAATCGCAATACTAATTTATTATTTTTAAATATATCTTTTACTTGAAATTTAGAGCCTTTTATATCTTTTAAAATACATGCTTCTGGTAAGGGTGTTTCTTGAATGTAGGAAATATTAGTTGTTAAAAAAGATGCTATTTCATCAGGATCAATTTTCCTTGTATCTGATGATTTTGCAAGGCGTATCACAGTGAAGATAGTTAATGCTAAAGCAATAACTATGAATAAATAAAATAAAATATTTTTCATTTCTATATGTTGTTTTTGAATTTGACTATTACTATACATGGGTTATCTGTTTCTTGCATATGGGCAATTAGATTTTTTAAATTTTGGGAGAGACGATTTTTGGGATTTTCCCATATGTTACGTAATACGGAAACTTCAGTAATACCAATAAAGTAATTATTATCTACACTAAAAAAACTTGGCATCGATACACCGTCATTTTCATTTATCCAAGCGGGACCGATATTTAAAGTTTGTTTTTGATCCTTGTAATACAAAGAGTTGAACATTAGTCCTTCGAATGAATAATGAATATAAACTATGTTTTTATTTTCAAGGATATGGGAGATTTTAGCTTTTGATTTTGAATTACTCGCTAATTTTTTGAATTGCTTGGAAGGAGTATTGAAATCGTATAGAAGATTATATTTCCCAAAATCGATATAATAATGACACTCTAACTGATTGTTTAATGTATTGAATCGATATACAAAGTTTCCGAATTTTTCTATAAATGAAATGGTATCTTCACAGTGGAAAAAATTCTTATCCATACCGGGTGTGATATAATTTTCGTCATATTTCCAATTTAAGCCCAGGGGATCGTATTCGTTGTTTGTCACATTAAATATGGCTAGACGATCCTGTTCCGGATAAGTTTCGTGGAATACGGTCTCATTAGGAAAGGTCCCACCATATAGTAAGAATGTATTAGATGAAAGTACATCAAAAGAAGATATAATAAACTTGCATGGAATGGTTCTGGTCAACTCTCCCCATTCATTGTATTCTAATATTTTTTGACTACGTCCACAAAAAATGTAACTATTCCCTGAATTTTTATCAAAAGCATAATTATCTATTCTGACATATTCTTGCGGCCCACGTCCTTTATTGGCAATTTTTTTTATGAATCTTCCTTTTTCATCGAATATAAAGATAACACTGGTAGTACGGTCAAAAAGATAAAATTTATGATTATATCTGTGTAGTTGTTGTATCTGGCCACATATCACAGTATCGTTTGTTTCCAAAGGAATATATATCATTGTATCGATATATTTTGCCATAAGTCCTTCTTTTATATCGAATTTTTTGGGTTCGATTGTGATAACGTTTTTGGCTGTATTGTTGACTTTTGCTATTGGACTATGTTGACATGCTGATAATAATATGATTCCTATTAAAATGATTATTTTATTCATGATACATGTTAGTTGTTAGGTTTGCTATTTTTTTAATTCAATTTTTATACTTTCTGACATTGTGGTGGAACTATACGAAGAAATCACTACATTGCAGCCTCTCTTTCTTTTTTAGGGGAGTGGTGGGACGGTGGCAGATTGTCTCTGTCGAAAGTTGGTCTGTCGATCGTCCCTGTTCTCCATAGGTTAAACTTAAAATGACAGTACAAAATAAGGGAAGTTATTTTCAGAAAGGAAATTTCCAACATTCTATAATATACCCGAGGAGTATTTTTAGGTATCAGCCTGCCGTGTCGGGGACAATGTGGTCGCTTTTATTGAAATATACAGAGGTTCCCTGTTTCGTATGTTCCAGTTTTGGTGAAATCGAAAGGAATCGTATGATAAATGCCCTGTGGAAATTCACCTTGATAATCGGCGATCATCTGTTGATCTTCCAGATTCCTGAATTCCTGTTTTCTGTTGGTTTCATAAAAAGCATTGCGGATACACAAGGTATCTCCCGGCATGCCGATACATCGTTTGATATAAAAACGGGAAAGATGCATCCGGATTTTATTCCATCCCTTGTTATAAGGAAAATTGAATACCAATGAGTAGTGATTTTTACTTTTACATAGCAGATTATGAAAATGATTATATGATTTGGTATATGAGTACTTAAAAATTTTGATAAATTGGGGTTTTAATTTATGATTTTCTTAGTGTATAGATTTTAAAGATTTCGATAAAGAATCTATCGTTTGGATGTATAATTCCCACATTTTTTCTCTTCCTAAAGGATCACCAATTAGTACAACTTTATTTTCTTTATCTAGTAAGAAGGTATTAAATCGGCTGTTTTTAGGAAAATGGTTTGTTTTAGCCAAAATATTATGAGTGTCATAAAATATAGGATAATTGAATTCTTCTGCTTTAATAGCATTGGTAAGTACTTTAAAATTTTTTGTATTGACATAGAATAAAAAAGCTAAATCTTTTATTTCACCTAAGGAATTTATTTTTTGATACCAGTCATAAAAATTTAGTTTACAAGCAGTACATCCTAAAGAATCTATATAGACCAATATTTTTATCGGTTTTGACAATAAATAATTGCAATTTGTATCCCGCCCTAATATTTTTGCTTGAATATTGTCTGGGAAAACGATTTTTTTATTGGTCCATTCTTGAATGGTAGTTTGTATGTATTCCTTGTCTGTGTTTTTACAATTAAATAATAAGATAGTGAGACATATAAAAAGGACATACTTCATAATTCTATTTCTTTATATGTAAAATTTGTAGATGTAGGTTATAATCGTTTTCCTCAGCGCTCATTTCCACTGCAAGTGTATGCGGGTCGATATAATGTTCGGATACTTCATTCGTTTCGTCAGATAGCAAATCGTTGGTAAGATTTTCCGTTATCCGGTAAGTGGAATCTGCTTTATTGTATAGCACTTGATAGAACTCTTTAGTCGAGCCATAAAAAAGCAGCATATACTTTTCAAAATCATAGCATGTCCCTAACATAAAATAATCCTGCACTCCTTTATCTTCACTTCTTTTCAACGCTTTCGGTAC
>JAETOX010000050.1 GCA_021771575.1 Bacteroides sp. | reverse complement strand
GTACCTAAAAAAGACACATCATTTTTTAAACCACCGATATTGTATTTCCCCCCATGAGCATGTATTCCTAAAAAATGCCCTGCAAAACGATCACAAAACCAATAACGGGCTTCCGGTTGGATAAACCAGTGCTTCCATTTGCGTTCGTGAGATAAAGTCCAACCATTGTAGTTGGCCGACACATCCAAAGTCCAGCGGGGAGCCAGACCAAATTCTATTCCTGCATTCATTGTGTAAGCGGCTATGTCATAAAACAGGTTAGTTTTAACCGCAACCTGCTGACTTTGGACACTAACACCGTAAAGAATCATACAGGAAAGCAAAAGAGTTTTAATTCCGATATTCATCTTTTATTGTCATTTTTCATTGAAAATCATAACCTTACTCCATTTGAAAGATTTCTAAGTAAGAAATAAAATGAACTGTTTGCAAAAATAATACATTTCTAATATTTTATCAAAGAAATAATAGCTCTTTTTTACCAAAAATATATTTTTTTATGCTTATAAGTCGTTATCAAACAATCATATATATAATATATAAATAAAATCGACTGTTGCAATAGCAACATTTTCGAAGGATAATTTTTTTTTGATTCCCGATAGTGATGGAAGAAAAAACTGTATATAAAAAAATGAAATTCAAACAATCACTTTTTTGGTATATATATTATTATCAATAGTTTACCACCCATTCTATTTCTTACTTAGAAATCTATTGTTCCAACATTTTTATAATATTTTGATTGGCAGAATCTATGATGGAGTTTTCCAACATCGCCAGATAAATTTGTGTTGTACGTTCGGAAGTATGGCCCAATCCTGCACTGATTACCGATAGTGGAATATTACAGTTACGTGCCGCAGTAGCCCAGCTATGGCGTGGAGTATATGAAGTGAGTTTACATTCTGTCTGCAATAATCCGGATAGTTTATAAAGTAATCGGTTATGATTGTTCAATGCCGTCAAATATTGTTCGTAGGCAGCAACAGCTTCAGTTGTTGTCAAGATGGGGAAAACATAAGGAGAATCACCTGTCATCGCAGCATATCGATCAATAATCATGCGGATACAAGGTTCGAGGCGAATAGCGAGGGGATGACCGGTTTTGTGTCGTAAATAATGAATCATCCCATCTTTTATATCTACTTTACGCAAGTAAGCAATATCCACGAATGCCATTCCCCGGGTACAATAACTAAATACAAAAAGATCCCGGGCGAATGCCAATGGTCGGTTCCCCGACAAGTCCAGTTTATAAAGCCGAGCAACCAGTTGCCTGTCTACCGCCCGTTTTCGGGTCCGGTCTACACCGGTATATACATTTCGAAACGGATAGGTCTGTTCGACTAAATGTTGCCGGACAGCTTTATTATATATGGCACGCAAATTTCTCATATAAAATGAGACAGAATTCCGAAGTATCCCCCGTTTAATCAGGAAAGCATTATAATCCTCGACAAATTCTTCGGTCAAAGTTGAAAAAGGAATATCAGCTTCAGCAAGAAATTGAGAAAAACTGTTCGCCATCCGTTCGTAATTTTTTGCCGTACCTAAACGTTCACAACGTTTCAGCAATTCGATTTCCATCCGGATAAAAGCCAGTACCGATATGCCGTTACTCGTTTTTTTATAGTAACGAACAATATCGTTCACCGTGTAAGCCTCTCTCCATCTATCAAGATACCTGACAATCCGTTTCAGATGTAACAAATCCTTATTTATCGATTCTTGAATCGGAATCGCATTTATTGTAAACGGGTGTACCTGTCCGGTTTCCAAGTTCCATTCATGTGGTTGTAAATGTATCGAGGTGGTTATTTGCCGGCTTTTGCCTCCATGAAATAATTGATAATAAACCGTTCCGGCTTTGCCAGCAACGGTTGAATTCCGCAATTTTACTTTTATTGTTGCCATATTTTTCAAATTTTTCGGCAAATAAAAAACTCAAATTCAAATTATCATATCCCTTATAGCTAGAATTGTCGAGAAATTTTCATCGGATAAAATTGATGGATCGGTTAGATATTATCGCACAAAGCAAATTTATTTTATGGTTTTCCGGGTAATTTTTATATTTTTGTGAATCCTCTGTGAGACAGGTGAGCAAATAGAATTAATCTAGTAAATATAAACTAATATTCTCATATTACAATTATGCAACCATTAACAGCCATTTCCCCGATCGACGGGAGATACAGAGATAAAGTCGAAAATCTGGCTAATTATTTTTCCGAAAGTGCCTTGATCCGTTACCGGGTAACCGTTGAAATCGAATATTTCATTTCGTTATGTGAGATTCCGTTACCACAACTAGCGGATTTCGATCAGGGGTTGTTTGAACATTTACGGGAAATCTACCTGAATTTCACCCTGGAGGATGCCCAGCAAATCAAAGATATCGAAAAAGTGACGAATCATGATGTGAAAGCTGTCGAGTATTTCATCAAAGAAAAATTCGATGCGCTGAATTTGCAGGCTTATAAAGAATTTATTCATTTCGGCCTGACTTCCCAGGATATCAATAATACGGCAATACCGTGTTCTTTCCGGGACGCTGTGCATGATGTTTATTATCCTATTATCGAAGAGCTGATCGCTAAATTGGAAGAATTGGCGGAAGAGTGGAAGGATGTACCTATGCTGGCCAAGACTCATGGTCAACCGGCATCTCCAACGCGCCTGGGCAAAGAGATCAAGGTATTTGCTTACCGGTTGGGCCGGCAATTGGAATTGTTGAAAAAAGTGGCTATTTCCGGTAAGTTCGGTGGAGCAACCGGCAATTTCAATGCCCATCATCTCGCTTTTCCGGAAATCGATTGGGCAGATTTCGGAAATCGCTTTCTCACTCAAAAATTGAAGTTGGAACGGGAAAGTTATACGACTCAAATTTCCAATTACGACAATTTTGCCGCCCTATTCGATAACCTGCGTCGGATCAACACGATTATCGTCGACCTGGACCGGGATTTCTGGACTTATATTTCTATGACTTATTTCAAACAGAAGATCAAAGCGGGCGAGGTAGGATCATCGGCTATGCCCCATAAAGTAAATCCCATCGATTTCGAAAATTCGGAAGGAAACCTGGGTATTGCCAATGCCGTTTTCGATCACTTGAGCAATAAGCTCCCGATTTCCCGCTTACAACGAGATCTGACGGACTCCACCGTATTGAGGAATATCGGTGTACCTTTGGCACATACCATTATTGCCATCAAGTCAACCTTAAAAGGACTGAATAAATTGATCATCAACAAAGAGGCACTGGAAAAAGACCTGGAAAAGAACTGGGCGGTAGTAGCCGAAGCCATACAAACCGTGTTGCGCCGGGAAGGATATCCCAACCCTTACGAAACATTGAAGGCCCTGACCCGCACCAACAACCGGATTACTCAGGAATCGATAGCCGAATTCATCGAAAGCCTCGATATTTCGGAGGAATTGAAACACCAGCTAAAACAGATCACCCCTTTGAATTATACCGGGATTTAGAGTCGGAAAGTCAGAGAGCTATGCTCTCTGACCTTTTTGATCTTTTGACCTTTTTTGACTTTTTTGACTCCATTCATCTCATGCACGAATTAATTACTATTTTACGAAGATTTATTCCACCCTACAAAATCCGGGTTACCAAAAGTATTCTGTTTAATTTTCTTCACGCTCTTTTTGGTAGTTTGTCTATCGCTATGCTGATTCCGATATTGAAGATTATCTTTCAAAACGAAAACGACATAACGGAACCCGTTCCTTTTGCTTTGGACAGTCAAACTCTCAACCATCTGTTCAATTATTACATCACTACCATTAAATACAGTTATGGTCAATCCACCACTTTGATTGTCGTCGGACTGATTGCTGTAATCGCTACAGCTTTTAAAACCGGTTTCGCTTACCTGGCGGCATACGAACTGATTTATATCCGTAATGGGGTTGTCCGGGATATCCGTAAAAAAATCTATCTGAAAATATTATCCCTTCCCCTCCCCTTCTTTTCGGAAGAACGGAAAGGAGACATTATTTCACGCATGACCGGAGATGTACAGGAAGTGGAAGCATCGGTGATGAGCTCGCTGGATATGCTTTTTCAAAGCCCCATCCTCATCATTGTGTACCTCACCACAATGTTGATCATGAGTTGGCAGCTCACTATTTTCGTATTTGTCCTGCTTCCTTTTATGGGTTACCTGATCGGAAAGGTAGGTAAGAATCTGAAACGTCATTCCTGGGCCGGTCAAACCAAAATGGGAGAAATTCTGGCCCTGATGGAAGAAACCCTTTCGGGATTAAGGATTATCAAGGCCTTCAATGCTGAAAAGAAAATGCAGGAAAAGTTTTCAGCAGAAAACGAAGAATACCGCCGAATCCAGAATCGTTTAATGCGTCGGCGTTCGCTGGCTCATCCGATGAGTGAATTTCTGGGAACCATTGTTATTGTTATCATTTTATGGTTTGGTGGGTCTCTGGTGCTCAAACATCAGGGTGCCCTCTCTGCCGAAGGTTTTATCGCTTATATCGCCCTGTTTTATTGTATTATCAATCCGGCCAAAAACCTGACCAATGCTTATTATAGTGTGCAAAAGGGATTGGCTGCGATGGATCGTATCGATGTGATCCTGGAAGCCGAATCGTCTATTCAAGAAACGAAGTCCCCCATAAAATTGGAAGAATTTAAAAATGCTGTGGAATATAAACATGTCCATTTCTCTTATAATGAGAGTAAGCAGGTATTGAAGGATATCAACCTTTGTATCCCTAAAGGAAAGACAATAGCCCTGGTAGGACAGTCAGGTTCCGGAAAAAGTACATTTGTTGACCTTCTCCCCCGTTTCTACGATATAAATAGTGGAGAAATCACTATCGACGGGACCGATATCCGACAGCTTTCTTTTTATAATCTCCGGGAGTTGATGGGTAATGTCAATCAGGATCCTATTTTATTTAACGATACAATTTATAATAATATCGCTTTCGGCGTAGAAAACGTAACGCCCGAACAAGTAGAGAATGCTGCTCGTATTGCCAATGCCCACGATTTTATCCTGCAAACGGAACATGGTTATCAAACGGTGATCGGGGACCGGGGAGGTAAATTGAGCGGCGGACAACGCCAGCGGTTGAGCATTGCCCGGGCTGTGTTGAAAAATCCTCCTATCATGATTCTCGACGAAGCTACTTCTGCTCTGGATACCGAATCGGAAAAATTAGTACAGGAAGCCTTGGATAACCTCATGAAAAACCGGACTTCTATCGTTGTCGCCCATCGGCTGTCGACGATAAAAAATGCAGATATGATCTGTGTATTCCATGAAGGAGAAATCATTGAACAAGGTACCCATGAGGAGTTGCTTGCTTTGAATGGGATTTATACGAAGCTTTATAGGATGCAGAATTTTTAGGAAGGGGAATGGATAAAACGGAAGAAATGGTTGAAGTGGAGGAAAGATGTTGGGATTTTTGACTTTTGAATATATATGATGAATGTACTTGGAAAAAATGTCGGTTATCCTCAAGCCTATTGTCCGGAGATCCTGGTTGCTGTTCCTCGTTCCCAAAACCGGGAAATTTATGGAATCAACTGCCCGGACGATTTGTTTTGCGGATTCGATAGCTGGCACGCTTATGAAGCCAGTTTTTTGTTAGACAATGGCATGCCCGTTATAGGGGTATTGAAAATAGTCTATCCCTCTGCCAGCAATTATATTGTCGAAAGTAAATCGCTGAAATTATACCTGGGTTCGTTTCACATGAGCCGCCTGGGATCAGACCGGGCAGCAGCCATCAGCCAGTATACCGAACGAATCAGACAAGATCTTGAACAGCTTCTGGGAACACCAGTAGAGGTATGTTTTTATGAAGATTTCCCGGCTGAACCAGATTTTGACTTTACCGAATACCAGATACTCGAACGAAATATTCAACCGGAACACATCCATTTTAGTGTTTATCAGGAGGCCCCTGATTATTTATATCAAAATATACGACAAGAAGCAGGAGAAATCCGGGTAGGAAGTCATTTATTGAAAAGTAATTGTAAGATTACCCACCAACCAGACTGGGGCAGTATTTATATCCGGCTGAAAGCCAAGAGCCTTCCCCACGAACATGCTTTGTTGAAGTATATCGTTTCTCTTCGGAATGAAAATCATTTTCATGAAGAAATTTGCGAAATGACGTTTAAACGTTTATCGGACCTGTTCAATCCGGAAATTCTGATGGTCAGTTGTCTATATACCCGCCGCGGCGGTATCGATATTTGCCCCACCAGAGCCAATGCCCCTCTTTATCTCCCGCCACATTTGATTCGCGCAGACAATTGGACTCAACGTTGTTTCCGCCAATAAAACCTTATAGAGCCTCTTATCTTACATAAAAAAAGAAGTTAGGGAATTATTCCCCTAACTTCTTTTCGTATTCTCCGTTTTTCAGACTTTCCAAGCCTTTTTGCAGGATTTCATTCTGGGTATTGAGAATCTTGTACATTTCGTTCATATCCCACAAATCTCTGGCAATAAGAGCTTTCAACTGCACTTTTATAGTAGGCAGGATTGGTTTCAATAACTTTTCATCTTTTGGTATGCCAGCCTTTTCACCAGCTTTCACCAATTCGGCAATCATGCCATCGGTTACTTCAAAACTTTTATTGAATTTCTCAAAATCCGGGTATTTTTTCTGGAGCTGACTCCGGTTTTTGTCAACATAATTAGCAATAAACTCCCCGATCACATTTTTAGCGATCAGACGGTTAAAATACAAATAATTCAGGCTGGTATCCAAAGGAACAAAAACATCGGGAATAATTCCACCACCTCCATAGACAGGACGATGTTTTATCCGCGTTGTATATTTCAAAGAATCGTTGACCTCGATGCTGTCGGCACTCAGTAATTCTCCGCTCTGGTAGCGCTTATACAACTCGGCCCGATATTCCAATTCTCCTTCGCTGTAGGGTTTCTGAATACAACGTCCGGAAGGAGTATAATAATGGGCTGTTGTCAGCCGAATCATAGAGCCATCGGTCAGGGGATACTGACGCTGTACCAAGCCTTTGCCGAAAGAACGACGCCCAACAATGAGTCCGCGGTCCCAATCCTGCACTGCCCCCGATACAATCTCGCTGGCTGAAGCGGAATTTCCGTCAATCAATACGACAACACGGCCATCCTGAAATAAACCGACAGGGGTAGCATGTTCTTCCCGGCGTCCCGAAGAAAGGCCTTCGGTATAAACGATCATTTTCCTGTCTCCTAACAGATGGTCGCCGATACCGATGGCAGCCCCCATATAACCACCACCGTTTTCCTGTAAATCCAACACAAGGTCTTTCATTCCGGCAGCTTGTAACTTTTGTACCGCTTCTTCGAATTCTTCAATGGTTGTTGCTGCAAAACGGGAAATTTTGATATATCCGGTCGTATTGTCCAGCATATAGGCAGCATCTACGCTATAAATTGGTATTTTATCCCGGATAATCTTAAAATCCATAACCGGTTCCTTTCCTCGTATTACGCCGACATGGACTACCGACCCCTTTTCTCCCTTCAAGCGTTTCCGAACTTCGGTATTGGTAAGTTTCTTCCCGGCAATATTCTCTCCATCAACCGAAACGATACGGTCACCAGCCAATAAGCCAACCTTTTCCGAAGGTCCTCCGGGTACGACAGAGACTACCATTAAAGTATCCCTCAATATATTGAACTGAATACCGATACCGAAAAAGCCCCCCTCCAAAGGTTCGTTCATTTCTTCCACTTCTTCTCTCGAAATGTAAACCGAATGTGGGTCCAGATCGGCCAGTACTTTTACGATAGCATCTTCTGTCAGGCGTTGTAAATTAACGGTATCTACATAAAAAGCATCGATCAAAGCCATTAAACGCTGGTATTTAATCGTTTGCTCCCTGACCTGATTTTCTCCCCTACTCTGGGCGTTTACCAGATTTCCCTGAACTCCTGTAAACCACAGGATCGCCCCCAAAATCAAAATTTTTTTCATCATATTATCAAATTTATTTTTTCAATTCCAATACTTCCAGATCTTTTATATCCCCTTTATCGATCAGAAAACGAACAGCGGTCCTGACCTTATGGAAACCATATTTACCGGCAGCACCGGGATTAATATGTAAACAATTCAGCGTTTTGTCGTACATCACTTTTAAAATATGGGAGTGACCGCAAACGAATAACCGGGGACGTTCCCGATAGAGAAGATCCCGAACCGCCATATCATACCGCCCGGGATAACCACCGATATGAGTCATAAGCGTTTTCACTCCTTCGCATTCAAAAATTTGTACTTGTGGATATATGATCCGTAAGTCTCCCCCGTCAATATTACCGTATACAGCACGGAGATTAAAATGTTGAGCCAGTTGATCGGTTATACTGCTATCTCCTATATCACCACAATGCCAAACCTCATCGCAATCTTTAAAAAACGCGACAACCTGTTCGTCGAGCCAGCCATGTGTATCCGACAATAATCCTATTTTCATTTACTTAAAATTTATACAATAGGGCGATTTCTTCCTGCCATTTTTGTTCATCCGGAGTTTCCAGAATCAAAGGTATATTCTCGAAACGAGGATCTTGCATGATTCTACGGAAAGGTTCGATCCCTAACTCTCCTTTTCCAATTTCTTCGTGCCGGTCGACATGAGCCCCCAATTCTTTTTTAGAATCGTTCAAATGCATTCCTTTGAGATAGCTGAATCCGATCACTTTGTCGAAATGTTCGAAAGTCTCCGTAAATCCCTGTTCGCTTTTTATATCATATCCTGCTGCAAAAGTATGGCAGGTATCCAGACAAACTCCTATGCGCTCTTTATCCTCTACCCGCTCGATAATGTATGCAATCTGTTCGAAAGTGTACCCCAGATTAGAACCCTGTCCGGCTGTATTTTCGATGACAGCACAAACGCTCCGGGTTTTATCCAACACAATATTGATCGATTCGGCAATAATTTTCAGACAAGCTTCATCACTTACTTTCTTCAAAGAACTTCCCGGATGGAAATTCAACAACTTCAGTCCGAGCTGTTCGCATCTCATCATTTCATCCAGAAAAGCGAGTCTCGATTTTTCCAAAGGAGCTGTTTCCGGATTACCGAGATTGATTAGATAACTATCATGAGGTAAAATCTGTTGAGGTCCGAAACCATATTCCCGGCAACGTTGGCGGAAAAGTTCTATACTGTCGGCGCTATAAGGAGCTGCGGTCCATTGACGCTGATTTTTTGTAAATAAAGCAAAAGCCCTCGCCCCAATCTGGTGAGCGTTTAGCGGCGCATTCTCCACTCCGCCTGTTATTTTGACATGTGCTCCAACATACTTCATCTTACCTCATTTTCTTAATATTCTGCAAAGTTAACTACAAAGTTGAAAAGTCAAAGAGTTAAAAAGTCGAAAATAGAAAAACTCTCCCCCTCTACAATCCAACCGATTTTTTCAACCCCTCGAACAGCGTTTTCCAGAGATAATTGAACTGAGAACGATAGGGATCTCTTTCGACTTCACCTTCTACTCTGCGGATTCCTCCATGATCGGGGTTATTCCCTTTAGCGATCAATCCATTGGCCAGGGTGGTAAGAAACGAGCGGGTTTCCAAATGTCCGTCTTTTTCTTTCATAATCCGAATCTTCAGATCTTGATAGAGAAACACCATATTTATATGGGCCTTGTGGGAATTCCCCTCGATACGAAAAGTCATTTCTTCTTCTTCACCTGAAGTGATCTTAATTTTTGCCAACGGCTCGATCATCGGATTCAGGTCAAGCAAACTCATACTGCCCAGTTTTCCTTCCACTTCAAAATGAGGATTCAAACTATCCACAGGCAAACGAAAAGTAGCCTGAATCTGTCCTTGTCCCATGAGTTTGCCTTGGGCCTTTAAAGTAAAATAAGGCCGGTCGGCCTGCACAATATTAGTCAGGCCATAAAACATTCCATGCAATCCTTCGAAAGTAATCTTCCCAGGCGAAAAACCCTTTTTAGCCAATTCTTGATATTCGACTCCGATATTGTTCAGCGTAATCCTCCGAATGGCTAAAGGAACAGGGAATTCCTGGACAGATTCGTAAAACAGACGTTTTACTTTCTGGACCTGTTCAATCTGACGATTCTTATAGCTGGCAATAGATGCTTGTTGCAACGATACACTGTCGATTACCAAAACTCCTTTCGTCAGCATCCGTTGCATATCGACCCCGGAACAATACAGCTTTCCGGTTTCAATCCTGGTCCAATCGACATGTCCGGGAGCTTTCTGCGCAAATTCATATTTAGCATACTGAGGAAGCAATCGGACACTACCCACAGAAAATGTTCCTTCCTTCCCTCTCAAATTGAGCGTATCGATTTCCAACAACTGTGATCTTTCTGCAAATTGATTTTGAAACTGTGTGAAAGATAAGTCGATATTACGGCACAAGAAAGGTAATCGTGAAGTACCAACATCGCTTTGCATTTCATAGTCCTGAATTTCAGCATGTAAATCTTTTACAGTATACCTGTTTGTATCTCTCTCCTGAATTTTTTCATACTGTATTTCATCCAGTAAAATATTGATGTTCTGAATTTGTAAATCCAGTTTTCGGGTTGTAGGTTCATTTGTTGGGTTAGCCTTCTTTTCTTTTTTCAGGCTGGCAATCCGGATATGGGGACCTTTCAATTCGAATTCTTTTGCCCGAATATGAACAGTAGAATCTTTTTTATTGTAATGAATTCCCCGAATCCCAAGTTTATCCAAATAGATATCTGCACCTGCCACCGGTAAGTCGGTTTGCCGGATCGCAGCAGTATCGGTCGTAATTTTCACCTCTTTCAACCATACCGCCCGCCCGATCAAACGGACACTAACCGCACCGATATCAGCTTTCACCGCCCCCTGCGTCATTTCGGACACCTTGCTTTCGATCGTCCTCCGGATCTTCCCTTCCAGCCACCATTGTCCTCCGAAATACAAAATAATGACCGCCAACACGATGTAACCAACAATCCTGACTCCCCTCTTCATACTCTTCTGATTTTATTTTCATACAAGAAATTAAATTTTCTTCCAAAAGAAACGGGAAATAAGGAAAGAAGTTTCATTGTGGTAGAAAAAGAAAGATAAGGGGAAAGGAACATGGAAAGTCAAATTGTCACTTAGTTACACCCAACAACAACAAGTGCGGCACAAACCGAACTGTACCGCACCTGTTTTCTGTTGGCTATTCGAATTCCGCTTATTTGATCAGCTCGACACTTCTTTTTACAAACCGATCCAATGCTTCGCCCTTCAGCAAACCGTTTGCCAGTAAAGCCAGGTCGATCAATTGTCCGACCACTTTATTACCTTTACCGTATTCCTCCAACAAGGTTCGTTTTTGCTTTTCGAGCTCGTTGATTTTATCAGTATATTCTTTTTTCCGGTCTTTGTCGACTTGCGGGATTTCCTCTTCTTTTTTATCCTTATTCAGTTCGTCGATCTCCGCGCATTTCCCTTCGTTTTCTTTGATTTCGAAATCGATAGGATTGAGTTTGTCTGCCATTTGTTTTTGTTCGTCGGTCAGGATACCTTTTACCAGTTTATGGTCGGTATTGATGACTAAAGTAAACTGATCTCCCATGGCACCATAAAATCCCATTCCCGGATTCATAGCCGCCATTTCTTTCATCCGCCGCATAAATTCGGAGC
The DNA here is from genome assembly GCA_021771575.1 of Bacteroides sp. Taxonomy (GTDB): domain Bacteria; phylum Bacteroidota; class Bacteroidia; order Bacteroidales; family Marinifilaceae; genus Odoribacter. Next base: position 7,233 of record JAETOX010000050.1, on the reverse strand, counting down.
GGGTAATGACAACCGGTTCGGCCGTTTCGCCCAAAGCTTCGAAGTTCACCATATACATTCCCCCTTCTTTCGGCAACTGGGCATTGAAAACGTCCCGGATTTCGTTTTGCTCAGCCTCACTCCAATCGGTAGTTTTACTTTCGTTTTTAGGAATCAATTTATCCAAAACATCCGAGTCTACCCGCAAAAATTTATGATTGGCATTTTTCTGTTCCAGGTGGTTGATGAAATGGGTATCCAACTGACCGTCCATAATCAGCACATCATACCCTTTGTCTTTGGCAGCCTGAATGTAGGTATACTGTTCCTGAACATCGGTAGCATAGAGATAGACGATGTTATTGTCTTTATCCGTCTGGTTCACCTTAACCAGATTCTCATACTCTTCCAAAGTAAAATATTTTCCTTCGGTGTCTTTCAGCAAAACAATAGAATTAGCACGCTCGGCAAACTTCTCATCCGTCAGCATGCCATATTGAATAAATACCTTCAGATCATCCCATTTTTTCTCATAATCCTCCCGGCTATTTTTGAAAATATCGGTCAGGCTGTCAGCCACTTTTTTAGTGATATGGCTGGAAATCTTTTTCACGTTCCGGTCGCTTTGCAAATAAGAGCGGGATACGTTCAGGGGAATATCCGGCGAATCGATTACCCCATGCAATAGAGTAAGGTATTCGGGAACAATTCCTTCCACCGAATCGGAAACGAAAACCTGATTGCTGTATAATTGAATTTTGTTTTTCTGAATTTCAAACTTGTTGTCGATTTTCGGGAAATAGAGGATACCGGTCAGGTTGAACGGATAATCTACATTCAAATGAATATGGAACAAGGGGTCCTGAGCCATGGGATACAACTCATGGTAAAATTTCAGGTAATCTTCTTCTTTCAGTTCAGCAGGCTTCCGCGTCCACAATGGAGTAGTGTCGTTGATGATATTGTCTTCGTCGGTATCCATCTGTTTACCGTCTTTCCATTCTTTCTTTTTACCGAACACAATTTCTATCGGAAGGAATTTGCAATATTTTGTCAGTAACTCCTGAATTTTGCTATCTTCGAGAAAGTCTTTCTCTTCCTCGCTGATATACATGATAATATCTGTACCGTGCTCTGCTTTTTCTGTATTTTCGAGCGTATATTCGGTGTCGCCCTCACCTGTCCACTTCACGGCTTGTGCCCCTTCTTTATAGGATTTGGTCACGATCTCTACTTTATCGCTCACCATAAAGGCCGAATAGAATCCCAACCCGAAATGCCCGATAATCGTGGCTGCATCGTCTTTGTGTTTTTCCAGGAATTCCTCCGCACCTGAAAAAGCGATCTGGTTGATGTATTTCTCCACCTCTTCCTGAGTCATACCGATACCACTATCGGAAACTGTCAAAGTTCCTGCCTCTTTGTCAGCTTTTACCCGTACACGCAGATTAGAAACATCTCCTTTAAATTCTCCCGAAGAGGCCAGCACTTTCAGTTTTTGAGTTGCATCCACCGCATTCGATACAATTTCACGAAGAAATATTTCGTGATCGGAATAAAGAAACTTTTTGATAATCGGAAATAAATTCTGGGTTGAAACACCTATTTTTCCTGTAGCCATAGTGTTGTATTTTTAGTTATTGAATTTCGATTTTACGCTACAATTTTCACAATAGTTGTGCCAAAGCGAATAAAATGACAAAAAGACAGTCTGCCCGCAAATAACAACTCTCCCGCAGGTTCCGCAGTTTACAGGGCTACATCTGAAAGAAACAACCATACAAACTACGGAATCTGCGGGAGAGTCATGCTAATTTTCAATACTCGAACACAAAAGTATTCCAATAGTACGAATTCGATGGATATTCTTTGTATACCAATTCCTGAAGCTGCCCGTTTTCATCACAGGTATAGCTATACTCCGGGAACGGCTGCGAAGGAGTCGGTGTCTCCGTATTTCCATAGCCTGCCAATTCTTGCGAATATACATATTTATACATAAACAAATCGGCGAACATCTGAATGTTGGTAGTAAGGGTTACCGGTGGCAATCCTTCTATGTATGTCGGCATCAACACCGGAGTAAAACCGGCTTTCACTCTTCGTGCTCCCAGAGACATCGTACCAGGGCGTGCACTCCATTTTTCCGTATAAATTTTTTCTCCCGGCAGAAATCCGTCCGCATATTGCAAATTGTCGACGGTAGTAATACCGACATCGAAAGAAAATACGGTTCCGTCCGGACGGTAAATGATATTTTGAATCGTTTCCCGGACAGTGACATTTTCCGGATCGTTCAAATAATACACAGCATCCACCACCTTTTCCAATTGTCCGGCAGCATTATAAGTGTATTCCAAACTTAAATTAGCTCCGGAATAAGTGTATTCAAATAGAGTAACCCGTCCTTCGTCGTCGTATGTAATTTCGGCATCCGCCGCCATTTCACCCGGATAATCAACCCAATCGAAATAAATCGTTTTAATACGCCCCTGTTCGTCGTAAGTCAAATCGTAAGTATAATAAGGAGCAGTACCTCGTCTCAAATAAGTTATCCGGCGGGGTTTCTTTAACTCGATCCCTTTTACCGTAACCGATTCATTATGTACCTGCCCTTTATTATCGATGATTTCGATACGAAGCTGATAATCTTTGCCGGTTTCAAAATCATAAGGCACAATCCGATCCAGGTCATATTCCGCCTTTCCTTCCACCTCCTCTCCGGCCAACTCCAACTGTTGCCGGTCATCAACGAATATCCGGATACTTCCGATGGTGTTGATACCGGTCGTCACTTTCCCCCGAGCTGTCACCAACGGTGCTGTCGTACCGATAATATTTCCTCCTTCCAATGCGATCTCGGGAACGGAAAGTTTCAAAAGGTTGATTTTAAATGAACTGTTATAAGCCCTTCTGTCCTCGGTCACAATGCGTAAGGTGTAAATCAACACCGAATCGCGGGTTTCCGTAATGCCGTCGAAAGGGATTTCATGACTAAAGTCGAATATCGTCTCTCCCCTCAATTCGGGCATCTCTTCAATGACTTCGTAAGTACGTCCGTTCAGCAATTGAATGGTCTGGATTCCGGCCGGAGCGTTCACTTTCAAATGGATGGTATACGCTTCTGCCGTATCCCGGCGAATGGTGACTTCTTTATCTGTCAGCATATCGAATCCCGGATCGGGAAACTTGGGATCGTCCTCACATCCCAGACATAAAATTCCGACCCATATAACCCAAATAGCATATATATATTTTTTCATATTCTTTTGTTTTAAGTCCGTCAACTTATTTAATTAACTACTTTATTCCTGACGCGGAAACACATCAGCAATCACCGGATTGACCGCGCGGATATCGATTCCCCATTCATCGAATTTTTCCATCAATAGGCCAAAACGCCCTTTCACTACCTCCGGATAACTGTCCCAAACCTCACGGCTGACAAACAATAGTTGATTGACGAGTGTACGTACTTCCCGTTCCTTATCCGGAAATTTATATTGTTCCGTAATGCCGTACGATGCCTGTAATTCAATCATATCCTGATTTACCCCCACTGTCAGAATAGGATGCAGATATTGAGTCGATACGAAACCTTTGTTCCAATACCAATATTTACTGGTATACTGATCGGCAGGCGATCCGCCTTCCTCGACATATACCCCCAACCCGAGCCAACTGTTTTCATCCCCGGTTAAAGGCCGACCGTAGCAATTCTCCATGGACGGTAAATAAAAATCCGGACCGAACAGACGATAGAAATCGTTATGTTCAAACAAATAACAGATAAACATATAGAGATTATCCATCTTGAAATTGTTATAATTCTCTTCATTGTAGTAAATGGTATTCAATTTGCACGACACGGCAAAAGAAATCCGGCTGAAAATACTATGCAATGAGTTGATTCCATTAGAAGAAGCCCGAGCATCCGATTCCATACAAACAGGACAAATGGTATTTCTTTGATTGTCCAAAAAAACATCTTGTCCCAACAGAATACGCCGGGGAAAATACTCCCGTATAAACTCCTCATTGGTAAAATATTGCAATAGTGTTTTATCTAAAAACGCCAGTGCACTGTCTTTCTCCGTGGTCCGTTCCAAAGGGTCTACCCGTAAAGTATTCCACGAATTCGTCTGAATAGTCGACGTAGTCATGTTATATAGTAAATCCCGGTTCAGATCGAAACGGGTGAGAAGCCCCACTCCATATTTTTCATAATATGTTTTCACCAAAGGATATTCCATTTCCAGGCTATCCTTCCAATTTTTATCTGCCAATGATGGGGTCAGGGTGTCTTCGTCATAACACGCAGGAAGTAAAAAAAGGCAGATCAAACTTAACCATATATAATTTTTCATAGTGTCTGTTTTTATGTATTTTTCCATTCGGAGCGATCCGGTATTTTTACTCCGGCATTTTATCGAACCGCTCATAATCGTAAATAAAAGGATTGTTCGCTTTTTCCTGTTCAGGTACCGATAAAGTATAATTCGGATCGTTTTTCAGCAGGCGGTATGTATTGCGCATGCCTTTATTCCCATTTCCATCCACTTCGGTGTAGATATGAACAATTTCCGGCCGTTCTTCTTCTTCCATGCGACGGAGATCGAACCAACGGTGGTGTTCTTCAAAACAGAATTCTTTAAACCGTTCAGCCCGGATAAAACGGATCAGAGCCTGTTGTTCGTCGGGAATTGTAATTCCTTCGAGACTGGTGTAGCGATTGTCCATCAATGTCTTTATATCTGCCTGAGCCTCATCGATATTACCCGTGTAAGCATAGGCTTCGGCCCGGTTTAGCCAAGCTTCCGCAGCCCGCAGGTTTATCCACCCCCACTCACTGAACCCGGTCTTCATTTTCCGGGTATAATATCCTGTATATTGTAAGCGGTCGGTTATGGCCTCGAAAGATAAAGTGCGACGTAAATCGTTATCGGTAAAACTATTCAGTAAATTATCATGGGTGGTAAAACCGAAATTTGCCAATGTTGTCCCGAACAGCCCGGCAGCATTGGAATTTCCTCCGAAAGAATAAAGTACCTCAGGATTGGAAGCTGTAATAAAAGGCTGCAACACATTTCCTGCGGTCAGCTTTTTCAATCCGGAAGCCTGGATCACCTGAGTTGCAGCAGCAATGGCCTCATCGTAGTTTTTCCGGAAAAGTTGTACACGGGACAACAACAAATAGCAAGCAGGTACAGTGGGATGATAAAGGGATTTTTTCAGTCCGCTGCTTTCGAGTAAACGAATCGCTTCTTTCAAATCCTCCTCGATTTGGCGGTAGTTTTCCCGGAGTGTCGCCCGATCGTAAGTGGGCTGCACACCGATATCAGTCCGCAAAGGTACCCCCATTGTCATTTCGGCCTGCACTTCCGAGCGATAAGGCTCAGCATATAAATTGGTCAATGTAAAGTAGCAGTAAGCCCGGATAAAATGAGCTTCTCCCCTCACAAAATTCTTTTCTTCATCGGTTCCCGTAGCATCACCGATCTGCTCAACCACATAATTGACAATGGCAATATTCCGGTAAAGCCGTCCCCACGAAGCATTATTATCCACCTGCCGGTTCTCAAAATCCCGTTCGATATTCCTTTGCCAGGTATACACGGGCAACATGGAATTTCGCCAGGAAGAAGCACTGAGTGTCCCCATCTTCTCCTGAATCTCGTCTGTCATAAAAGCAACTCCCGCCATAATTCCCGGATAATAATTAAATTCTTCCAGCAAGACGGAAGCATAATGGTCGGTTGTCGAAGGTATAAATTTATCCTGGTCCACCTCATCCAAAAATCCGGAGCAGGAAACACACCCCCATATCCATAATCCTAAAAATAGATGTAATGTCTTCATATATTTGTTATCCTATTAATTAGCACTTTTGTTCAAATCCATTCGGTCGGGGCTTTCTTTAAAAAGAAATTGTCAAACCGACATTATACGAAGGTTGTACCGGCAACCCCAGAGATTCCACCTGCTCCGGATCCTGCCCTTTCAGATTTTTGTCGAAAGTCCATACCGCCAGATTCTGCATTTGCAAACGCAGTACCGCCGAACGCAGACCGACATATTTCAAAAACTGCTGTGGACACCTCCAGGAAAGAGTGAGCGATTGCCAACGGACAAAATCTCCTTTGGCCGTGCGGATATTGCTGTAATTATACAACTCCCACAGAGAAGTGCTGTATTTTCCTCCGGGAACAAAATCGGAACCGATCGTTGCATTACCGATTTCTTTCGCATCGGTAGAAAGCACCGGAATATTTGTCCGTTCTTCATCTCCCGGATTTCTCCAGCGATTGACGAATTCATCCCGCATATTGTCTCCGGACAAAGGCATTTGCTGGCCATTCCGGTATAAATTCAGCAAACGCACATGCCGGCCGGCTTTATAAGAAAAGTTAGTCGACAAGGTAAAGCCTTTCCAGGAAAGTTCCGTACCAAACCCACCGTATAATTTCGGCTGCCGGCTACCGACATAAACCAATGCTTTCTGGAGTTTCTCGTATTCAGAATCGTAGGTTTCGAACAATTCCGGAAATGTAGGATATCCCTCTTCGTCTAATGCACCGAACTTATAGGCAAAGAAACCGTCGATAGGAAAATTTTCCATCAGGATCGAACCGTTCAGGTAATCGTCAATCGTAATTTGTCCCGGGATAACGTTCGTGCCTTGGGTAATATTTTCTTTTTCACGACTCAGGTTAAAGTTCACACTCCACCCCCAGTTTTTCGTCCGGATAATTTCGCCCCTCACATTCAATTCCAATGCATAGTCCTTTTTGCTCCCTCCGTTGTAGTATTGCATATCACTACCGTTTACCAGCGATACCGGACGTTGCAGCAACAAATCGGTGCTCTTGGAATAAGCATAATCGAGCGCACCGCTTAAACGGTTTCCGAAAAATGCAAAATCGATTCCGGCATTCACAGTAGCCGTTTTCTCCCACCGCAGATTAGCATTGGGAAAGCTGGCCAATTGAGAAGTATATTCCGGCATATACACAGCATTGTTCCGGCCATAATTCGTCAAGGTCAGATAGGGACTGGCCGTAGGAGAAGTACCCCGGAAGCCGTAAGATCCCCGGATAGCCAGTTCATCGATTCTCCCTACAGCATTCAGAAAATTTTCCTTATGCAGGTTCCAGCGCACGGAAGCCGACCAGGAGGGTTTGAACTTATAACGTTCATATTGCCCGAAGGTATTCGAACCATCGCTCCGGATGTTGAAATTTGCAATGTATCGGT
>JAETOX010000049.1 GCA_021771575.1 Bacteroides sp. | reverse complement strand
TCGGGTGAAGGAAATCAAAGGTTCCAATGCTCATTGGGGAGATTACACGATGATCGTATCCTATCGGGCTGAGGAAATGGAAAATATCTGGGTTCGTCATGGACAAGATACCATTGCCCATTTAACCAAAGAGGAAAAACCGGTTGGAAACGGTAACGATTATGCCAGTACGATTTATCGAATTAATGATTATGTGGCTAATATCAGCGAGGATTCTATCCGGAAATTAGAAGATAAATATGGGGTAGAAGCGGCTAAGGATAGTATTCCGGTAGTAGAACGTGAAGTGTTTTCTGCACAGGTTTATTATGATAACGGTAGATTGTGGCAGCAAATACTGTTGACCAGTGTTCCATATCCGGATATGAGCGAAGGTGCTCAGTACCTGAAAAAGGAGCGTTACAAATACATTTATGAATATGATGCGAATGGTAATATCGGTATTTGTCGTATGTTTATTGACACATTCGATACCTCCGATCCGGATCTGAATGCTGATGTTCAGGAACGTGCTGTTCGGAAGCTGGTATTTGACTATTCCGGTGACAGAATTGCCGGAATGGAGGAGTACCGTGCAGAAGATGAGTATGGTAGTGATGCATCATATGTGAAGGTGCCGGACTGGAACTTTATCTATGCAGGCGACCGCTTGACAGCGGCTAACGACCTGACCTACCAGTGGAGCGGTAACACTTTAAGTGTGACGCGCGACGGAAAGGTGGTGCGCTATACACTCAACAATGACGGCTATCCGACACGGATTGATTATGCAAATGGTGAGTATGTGGAGGTGACATATGAAGCCGGTAATGGCAATTTCGGTATCTTCTCGCCACTGTTGGATCAGAATTTCCAAATTCCTTATGTGCGTTAAAAAGAGGTAGAATCGGTTAGATTGATTTATAGGGTTATTAGTTTAAAATCCGGTTTTAGGCTAATAACCTTTTTTTTGAGCGAAAACCCTTGTCTTCCGGTGCATACGAGGTGGTCCACCCGGTATATTGTGCTGATGATTTCACAAAAATTAAAGATAAAAGGTCAGAACACTTTTTCATTTTTAATTTTCGATTATATTTGTTAGTTATTTTATGCACGGGTTATGGTACAGGATTCCGAAATTTTGAATATGCTGGATACCAGGAAAGAACAGGGAATGAAAGCCTTGTTTAACCGGTATTATAAGCCCCTGGTCGTGTTTGCCGGAGCTTATTTGCATGATTTACAGGAAGCCGAAGACTTGGTACAAGAGCAGTTGGTGAAGTTATGGGGAAAACGGACATTCGAAAATATGACTGCCGGGTCATTGAGTACTTTCCTGTTTACCGTAGTGAAAAATGCTTGCATCAATTGGATTGAAAAAAGGAAATTGACCTTGGTTAGCCTCGACATGCCTCATTATCAGATTGCCTGGGAAGAAGCCGAACGGATGGACGACCGGGTGGTGCATCTCGTTAATGGAGCCATGGAAAAACTTCCGGAGAAAACCCGGCAAGTAGTAGTGGCGGTAATGCTGGAGGGAAAAATGTATAAGGAAGCCGCTGAAGAATTGGGCGTTTCTGTCAATACGGTGAAGACCTTGCTCAAACAGGGAATGAAAGAGTTAAGGAAAACCTTTAAAGACAAACACGAACTTTTGTTGTGGATCGGATGGTGGAAAAACAAAAGGAGGAGCGCCCGTCTTGTCTGACTAGTCCCGGAGGCGTTATCTACAGGAATAAAATCGATGAAATTATTTTATAAAATGGATAAAGGATGAATAAAATTTTATTGTTATTATTGGTTTGTTTATGTACCGCCGGATTCCGGGGATATGCTGCCGTGGATATTATCCCGAAACCGGTAAAGTTGGAACTACTGGAAGGGAAATTTCTTTTTGAACCGAATTGTGTAATTGTTTCTGCGGTGGTTCCGGAAGCAGAATTACTGGCTGCCGGTTTGGAAACCGCTATGGGCTACCGGCTGGCTGTCGTGAGGAAACCGCTCCGCGGGCAAAAGAGTATTCAGCTGGTATTAAACCGGAAACTGAACGGGCTTTCCGACGAGGCCTATCGCCTGCAAGTAAGCGACCGGACCATCCGGATAGAGGGGGCTACGGAAAAAGGACTTTTTTATGGTATCCAGACGTTATTGCAGCTTCTCCCTGCCGGGATATATGCCGAACAGATTCAGCAGGAAGAATGGAGTGTTCCTTGCGTGTGGGTAGAGGACTATCCCCGTTTCGGTTGGCGTGGTTTCTCACTGGATGTGGCCCGGCAATTTTACTCAGTAGATTTTATGAAAAGTTGTATTGATTGGCTGGCCATGCACAAGATGAATGTGTTGCATTGGCATCTGACTGACGATGAGGGTTGGCGCATCGAAATCAAAAAATATCCCGAACTGACCGCTGTCGCTGCTTGGAGAGGGCCTTGCGAAAAAGTGGCACCTACGTTTGGATCGGGCTATCACCGCTATGGAGGATTTTACACACAGGATGAAATCCGGGACGTGGTGAAATATGCCGCCGACCGGCATGTCACCATATTGCCGGAAATCGATGTTCCCGGACATAGCCGCGCTTTTGCCGCTGCCTATCCGGAAATCCGCTGTGATTATATGGAGCCGGGAAAACACAAAGAGCAGCAGAACACTTGGTGTGTGGGGAATGAACGGTGTTACAAGATATTGGGAGATATTCTGAAAGAGGTGGCTGACTTATTTCCTTGCCCTTATATCCATATCGGAGGAGATGAAGTGGACATGGCTTATTGGCAGAATTGCCGTCGTTGTACGGACCTGATGAAGCAAAAACAGTTTCAGAAGCCTGAAGAATTACAGAATTATTTTGTACATCGGGTAGGGGAACTGGTCGAAGCTGCGGGAAAGAAAATGGGAGGATGGAGTGAGATCATGGACGGCGGAGAATTGCCTGCCGGAACTACGGTCTTTTCATGGATCGGTCTGGACCATGGTATTGCTGCGGCCCGCAAAGGTTTGCCGGTAATCATGATGCCGGGATCTTATTGTTATCTGGATATGGGGCAGAGTGCAAAAGAACGGGGGCATTATTGGGCCGGCCTGGTGCCGATGGAGCGGGTATATGAGTTCAACCCTTTGGTGCCCGACAGTCTGAAACCTGCCGAAAGAAAGTGTATTCTGGGAGTGGAAGGCGCCATCTGGTCGGAAATGATGGATCGTCCGGCTTGGTTCTGCGAATATCAGATGTTTCCCCGTTTGTGTGCCTTGGCAGAAGTAGGCTGGACACCGCAGGAATTGCGCCATTACGACGATTTCTGGCAACGTCTTACCCGTAGCCATTACAGGCGGCTCTATCAGAACGGAATCCGTTTTCGGGTGCCTTTTCCGGAAGTGAAATATGAACAGGGAATATTGACAGCCGAAAAACCGTACGAAAATGCTGAAATACGATATACGGCGGATGGGGCGGAGCCTACCTGTTTTTCCCGGGTATATACCGAGGGTATCCGTACAGAAACTCCCGAACGCTATTGTTTTAAGACTTTCTTTACTCCGCAATGGAGTAGCATCGCGAACGGTATAGAACAACACTGTCATCCGGCCATGCAGGTGAAAACCAATATCGCCGTTCATGCCAAATCCAACCCGGATTTTCTGGCTGACGGAAAACCGGAAACCTTCTTTATGAGCGCCGATAAAGTGACAGCCGGCGATTACCTGCTATTTGAGTTTGAACAGCCATTGGAATGCCGCAAAATCACCATAGAAACCGGTGTCCGTCAAACTTCACACTATATCGCCACACACGCCATAGCCGAGATTTCCTACGATGGAAAACGCTTTATCCGCTCAGGGCTATTCGATATCAACGGAGATTGTGAAATTCTCTGTACTGTACCGGTGAGAGCCCTGCGGATTACTTTTACCGAACCCCAGTTCGAACCTTGTTTGGTGGTGAGGGATTTGGTGATCGAATAAAAGCGGAATTTGCTCATATACATCTGTGTTCGGGGAATAATGGAAAATGCCATTGTTCGCCGAATACTTTTAATACTCATCATCGCAAGAGTAAGTTCAATCCTTAGTTTGGTTTAATTCATACCAATTCCGTCTTACAACGTATTTGTCTTACTCCGCTCATCCAACACTCCTGTAAACATATCCATCTCACGTTTAGAAATGCCTAATCACACAGCCAATTTACGCCATCCTTTTACAGCTCTAATAACCTCTGGAATAATCCTTTTTGCTATTTTCCTGTTTAGCATATAATCTTCGCAAGCATCAAGCAAAATACTCAACTCCGTTTGATTGGAAGTTGATGAGATGAGCAAACTTTGATACTCATTTAATGAGGGATTCATGTCGTATGCAGGAGAGAGCGTCCAGCCTTTTGCAGTCAAAAGAAAACCGTGATTGCGGAAATGGTCATCACTATTGCCTATACAAATGTACTATTGTAGATACTTTAGCTACACATACTCGATGCAAATTTAAGTGCATATTCTATATCTGACGATGATTGTATATAGGCATCAACTATTGCAACCATATCAAGCATCATAAACCTCAATAGCAACTGAATATTTGCCGAGTTAATTAAATTATAAACATATTGATGAAATGAATTAACCCCACATTATTTTCTCTTTTTCCCTCCTTTTAAAAACAAACTAAGGTTAAAAACATTAAATCTTCGATTTTCAGCGAAAAAACAAGTATTTTTTGACTATTCTCCTTTTGCGTTGTAAAGATAGTCAACTGGTATAATATGTTACGTTGACATATGACAACATACAATAAACAGACAATTTTATAATCAAATACAAATTTTTATGCATGTATATTGCATTTTAGCTGTACAAAGTCTATGCTTTTCTAAAGGAAGTGCTTTTATAACACAAATATTCCTGCCTGGGATAAATTTATCCGATCGGCAGGAATACCTGATAGACGTTAAATTTATAGAAAAACGATCAATTCAGCATTTTATTCAATTCGATAGCCTTTTGCTTCATCGCGATACTGTTGGACTGAGAAGCAAGGTTATTGGCTATCGACGCATATTTTTTAGCGACATCGCTAAAGCCGCATTTCTGGGAGATTTTGACATAATTGTAAATAGCCTCGAAATCCGATTTGGTTTCCACTGTTTTACCGGCCCACAACTGAATCACTTTCAGACGGGAAACATCGTTCATGATTTCCAGGGCACCGGCGGTGATTTCTTTGATCATTTGACGGTTTTCTGGAAAATAACGGAATAATTTACGGGCTTTATAAAAATAGTCTTCCGCATTTTTATTGGCCCGTAGTTCGCGGATATTGAAATAATCATATACTACATCGTAATGTTCGTAACCTCTCTCTTTGATTTGCTTCAACTGCAAATCATAGTCCGCTTTATTCTGGCGATATAATTTTTCCAGGTGATTTACCAGTACATTATCCAGTTTTTGATACACATCGTCTTTAGAAAAACGCTGGATAAACTGAGCTTGATTTTCAAATACAAATTTCATTTGCGGGGTATTGATATCCGTAACGTAATCCCGCATAATAGTCCAGTTATAATCTTTGAAATAATCGGCTTCGCTTTGAGTTTTGAAATATCGATCCAATATTTCCCCGCTTGGCTTACCTTGCTTATTCAATTCCTTTAATAATTGTATAGTCGTTTGAGGATTAGCTGGATTCTGTTCAAACACTTTGACCAGATTGTCCAGATTCGTCGTTGTTTTCTCAATACTAAAACTACTCCAGGTACTCCATAAAATCACCCCTGCCGTTAATAAAATTCTACACTTCATATCAACCGTCAATTTTATTTTAATTTTTACGTCTATAAAACACCTGAAAGGGTGAAAAGGGTGATGTAAAAAGCAAATTTAACTTAGAATTTAACAGATTTTACGTTTCATATTTACAAACTGCAACTTTATTCGGACTCCCAGTATAAAAATGCAACCGGAAACGATTTCATAAAAAATAGCTGCCATTTTCGTCTTAAAATTTAATAAAATGCCCCTCTCGAAATTAAGGAATCCTTTTTTTTAATCGGTTTTAGGACATAAATTGTTCCTTTCTGTGATATACTGTCCGTATGGGCTGGAATAAAAATGCACATGGGCATATCGTTCAGGAATCTCTGATAGATTTATGACATTTTAGCGTTTGTTGTGCGGAAACCGGAATCGTTTACTTTTCCACTTTGGTATCTGCTGGAGAGTGGAAAACATAATGGAGTCCTGATTTTTCTTAAAAAGAATCCTCTTAATGGTCGAAAGAATGGCAGGAAAGAAACAAAATATTGTTTTTCTGGATAGGGTGAACGATCAATAAGAAGGAACCGATATCTCGTATTCTTCGGCATTTTGTCAATTTTATGCAAAATCTTTATATCTTTGTCAACAGGAATAATTCGGTAGAATTTTTCAAAAAATAAACTTTTTTCGGAAATAAAAATCTGGTAAAGTGTGTGGGAGATTCCCGGTCTTGGTGTGAATGCCTGGGAATATGCTTATGGGAGAAAATTTCATATAGCCGGAAAAATAAAAGGGTAAATGTATGAAAGTAGAAAAAATCGGTGGAACGGAAAACCGTTTGTATCAATTGATCGCGCCTTTAGTGATGAAGCCTGCTGTACTTCGGCAAAACAATAACTATCCTTTTAAAACTTCTGTTCATCATCTGTGGTATGTAGCGCTCGAAGGTGAAGAGGTTGTTGGTTTTATGCCGCTGGAAATTAAAGATCATTCCGTGATAATCAACAATTATTATATTTCCGGAGATAATCCTGACAATTTAACTTTTATACTACAGGACGTCATTCGTGATTTCGGTGGAAAAAACAAATTGCAGTCGGTTACCCATACCCGTCATCTGGAAATATTTGAGAAAAACGGTTTTGTTACGATCAGAACATGGAAACTATACATAAAAATGGAATATCGGCAGCTGTAAAGCTTCCTTTGAATGTATACGAGCAAGCTTTGGTCCGTTTGAAAAAAATTTTTACCTCTTTCGATAATGTATATGTCTCTTTTTCCGGCGGTAAGGATAGTGGTATGCTGCTTCATTTGTGCATCGATTATCTGCGGAAAAATCATCCTGGCCGGAAGCTGATTGTATTTCACATGGACTACGAAGTACAGTATCAGGAAACTGTTCGTTATGTGGATCAGGTGTTAGCCTCTAATGCGGATATCCTGGAAGTTTACCGGGTGTGTGTCCCTTTCCGGGTGCCTACTTGTACATCGATGTATCAACGCTACTGGCGTCCCTGGGATGAAGAAATGCGGGATTGCTGGGTGCGGGAATTGCCCGAAGGTGTTTACACCGCTAAGGACTTCCCTTTCTTCGGACGGCGGATGTGGGATTATGATTTTCAGCGTCATTTTGCCCGTTGGCTGCATTTACGTAAAAAGGCGAAACGAACCTGCTGCCTGATCGGAATCCGGACTCAGGAAAGTTTGAATCGCTGGCGTTCTATTCATTACAAAGGATCTTTTCGTTTTAAAGGATTGAAATGGGTACGGCGGATGGATGTTGGCATCTATAATGGCTATCCCATTTACGACTGGCTGACGACAGATGTATGGGTGGCTAACGGAAAATTCCACTGGCCGTACAACCGGCTTTACGATCTTTACTACCGGGCAGGTGTTCCTTTGGAAAGTCAGCGGGTAGCCAGTCCCTTTATTTCGGAAGCCCGTGCTACCCTGAAGTTGTATAGGGCCATCGATCCCGATATGTGGGGTAAAATGGTCAACCGGGTGAATGGAGTGAATTTCGCTGCCATTTATAATAGTACTTCTGCTACCGGATGGCGGCAAAAGGTAAAATTGCCCGAAGGATTTACCTGGGCACAGTATATGAAATTTCTTTTGGATACGTTGCCGGAGCGGGCCCGCCTTAATTACCTGCATAAATTGACGGTGAGCATAGAATTCTGGAGAGAGAAAGGGGGATGTCTCGCCGATTCTACCATCGAAAAACTTCGTGCCGCCGGAGTAGAAATCAAAGTGGGCGAAAAAAGCAACTACAAGACCACTAAAAAGCCGGTATGTATGGAATATCTGGATGATATCGATCTGCCGGAATTCAAAGAATTACCTACTTTTAAACGAATTTGTATTTGTATCCTGAAAAACGATCATACCTGTAAATACATGGGATTCGCTCCGACGAAAAAGGAGAAGGATAGACGAACGCGGATTATGGAAAAATACCGAAGATTATTATAATGTCGATATATGAGTGAATATAAAAGTCCGGTTTATAATATATTGGCCATACCGGTAGAAAAAGTAGTTGCCAACGATTATAATCCTAATGTAGTAGCGCCTCCCGAGATGAAACTGTTGGAACTTTCGATCTGGGAAGACGGTTATACCATGCCTTGCGTCTGTTATTATCTGCCCGATCAGGATCTGTATGAACTGGTCGATGGCTATCATCGTTACCTGGTGTTGAAAACTTCCCGCCGGATTTATGAACGGGAAAAAGGATTACTTCCGGTAACCGTAATCGAGAAAGATATTTCCAACCGAATGGCTTCCACCATCCGGCATAACCGGGCTCGGGGCACCCATTGCGTCGAGCTGATGAGTCATATTGTGTCTGAATTGACTAAAGCCGGCATGTCCGATCAATGGATTCTGAAGAATATTGGAATGGATAAAGATGAATTGCTGCGTTTAAAGCAGATTTCCGGACTGGCAGAATTATTTGCCGATAAAGAATTCAGTTTGGCGGATGAATAGCCCACAGGAGATGACTGGCTTTTCATGCGGGGTGTTTTGATTTTCACGATAAAATGGTATTTTTGTTGTTAGAATAAAACATTGATCGAATACTCGAAACAATGAATCAGGTAGAAAAGGAATTTATCGAACGGCTTAACCAGAAACAAACAGAGGCATACCGGGACTTATTCCGGATGTTCTATCGTTATTTGGTTATATATGCGGTCAGGTATGTGGGGTTGCAGGAACCGGCTGAGGATATTGTCCAGGAAGTATTCGTCGGTTTGTGGAAAGGAAATAAAGTATACAATTCATTTTATGGTTTCCGTGCTTTCCTTTACGAATCGGTCAGAAACGGCTGTCTGAATTATTTAAAGCATAAAAAACAAGAAGAACGTTATATTACTTATACTATCCTGACCGAACGGGAGGAGCAGGAAGAAACCGAGAATTATGAGTTGATGCGGGAGGAAATTTATCGGCGCATCTATCGCGTAGTGGAAGAATTGCCGGAAGGTTGCCGGAAAATATTTGAGCAACATCTAAAAGGGCGTAAAAACGAAGAAATAGCTGCCTTATTGAATATTTCTGTCGAAACGGTAAAGAGTCAGAAAAAGAAAGCTGTTCGTATCCTCCGCGAACGTTTGGGTAGTTTATATTTTCTGGTAGTATGTCTGAATCTCGTTTGAATTATAAAAAGGAATCACGGGCATTTAGGCAACCGCTTCAATTTTTTTGACTTTTCGATTCTTTTTTGAAAAAAAATTTTCTTTTTCATCCCCCTTTTTCGATTTCGTTTGTATTCGTTATAAAATAAGAAAGAAAATGAATACAGACCAGGATCGAATAGTAAATCTGATCGGGTTAGCTTTAAGTGGTGAATTGAAAGAAGAAGAGCGGCTGGAACTGGAAGCTTGGTGCCGGGAGAAAGAAGAGAATCAGAAATTTTATGATAGACTTTGCCGGGAAGATTTATTTGCCCGGGAATATCCGCTTTATCGGGATATCGATGAAAAGAAAGCCTTGCAATGTTTCGAACAGACGATCGGCATAAAGAATAGAAAACAGATTCTTTTCAGACAGCTACTTCGGTATGCTGCTATTTTAATCTTGCCTTTGTCGGTGATAGCCGTATGGCAGTGGAACCGGCAACAGCCGGTGACTGTAGAGACAGAAGCGATTGTACCCGGTTCGGCAAAAGCTGTATTGACGCTGGCGGGAGGACAACAGGTGAAACTGACCGGACAAACACAACAGGAAATAGAGGTTGCTGCCGGGATAAAGGTAAAAGAGGAGATTGGGACATTAGCATACCAGGCAACGGCAGGTCACAAGGGGGACAGGAGAGAACAAAATACCTTATCAACCGGTCGGGGAGGAGAATATCGTCTGGTGTTGGCCGACGGGACGAAAGTATTTTTGAATGCGGCGACAACCTTGAAATATCCGGTGGCTTTTAATGGAGAAATTCGTAAAGTGGAGTTGGAAGGTGAGGCCTATTTTGAAGTGGCGAAAGATCCCGATCATCCTTTTATTGTGGAAACAAAGGGAATGGAGGTAAAAGTATATGGCACTTCGTTTAATATCAACACTATGCGTACAGACGAGATCCGGACTGTTTTAGTGGAGGGGGCTATCGGTATTCGTTCGATGGTGACTGATCGGGAATATCGGGTAAGCCCCGGACAAATGGCTGTGTGGAGTAAGGCTGATGGCTCTCTGGAGTTGAAAGAGGTCGACGTTGCGCTTTATACGGCGTGGAAAGAGGGGATATTCCGTTTCAACTGTGAACGTTTGGAAGATATCCTAAACACCCTGGCGAACTGGTATGACCTGGAAGTATTCTACCAGAATCCCGGTATCAAAAATCTGCATTTTTCCGGTTATATGGAACGTTACGAGCAGATCGGGATCATTCTGGAAGCGATTACTGAGGCTACGGGCGTGCAGTTTGCAACCCAGGGAAAAACAATTGTTGTATCTAAATAAAAACGAAAGGTGTTGGAGCACCTTTCGTCGCTTGGATAAATGTGGACGTGTTGGAGCACGTCAACAATTAGGTATTAATAATTAATTACAAATCTATGGAAAAAAATCGATCCGGCCAGCGGATTTCCCGATGGCGTTGGCAAAAATTGTTGATGATGATGAAATTATTTGTCGTGTGCATGTTTTTTTTCTCGTTAGGTCTGTCTGCAAAAACCATGGCACAACAGGAAAGAGTGAAGTTAAATTTGCAGGAAGTGTCGTTCCAGACGCTTTTTAACGAAATTCAGCGGCAAACGAAACTAGCTTTTCTATTCAACCATGAAGCGGTGGACCGCTTGGGCAAAGTGTCGGTAAAGGCAGAAGATCGGACAGTAGAAGAAGTGCTGAACTCGCTTTTCGAAGAAACGGGTTTAACTTATGTGGTAAAGGGCAATATGATTGTGGTGAAGGAAAAAGCACCACTTCCGCAAGCTCAAAAAGTGGAAATGAAAAAAATTACCGGGCAGGTAAAGGATGAAACAGGAAATCCTCTACCGGGTGTAACGGTTTTACTGAAAGGTACGACGGTTGGTACGGCTACAGATATCGACGGTAAATATTCATTGACGGTACCGGAAGGTTCGTTGACTTTGATCTTTACTATGGTGGGCATGACAAGTCGGGAAGAAACGGTTGGTTCCCGTACACAGATAGACGTCGTATTGAAAAGCGATGTATCAGAGATGGACGAGGTTGTCGTGACTGGTATTTTCAAAAAAGCGAAAGAAAGTTATACAGGTGCCGTCAGCATGATCACCTCCGAGGACTTGAAAGTGTTTAAGGGACAGAATTTACTGCAAACCTTGAAAAATGCAGATGTTTCATTGAATTTTGCAGTCAATAATGTAGCCGGCAGTAACCCGAACACTTTGCCGCAAATCAACATCCGTGGTAATTCTTCTCTGCCTATGAGTGTGCAAGAGTATAACGAATCCGCTTCCAATGCGGTGAATACACCCTTGATTATCATGGATGGTTTCGAAATTTCCTTGGAGAAATTAATGGACTACAATGATGAGGAAATCGAATCCATCAATATCTTGAAAGATGCTGCCGCTACGGCAATTTACGGTTCACGAGGTTCCAACGGTGTTATCGTCATCGTGACAAAACAGCCGGAAGTTGGCAAATTGCGGGTAAATGCCGAAGTGGGAATTGATATGGAAGTGCCCGATTTGACTTCTTACGACTTGCTCAATGCAAAGGAGAAATTAGAGTTGGAATATTCCTTGGGGTTATATGATGGAACGACAACATCGAATGACCTGAATTGGAAAGACATGTACTATGAGCGTCTTCACCGGGTATTGTCCGGGGCAACGACGGATTGGATTGATAAGCCTATCCGTACGGGAGTCGGTTCACATTATGGTTTGCGTTTGGAAGGAGGTAGTGAGCAATTCCGTTGGAGCGCGACTATGAATTACAAAAATACACAGAGCGCGATGAAGAACCTTTCCCGTAATGTATTCAACGGTTCCATCACCTTGATGTACACTGTCAAAAATTTCACGTTCAAGAACTATACCTCTTACGGCGCAACGCGTGCCCAAGAAAGTAATTATGGCAATTTCAGCGATTATGTGAAGCAGCAGCCTTACAATTCTCCGTATGATGAAGACGGAAATCTGCGGACTTACCTGGAGGGTTTTTATGGCGCCAGTAGAGGCAACGGAGGTCCCAATCCGTTGTATGATGCCATGTTGAACACGAAGGACAAAAGTGGATATGAGGAGCTGATTAATAATTTTGCTATTGAGTGGAATATCCTCGAAGGATTGACGTTAAGGGGACAATTGGGGATTACTTCCAAGCATAATCACCGTGATTATTTCCTGCCTGCCGATCATTCTTATTTTACTACCGGCGGCAATTACAATATTTATAATTCGGACGAAGGCTTCTTCCGTAAAGGGAGATATGAGTATGGCATGGGCAATGCGATAAAAACCAGTGGGAATGTCACGTTGTCTTACAACAAGCTGTTCAATGACAAGCACTCTTTGTATGTGGGCTTGGACTATTCCGTGACGGGCGACAAATCGACTTCTTACCAATTTGTATTCGAAGGCTTCTCAAATGAAAACAAGAATTCTATCGGGAACGCCGGCGCCTATGAAAAAGATGGGATGCCCTCGGGAGGCAAAGATAAGAGCCGTCGTTTGGGCTTTACTGGAAACATTAACTATACATATGACAACCGCTATTATGTGGATGCTTCCGCCCGTGTGGACGGCAGCTCGACTTTTGGTAGCGATAAAAAATACGCCCCTTTCTGGAGTGTTGGATTGGGATGGAACCTTCATAGTGAACAATTCCTAAAAGGCAATGAGATATTGACTACTTTGCGTTTGAAGGCTTCATACGGTCAGACCGGTTCGCAGCAGGGATCTGGTTCGGGAGCTTCGACTCTGTATAAGTATCAGACGGGCAACAAATATATGAACTGGATCGGGGCTACCCTAAAAGAGTGGGGAAATCCGAAACTGACCTGGCAGACTACGAACGAGTTGAACATAGGCACGGAGTTCGGTTTATGGACAGGACGTATCAAGGGAGAGTTTAACTTTTATAGCAAAAAAACCAATAACCTATTGTCATCCATGGATTTGCCCCATTCAATGGGATTCCCTTCCTACATGGCCAATGTGGGAGCCGTAAAAAACCGTGGTTGGGAAGCTGCTTTAACCACATATATTATTCGGGATGTTGAAAGGGAGTTCAATTGGCTGGTCAGTGGGCAGTTGACGTACAACAAGAACTGGATTTCCAAATTATCCAAGGCTGTGAAAGAGCAGACCGAAGCCGCATTGAAAACAGACGATCCGGAGAAGATACCTGATATCGCCAATTTGTTTTATGAAGGCAGACCGCAGAATGCCATTTATGCCGTGCGTTCGATGGGGATTGATCCCAGTACGGGACGGGAGATATTCCTGGACCGCGATGGCAATATCACCGACCGCTGGTTGGCGGGAAATAAAGTGTATCTGGGTTCTGCAGAACCTTTGTACAGAGGAAACTTGAATACGATGTTGATGTATAAGGGACTCACGTTCAACCTGTCCTTTGCTTACCATTGGGGCGGAAAAACGTATAACCAGACACTGGTGGACAGGGTAGAAGTGACAAAAGAGACAATCAGAAACTCCAATGTGGACCGTCGTGTTTATACCGACCGTTGGACGAAACCGGGCGATGTAGTTTCATTCAGGAGAGTCAGCGGAGAGGAAACCCGCGCAACTTCACGTTTTGTCATGAAAGACAATGTGATGGAATTGCAGTCTGCAAGTTTGCAGTATCGTTGGGACAGTGATTGGCTTAACCGGCAGTTGCATTTGACTTCGGTGACCTTCGGCGTGAATATGTCTGATTTGTTCTACTGGTCTTCCACTCGTCGGGAGCGTGGTATAAACACTCCGTTCTCCCGGAATATCCAGGGGAGTATAAAGATTTTGTTTTAATGATGTAAAACGGAAAATGTTATGAAATATATTGTATTGATTCTTACAATGGCTTTTTGTTCGTTGTCCTGCAATGACTGGCTGGATGTCCGTCCGGATACGGAACAGAAAGATAAAGATCAGTTTTCTTCCGTCAGCGGCTTCTTCGACGCTTTGACCGGGTGTTACATGACCTTGGCAGACAAAGATGCTTATGGCGAACGACTGACGATGTCGAATATTGAGGCGTTGGCTAATCTGTGGGCCATGACGAGCAGCACCTCCCGGGAGGCCGATCAGGAGTTATCGAAACACGATTACACGAAAGACTATGCCCGCCAGGCATTGGCTGCCATGTACGACAAACTGTTCCATGCCATTGTCCAGGCGAACATGATTATCAAATATGCCGACGAACAGGGACACGTATTCACGGACGAGGCGATACGGAAAGTGGTGCAGGGCGAGGCATATGCCATTCGTGCTTATTGCCAGTTGGATATATTACGTTTGTTCGGACAGATGCCGGGCGATGCGAAAACGCAGAAACAGCTGCCTTATTCCTTTACTACCTCCATTTATGAAATGCCGGCTTATTATGATTTTGCCGCTTATGTGGATTGCCTGAAAAAGGATATCGCCCGGGCTGAAGACTTGCTGAAAGACAACGACCCCATATTCGAATACACGTTTGCCGAATTGAATTCGAGTGCGGATGTTGCTGACGGGCATTTGCGTTTCCGTCAGTCACGCCTGAATTATTGGGCAGTCAAGGCGTTGGAAGCACGTATGTTGTTGTATATCGGGGATAAGCCCGGAGCGTATGCGGCAGCCAAGGCAGTGATTGATGCTCAGGATACCAAAGGAAATCCGGTCATGAAGATGAGCGGCGTGGCGGATATCAGTAGTTTATATCTGGCTTGTCCGAACGAGTGTCTGTTTTACATCAGCAAATACGATTTGCTGGACCAGGCGACGAAGTTGTTCAAAGGCGGTGCGAAAGGCCAGTTTTCTTCCTCCAATTTGGGCATTTCCCAGACGATGTTCGATGAGTTGTATGCCGATCTCCCCGCGAATTATCTGACTTCGCATAATCGCTACCGGAATTGTTGGGGAAGCAGTGAGACAGCTGACCATGTTCTTTACAGGACGGTGAAGAAATATTGGTGGGATGATAGTAAAGATGATGCTCCCGGAAGTTCATCTTCGTCGAGCGATCAGGTGTACCGCAAGCTGATACCCATGTTGCGGATGTCGGAGGTTTATCTGATTGCCATGGAGACGGCAGGTCTGGCGGAAGCCAATCAACTTTTCTCCGATTATATGAAGGAACATAGCGTGGCATCCGTGTTATTGACGGAGTTCACTTCCTTGGAGAAAGTGCGGGCGTTTGTGCTGGATGAGTACCGCCGTGAATTTTATGCTGAGGGGCAGATGTTTTATACCTATAAACGCCGGGGGGAAACTTCCATTAAATGGTACGACGAAGTGGCAGGGGAGAACACCTATGTGCTGCCTTTGCCGGAAACAGAATATAATCCTAACCTTTAATTGTTGATGAGAATGAAAAGATTATACAGTTTGTTGGCCGGGTTTTGCCTGTTCGGGGCAGTGGCCTGTCATGATGATGACTTGCAGAAGTACGATACGCCGGATTGCCGCTTGAATTTCATCTATTACACGGGTGACAGTACATTAGTGGAGGTATCGGACGTCACGGACGAGATGCGTTTTTATTCCTTCTCCTTTGCCATGTCGAGTCCGATGGAGGCGGAGCGTGATACAGTTTGGTTCGACGCAGAGACCATGGGTTTCCTTTCGGATGACGCCCGTCCTTTTGCTTTACAGCAGATTCTGGTGGAAGGCAAAAAGAATGCCGAGCCGGGAGTACATTATGTGGCTTTCGATGCGCCGGAAATGGCTGCCTTGTATCGGGTCGAAGCGAAAAAAAGCCGGGTGCGGATTCCTGTGGTGGTGTTGCGGGATGCCGGCTTGACGGATACGACTGTCGTATTGAAGTTCGGATTTAAAGACAACGGTTATTTTATACCGGGATACGAGGGATTGGACAACCGCACAATGGAAATCACCGACCGGTTGGCACAGCCGGAAAATTGGTACACAGGATATGCTTACGATGGTCGTTACAGTTTGGCTAATTTTATCGGGCATTACGGTCCTGTGAAATACCAGCTGATGCTTGAATGGACAGGGAAACCCTGGGATAAGGACTATATCGAGGAGTTTGTGAAAGGTGATGAGGCTTACCGGGGTTATATGATTGAATTGCTGAGAAAAAGACTGCAAGAGGAGAACGAAGCCCGTTTGGCTGCCGGCGAGGAAGTGTATATGGAAACAGACGGGGAAAATGCCGGGAAAGCAGTCAATTTTGAATCGGATTGGAGTATATAAATTAATGAATCGCATTATGAAAAAGTTGACAACTATATTGTTATTCGGAATGGCGCTCTTCCTGACATCCTGTTTTCAGGACGACAGTTCACTTGGTGTCCGGGAAGTCGGAGCGATTAAGATTGGCGCTTTAAAGGACACTTCCATGGTGTCGTACAACGGGAAGGTATTGCGGATTTCACCGGAAGTGGAAACGGGATATCCGGAAGGAGAGATGAGTTATGCGTGGTATATTTACGGGGGTAGTTTCGAGGAGAAGAACGATTACCGTACCTACTGCATCGGCGAAAAAAAGGAACTGGCTTATGAAGTGAACCTCCCTTCGGGAAGTTATACAGTGGTGTTTGAAGCGACCGCCACCACCAACACCTATGCGCAAAAGACCACATTTAACCTTACCGTATCGACCCCATTTTCCCAAGGGTTCTATATCCTGAAAGAGACGGCGGAGGGAGATACCGAATTGGATTTATCGACAGACGACGGATTGGTCGAGAACCTGATGAAGTCATTGTTGGGAGAGTCCTTGCCGGGAAAACCCTTGGGGGTAGCGGTCACATATGACAATGGGTATATCGATGACCAGGATTTGGAAATGAAAGCGAACAATATGGTGCATGTATTCACCAAGGAGGACTATCGTGCTTTCCGCACAGAGGATATGCATCCGACTTTCAACCGCGACAATCTGATGTTTGACCCGATGCCGGCGGATGAGGTTTTTTGTGCGGCGATGCAGGATGCCAATGGCATTGTTTTCTTGTCCAATAAAGGGTTTTATCGTTCAGCTGCCGGAGTCTCTTCCGGAAAGTTGGGGTTGCCGGCGGTGAATGGGGGGAGCAAGTTTGTCCAATCTTTTGTCGCAGGAATGGCAGCGACTGTTTTTTGGAATGGAGAGACCCACGGACTGGGTGAGATGACCGATGGAGATTGGTCCGGAAAATACGAACTGCCTTCGGGATTTGAGGCTGCCAATTTGGAGTGCCTGGCTTCCGGATTGAATTATTCTGCTACCGAAGAAATCGGCTGGTTTTTATGCGAGGATACGAATACCGGCAAACGCTTGTTGTTTACCGTTACAGCAATCCCGTCGTTCTATATGGTCACCGACATAAAGGTACAAGCCGTTGGAGCCGACAAGCATCTGGCAACCGGAAAGGTGATGGCAGGAAACGGGTTGGATGCTTCCGTGATTTACGTAGCGGATAACACAGGGGTGTATTTGTTCGACCTGACTACGCAAACAGAAACTCCGTTTACCTTTCAAGGGATCGAAGGAGAGATTGTTTACATCTCGAATAATTATTTGTATGTAAATACTTTTGGAACCCTGTCGCCTGATAATTTCAATTATCTGCTTGTGGCAACACAGAACGGCAATAAGTATAATCTCTATTTTTATGATGAACTGGTTGGCGGAATTCCTATCAGCAAACCTGAGAAAAGCGTTACGGGAACAGGTACGGTGAAAGGAATACGTTATCTTTCCACCACTTTGACGAGTGACGCTTGGCAGAATGCATTATTTATGTATACCGGACCTCTTTACCCTTTCTGTGATTGATGTTTAACTGAATAAAATAATCATAATTGATGAGAAAATTGATATTTATGCTCGGTTTTGCATGCTGTGCCATGCTTACCTCTGCACAAATCAACTTCCGCGAAGGTGATTTTGCCAAAGCCTTGGAGGCTGCCAAAGCTGAAAACAAATTAGTATTTATGGACTGTTACACCAGTTGGTGCGGTCCTTGTAAACGAATGGCCTCCAAAGAATTTGTTCAGGCCAAAGCGGGAGAATATTTCAATCCCCGTTTCGTATCGGTGAAAATAGACATGGAGAAAGGAGAAGGGGTGGAATTGCGGAAAAAATACGATGTAAACGCTTACCCCACTTTGCTTGTGTTGAATGCTCAGGGAGAACTACTGTGTCGTCATGCCGGTTATCTGAGTGTGGATGAATTGATCGAGTTTGCGGAGAACGGCGTCAAGGGCGGTGGCTTGACAGATATGCACAAACGCTACGAGGCTGGTGAACGCTCCGTAGAATTTATCCGCGATTACCTGGCATTGTTGAACGATGCCGCTATGTCGGGAACCGTGCGTACGGTAGCCGATGATTTCCTGAAAGACAAGGCAGACGCCGTATTGGCAGATACAAACGTATACCGGATGTTTCGTTCCTATGTGACTCCGAATTATGCTGTGTTCCGTCCGGTATATGCCCGCAAATCGGAATTGGT
This sequence comes from Bacteroides sp., assembly GCA_021771575.1. Taxonomy (GTDB): domain Bacteria; phylum Bacteroidota; class Bacteroidia; order Bacteroidales; family Marinifilaceae; genus Odoribacter. The sequence goes on along the minus strand of JAETOX010000049.1, from coordinate 165 downwards.
GAAACGTTACGGTAAAGATGCCGGCCTGCATTTAGAGCGTGTATGGGAATCTGGGGCTAAGAAATTCCTGAAGCGGGAAGCCAAGAAAATTGTAGGATACGATGCCGACGGTCTGGAAGCCTACTATGCCCTCATGAAAGAATGCCGGGTTCCGGAAGCCGATGG